>NZ_KB911272.1:0-369442 GCF_000383455.1 Methylobacterium sp. 285MFTsu5.1 | reverse complement strand
CGGCCGGCCGGTTGTTCGTGGAAAAAGCCTTTCAGCAGAAAGGCTTTAATGGTCGGAGTGGCGGGATTCGAACCCACGACCCCTAGTCCCCCAGACTAGTGCGCTAACCGGGCTGCGCTACACTCCGACGCCGCTAGGGCTCGCGGCTCTTAGCCTCCGCGCCGCGCCCGCGCAAGCCCTTCGGCGCGCGGGCCGCGCGGATGTGCTGGCTCTCGCGGGTCAGGCCCGCTACGGGGAGGCCTCGCCCCCGCGATTGCCAGAGGATCATGACGGACCGACCGATCGCCTTCGATCTCACGCGCCTCGTCACGCGGCTGCGCCACGCGAGCCCGTCGGGCATCGACCGCGTCGACCTCGCCTACGCGCGCGCCTATCTCGGCCGGGCGGAGACGGGCGTCGGCGTCGTCTCCACGGCGTTCGGACCGCGCATCCTCGACCGCGCGCAGGCGCTGGAGATCGTCGAGGCCGTGGCGGCCGGCTGGGTCGAGGACCGGGACGCCGCGTCGGACCCGGTCTACCGGCGGCTCGCGTCCCGCTGCGGCGATCCCGCCGCGCCGGCGCCCGGCGCCGCACCGCAGGCCGGGTCCGCCGACCGGCGGCGGATCCAGGCGCGCAAGACCGTCGACATCGCGCTGCGCGGCCGGTCGGTCGCGATCCTGCCCCGGGACGCGCTCTACCTGCACACCTCGCACCTGCGCCTCGACGACCCGCGGCGGTTCGACTGGCTCTATACCCGGCGGGACGTCCGGGCGGCGTTCTTCGTCCACGACCTCATCCCGATCACCCACCCGGAATACGGCCGGTCCGGTGAGGCCGACCGGCACCGGGCGCGCCTGCGCACGATCGGGCGGCACGCCTCCGCCATCCTGGTGAATTCGGAGGATACCGGCCGGCGCACCCTCGCGCATCTCGCCGCCGAGGGGTTCGGGCGGCCGCCGGTGGCCGTGGGCCATCTCGGGGTCGAGCCCGCCTTCGGCCACGCCGGGCCCCGGTTCACCCCCGACCGGCCGACCTTCCTGGTCTGCGGCACCATCGAGTCGCGCAAGAACCACCTGCTGCTGTTCCAGATCTGGCGGCTCCTGGCCGAGCGCCACGGGGCGGCGGCACCCCGGCTCGTCGTGGTCGGGCGCCGGGGCTGGGAGGCGGAGAGCGCCATCGACATGCTGGAGCGCTGCCCCGGCGTGCGCGCCCACGTCATCGAGGCCTCGGGATTGTCGACCCACGGTCTGGCGGCACTGATGCGCAGCTGCACCGCCCTGCTGATGCCGTCCTTCACCGAGGGCTACGGCATCCCCGTCGTCGAGGCCGCGGCCTCGGGGCTGCCGGTAATCGCCTCTGACATCGCCGTCCACCGCGAGATCGCCGACGGCTTCGCGCTGTTCCGCGATCCCCTGGACGGTCCGGGCTGGATCGAGGCGATCGAGGCGCTCGCGCGGCCCGACGGGTCGCTCCGCGCCGAACTAGCCGGCCGTCTGACCGGGTACCGGCCGCCGGACTGGCCCGCGCATTTCGCGGCCGTGGCGCCGACCCTCGCGGCGCTCTGACGGCGACCGCCGATCCGCGCCGGACCCAGACGCCTGCCCGCCGGCCGACGGTCGCGGCCCGCGACCGCGGGACGACGACGCACGTTGCGCCGCCGGAGTCTGACGAATAAGGAAAAGCGTCAGTCAGCCAGCCTGGCCGAGAGCGGGCGGAACGGAGATCCTGCCGATGCGGGTGGTCGACCTCGATCGCGAGACGGTCAAGCAAGGGCTCGATGACGGCTCGATGCTGCTCATCGACGTCCGTGAATCGCACGAGTACGAGGCCGGGCACATCCCCGGCGCCGTCTCGCACCCGCTCTCCGGCTTCGACCCGCAGGCGGTCGCGGCCCTCGTCGCCGAGGACGGCCGGCGGGCGGTGTTCTCGTGCGCCTCGGGCGTCCGCTCGGTTCACGCGCTCATGGCGGCGCAGAATGCCGGGCTCGACCTCGCCGAACACTACAAGGGCGGTTTCAAGGACTGGTACAGCGCGGGCGAAACTGTCGCCTAATCTGCCGTTTCAATCCGGCTCGCGGGACCGTGATGTGCGTTCGCGCACAAGCAACACCGTCGACCGCGGGTTACGGCGCACCCGCGGCGGAACAATCGTCAAGCTCGGCGCGACCGGACGGTCGGCCAACGGACAGCAGGACCCGATGCGCAGCCGGCTTCCCAGCCTACTCACCGTCTTGTCTGGCCTGATCGCGGCTCTCGCGGCAGGCCCCCTCGCGACTTCGGCCCGCGCGCAGGCGCCGGGCGGCCCGCCGCCCAAGGTCACCGTGGCCAAGCCCGTGGTGCGCCAGATCGTCGAGCAGGATCAGTATACCGGCCGCTTCGACGCGATCGATTACGTCGAGGTCCGCGCCCGCGTCACCGGCTACCTCGAGAAGATCAACTTCGTCGACGGCCAGACGGTGAAGAAGGGCGACGTCCTGTTCGTGATCGACCGGCGCCCCTACAAGGCGGCGCTGGAGCAGGCCCAGGCGGCCCTGGCCTCCGCCAAGGCGCGCCAGTCCTTCTCGCAGACGGACCTGGAGCGCGCGCAGACCCTGTCCCGCAGCGGCAACATCTCCGAGCAGGTCACCGACCAGCGCCGGCAGGCCTCGCAGACCGCCCAGGCCGACGTCGACAGCGCCCAGGCCGCCCTCAACAACGCCCAGCTGAACTACGACTTCAGCGAGGTGAAGGCGCCGATCAACGGCCGTATCAGCCGCCGCCTGGTGACCGAGGGCAACATCGTCAGCGCCGACCAGACCATGCTGACGACGATCGTGTCCCTCGACCCGATCTATTTCAGCTACACGGTCGATGAGAAGTCGTTCCTCAAGTACCAGAACAGCCTCGGCATCGGCATGGGCCAGACCCAGCAGGGTAAGGGCGTGCCGATCCTGATCGCCCTGTCCGGCGAGGCGAAGCCCACCCGCAAGGGCACGCTCGACTTCGTCGACAACCGCGTCGACAACGCCACCGGCACGATCCTGCTGCGCGCGACCGTCCCGAACCCCGACCTGTTCATCAAGCCCGGCCTGTTCGGCATCGTCTCGATGCCGGCGACCAAGCCGTTCCAGGGCATCCTGCTGCCCGACGACGCCGTGGCGGCCAATCAGGACAAGCGGATCGTCTACATCGTCGGGCCCGAGAACGTGATCCAGCAGAAGGACGTCGTGCTGGGACCGAAGGTCGACGGCTACCGGGTGATCCAGTCAGGGCTGAAGGGCGACGAGACCGTGGTGGTCAACGGGCTGTCTCGTGTCCGTCCGGGCGCGAAGGTCACCCCCGAGACGATCGAATTGCCCCCGAGCAAGACCTGAGCCCGCGCGGCTCGACACGAACGCCTTCGTGCGCGCCGCGCGGCGCGCCCCGCACCGACGACGCAGGGCCCCGTCCGGGAGACCGGCGGGCCTCAGAGGTTTGACCGATGCGTTTCGCCCATTTCTTCGTCGACAGACCGATCTTCGCGTCCGTCACGTCGATCGTGTTCCTGATCCTCGGCTTCGTGGCCTACGAGAGCCTGCCGGTCTCGCAGTACCCCGAGATCGTGCCGCCGACCGTGACGGTGCGCGCCTCCTACCCGGGCGCCAACGCCGAGACCGTGGCCGCCACGATCGCGACGCCGATCGAGCAGGAGGTCAACGGCGTCGACAACATGCTCTACATGACGTCGTTGTCGACCAACGACGGCAACATGCTGCTGACCGTGACCTTCAAGGTCGGCACCAACCTCGATATCGCGAACGTGCTGGTGCAGAACCGGCTCTCGGTGGCGCAGCCGCGCCTGCCGCCGGACGTGCGCAACCTCGGCGTCACGGTCCGCAAGGCCTCGCCCGACCTGATGCTGGTCGTGCACCTGCTCTCGCCGAACAAGACCTATGACCAGAATTACCTCGCCAACTACATCTACCTGAACATCCGCGACGAGCTGCTGCGCCTCGACGGCGTCGGCGACATCACCATCTTCGGCGGTAACGAGTACGCCGAGCGCGTCTGGGTCGACCCGAACAAGCTCGCCGCCTACGGCCTCTCGGTCACCGACGTCACGACGGCCCTGCAGGAGCAGAACGTGCAGGTGGCCGCCGGCCAGCTGAACGGTCCGCCGGCCGCCAAGGGCGAGGCGTTCCAGCTCGTCGTGCAGTCGCAGGCGCGGTTCAAGACGCCCGAGCAGTTCGCCGAGGTGATCATCAAGGCGCAGGACGGGCGCCTCGTCCGGGTCAAGGACATCGCCCGCGTCGAGATGGGCCAGAAGGACTACACGACCAACTCGTTCCTCAACGACACGCCCGCGGTCGGCATCGGCGCCTTCCAGCGGCCGGGCACCAACGCGCTCGACGCGGCGGCGTCGGTCAAGAAGGTGATGGAGGAGGTCAAGAAGAACTTCCCGCCGGACGTCGAGTACCGCATCGCCTACAACCCGACGGAGTTCATCGAGGAATCGATCCACGAGGTCTACAAGACCCTGTTCGAGGCGGTCGGCCTCGTGGTCATCGTGGTCCTGGTGTTCCTCCAGAGCTGGCGGACCGCCCTGATCCCGGTCATCGCGATCCCGGTCTCGCTGATCGGCACCTTCGCGGCGATGGCCGCCTTCGGCTTCTCGCTGAACAACCTGACCCTGTTCGGGCTGGTGCTCGCGATCGGCATCGTGGTCGACGACGCGATCGTGGTGGTGGAGAACGTCGAGCGCAACATGGCCGAGGGCCTGTCGCCGGGCGACGCCGCCCACAAGACCATGGACGAGGTCGGCGGCGCGGTCATCGCCATCGCGCTGGTGCTCGCCGCGGTGTTCGTGCCGACGGCGTTCATCCCGGGCATCTCGGGCCAGTTCTACAAGCAGTTCGCGCTCACCATCGCGGCCTCGACCCTGATCTCGGCCTTCAACTCGCTGACCCTGTCGCCGGCGCTCTGCAAGCTGCTGCTGGTGCCCCACCACGCCCGCAAGGAGCCGAAGTTCTTCCTGACCCGGTTCGTGAACTGGCTGGCGAACGGCTTCAACCGCGGCTTCGACGCCACGTCGAACGCCTACGGCCGAACGATCCGGGTGCTCACCGGCGGGATCGTGGGCTTGGGCGTGATGCTGCTGGTCTACGCCGCGGTGATCGCTGGCACGCTCCACCTCGCGCAGACGACCCCCACGGGCTTCATCCCGGACCAGGACCAGGGCTACCTGATCGGCGTCGTCCAGCTCCCGTCCGGCTCCTCCCTCGACCGCACCACGGAGGTGTGCCTGCGCGCCGCCAAGCAGGCCCGGACGGTCGACGGCGTGGCCAACGCGGTGATCATCGCGGGCTTCGACGGCGCGACCTTCACCAACACGACCAATGCCGGCGTGATGTTCCTGACCCTCAAGGGGGCGAAGGAGCGCGCGGAAGTGGGTCGGAGCGCGGCCGTCATCACCGGCGACGTGCTGAAGGCCACCTCGGACATCCAAGAGGCGCGGGTCATCGTCATCCCGCCCCCGCCCGTCCGCGGTCTCGGCAACGGCGGCGGCTTCAAGATGCAGATCGAGAGCCGCCAATCCTCGGATATCGGCCCGCTCATGGCCGCCGCCGGCGAGGTGATCGCCCAGGCGAACCAGAGCGCGGACGTGCAGCGCGTGTTCACGACTTTCGACAACTCGACGCCGCAGCTCTTCCTCGACATCGACCGCACCATCGCGCGGATGCTGAACGTGCCGCTGGCCAACGTGTTCTCGTCGGTCCAGGCGGATCTCGGCGGCACCTACGTCAACGATTTCAACACCCTGGGCCGCATCTACCAGGTGCGCCTGCAGGGCGACGCGGCGTTCCGCACGTCGGTGCAGGACATCTCGCAGATCAAGGTGCGCTCCTCCACCGGCGCCCTGGTGCCGATGGGCACCCTCGCTTCGGTGCGGGACGTGACCGGTCCGCAGATCGTGCAGCGGTTCAACCTGTACTACTCGGTCCCGGTGCAGGGCGTGGCCAAGCCCGGCGTCTCCACCGGACAGGCGCTCACCGCCATGGAGGAGATCGCCAAGAAGGCGCTGCCCGACGGCTACTCGTACGACTGGACCGAGATCGCCTACCAGCAGAAGGCGGCGAGCGGCACGGCCGGCGCGGTCTTCGCCCTCGGCGTGCTGCTGGTCTTCCTCGTGCTCGCCGCGCAGTACGAATCCTGGGCGCTGCCGCTCGCGATCCTGCTGGTGGTGCCGACCGGCGTGCTCGCCGCGCTCGCGGGCGTGCAGTTCCGGGGGCAAGACAACAACATCCTGACCCAGATCGGCCTGATCGTGCTCATCGGCCTCGCGGCGAAGAACGCGATCCTGATCGTCGAGTTCGCGCACGACATCGAGCAGCGGGAGCATCGCGGCCCGGTCGAGGCGGCGGTCGAGGCCTGCCGTCTCCGCCTGCGCCCGATCCTGATGACCGCCTTCGCGTTCATCCTCGGCACCCTTCCGCTGGTCGTGGCGACCGGCCCCGGCGCCGAGATGCGCCAGGCGCTCGGCACCGCGGTGTTCTTCGGGATGATCGGCGCGACCTTCTTCGGCCTGTTCCTGACCCCGGTCTTCTACGTGGTGATCCGCCACTTCTCGATCTGGCTGGGCCGGTTCCGGAAGAAGCACACGCACGGCGATCCCGGCGGCGCGGCCCCGGCCCACGGCTGACGGCATACGCCCCCCGGGCCGCGGAACGATGGAAGCCGCGCCGGATCCGCGAGGATCGGGCGCGGCTTCCGCGCGACGGGCGGGGGCACCCGGTGTAGAGGCTCGCGGCATGCACGCCCTCGGTCGCCTGATTCTAGGGGCCTTCGCCCTCCTGCTCGCTGTCCCCACGGGTCTCGCGGTCCTGGTCCTGGCGCTGCTCGTCGACCCGGCCGCGCAGGCCTGGCTGTCCGGCGGGGCGCTCGCCGGACTCGACATGGCCCTGCCGGACCTCTCGGCCGGGCTGCCGCCGGAGGGGCTCGCCCTGCTCCTCGCCGGCCTCGCCAAGGCGCTGTTCGCGCTGCTGTTCGTACCCCCGGCCGTGATCGGCTTCGGCGGTGAGATCCTCGGGCGCCGCGGCCTGCTGTGGTACGGCGCCGGCTGCGGGCTGCTCACCGCCGCCCTCCCCTGGCTGACGCGCGGCGCGCTCCGGTCCGGCGGCGCCCGCGACGCCGCCCTCCTCGCGGGCGAGGCGCGCCTGACGCTGATCCTGTTCGCGGTCGGTGCCAGCGCCGGCCTGGTCTACTGGCTGGTCGCCGGGCGCGGCGCGGGGCTCGTCCGGGACGGGCATCGCCCCGAGGGGACCTGACGCCGCCCGGCACGTCGCCCTTGGCCGCGGACACGCGGGCGCGCTACAGGGGAGCCGCCACGACACGGTTCCCGATGCTCGCCCTCCGCTCTCTCGCCTTCAACATCTGCTTCTACGCCGTCACGACGGTCCTGGCCTTCGCCGGCCTGCCCATGCTGGTCTCCGGCCGGTCGGTGCTGCGGCTCGCCCGCGCCTGGGGGCGGATCACCCTGTGGCTCCTGCGGGTCGTCGCGGGAACGCGGGTCGAGTTCCGCGGGCTGGAGAACATCCCGGCCGGCCCCCTGCTGGTGGCCGCCAAGCACCAGTCGGCCCTGGAGACGCTGGCCCTCTGCACGGTGCTGCCGAACTTCGCCTACATCCTGAAGAAGGAGCTGCTGCTTATCCCGCTGATCGGCTGGTACCTGTCGCGCAGCGGCATGGTGGCGATCGACCGGTCGAAGGGCAGCCGGGCCATGAGCCTGATGAACGCCGCCGCCGGCGCGGCGATCCGGGACGGCCGCCAGCTCATCATCTTCCCCGAGGGCACCCGGCGTCCGGTCGGGGCGCCGCCCGCCTACAAGCAGGGGCTCTCGCACCTCTACACCGCCCTGAACGTGCCTTGCCTGCCCGTGGCGCTGAACACCGGCCTGTTCTGGTCGCGCAACAGCCTCGTGCGCCGGCCGGGCCGGGCGGTGATCGAGTTCCTGCCGCCCATCCCGCCGGGCCTGCCCCGCCAGGAGTTCCAGGCGCTGGCCCAGGAGCGGCTCGAGACGGCCTCGAACGCCCTCGTCGAGGGCGGCCTCCAGGGCCTCGCAGCCGAGGGGCACGCCGTGCCGGCCGACGAGGCGCCGGCCGCCGCAGACGCCCGACGCTGAGCCGTTCGCGAGCGCGGTTTTCCGCGTCGGACCGGCGCCCGGCGGCTTGTGGATAACGGGCATCGTCGCCACATCTCGCTCTAGGAACGTCGCCCTTGACGCCTGTGGATATCGCGCGTTAGGTTAGAACAAATGGCGAACAGAAGAGCCCTGTCCTGGTCGGCCGCGCTCCGCGACCTGAAGGACGATCGCACCCGGAGGCAGGATGTGCGTGAAGAACGCCTCAAGACGACCGCGGGTCTGCGCGGCTCCCCCGCGCTCCCGCTCTCGGCCTGGCGCGGCCGCTCCGGCCGGCGCTACGTGGTCGGTGTCCACCCGGCCGGCGGCTTCGACCTCGACGAGATGGCGCAGGCCGTGGTGATCGCCGTCCGCCGGGACAACGCCGGCATCGCCGAGATGGTCTCGGTGGCGAGTTCCAGCGAGAGCCCGCGCGACCACCTGCGCCGGACCTGGCTCGACCGTGTCCGCCGCCGGGGCGCCACCGAGATGCACGTCCACCGCCTCGCCGAGAACGAGGCCGAGCGGACGGCGATCGTCGAGGATCTGCAGGTCGACACCGTCGAGCCGGCGCAGGTCTGACCGGGAACGCGCCGCGCGCGGACGGATCGCGTCCGCGGCGGTCGACCCGTGGCGGTGCTGCCCCAGTTTCGCCCCTTGCGTGGCCACAAGCCGGGGTCACGATGTCCCCGCGGGGACGGGTCGGGGAGCGGAACGCATGGTGCAGGATCGGACGCGGCCGGAGGGTGCCGCTGAGACAGCTCCGGTACGGGGCGCGCGGCGATCCCGGCGGGGGCTGTTCCTGCCCTACATCCTGCTCGCACTCGTGGTCGTGGGCTGGTCGGCCGGCTGGCTGTGGATGCGGGAGCGCGCGGCCAGCGAGATCGACGGCTGGATCGCCCGCGAGGCGACCGCCGGACGCACCTGGACCTGCGCGGACCGATCCCTCGGCGGCTACCCGTTCCGCCTGGAACTGCGCTGCAGCGCCGTGACCCTCGAGCGCGCCGACGGGCGCTTCCGGCTCGGCCCGAGCACAGCGGTGGCGCAGATCTACCAGCCCCGCCTGGTCGTCTTCGAGAGCGCGGGCCCCTTCCACGTCGAGCAGGGCCCGCTGACCGGCGACGCGTCCTGGACCGCGCTCCAGGGCAGCTTCCACGGCGCCGCGGGGGGCTTCAGCCGCGCGTCCCTGGTCGTCGACAAGCCCGACATCACCGTGACGGGCGCCGAGCCCGGCCCGATCGCGGTCTCGGGGCGGCACCTCGAGCTGCATGCCCGGCCGAGCCCGGGCCGCTTCGACTCCGACGGCGCCGTGGATGTCAGCCTGCGCCTGAACCAGGCGGCGGTTCCGCAGCTCGACGCGGTAACCGGAACGCAGGATCCGGCCGACCTCGCCCTGGACGCGACCCTGACGCAGGCGACCGTGCTGCGCACCGGGACGGTGGCGCGCGAGCTGGAGCGCTGGCGTCAGGCCGGCGGTGCCCTGGACCTGACGGCCCTGTCGCTCGCCAAGGGCCCGCAGCGCGTCCAGGCGAAGGGCAGCCTCGCCCTCGACGCCGCCCACCGGCCCGCCGGGCAGATCGACCTGCGGGCGGCCGGCGTCGACGCGCTGGTCGGCAGCATCGTCGGCCAGCGCTTCGGCTCGGACCGGGGCGCGCTGGTGGGCCAGCTGGTCGGCGGGCTCCTGGGGCTGGCCCAGCGCCCCGGCCCCGACGCGCCGGCCGACGGGACGCCGCTGAAGGCGCTCCCGCCGCTGCGGCTCGTCGACGGCAAGCTCGTCTTCAGCGGCTTCCCGATCCCGAACGTCTACGTGCCGGCCCTGTACTAGGCGAGCGGCCCTGCCGGCCGGCACTGCCGGGTGGGCGGTGCGGGCGCGACCGGTATGACCGCTCGGCGCGCCGCGGGCCTGCTCGTCGGTGCGGGATCGGCTATAGGAGACCGATGGCCTCCTCCCCGCCCCCGACCCGCGTGAAGATCTGCGGGCTCAGCACCGAAGCGACCCTGACCGCCGCTCTGGAGGCCGGGGCGGACTGGATCGGCCTCGTGCACTTCCCCCGCAGTCCCCGGCACGTGGCGCTGGCGGGGGCCGCCGCGCTGTCCGCTCTGGCCCGCGGCCGGGCCGAGCGGGTCATCCTGCTCGTCGATCCGGACGACGCGCTTCTCGCCGCGTCCGTCGAGGCGGTGGATCCGGATCTCGTCCAGCTCCACGGCCGGGAGAGCCCGGAGCGCGTCGCGGCGATCCGTGCCCGGACCGGGCGGCCGGTGATGAAGGCGCTCGGCATCGCGACGTCGGCGGATCTCGCGGCCCTGCCGGCCTACGCGGCGGTCGCCGACCGGATCCTGCTGGACGCCAAGGCGCCGCCGGACGCCGCCCTGCCGGGCGGCAACGGCCGGCGCTTCGATTGGGAGATCCTGCGCGGCGCCGCGCTCCCGCCCGGGACCATGCTGTCGGGCGGACTGGATGCCGGAAACGTGGCCGACGCCCTCGCCCGCACGGGGATCGGCGCCGTCGACGTCTCGTCGGGTGTCGAGACGGCGCCCGGGGTGAAGGATCCGGCGAAGATCGCGGCCTTCGTGGCGGCCGCGCGCGGCCGGCGCTGAGGGGGCCGCCTCAGCGCGGGGCCGGCAGGGCCGTCCGGCCGGTATTCGGGACCGTGTAGACGCCCGAGGTCTCGGTCTCCGGCGCGTAGGCCCGCAGGCGGGTCGCCTCGCGCTCGTGCCGGACGGCCTCGCGGCGGTGATAGCGCGCCCGCGCGCGGGTCTTGCCCTGGCCGAGCCACGTGAAGATGCCGCCCACCACGATGCCCAGGGCCACCGCGCCGAACAGGATCGCGTAGAGCGGGAGATCGACGCTGAAGACCGGCGCGTCCACGTTGAACGGATCGAAGGAGAGCCGCACCGGCGCGCGATTGGCCACCGCCAGGAGGATCACCAGGGCGGCGATCGGCAGCAGCACGAGGCTCTTCAGGAAACGGATCATCGCGCTCACAGGTCCTTCCTACTCGGCGGCCGAGGCATTCTCGCCGATCCCGGCGGCGTTCAGGCGCTGGCGCATCTCCTTGCCGGTCTTGAACACGGGGATCGCCTTCTCGGACACGGCAACGGCGGCACCCGTGCGCGGGTTGCGTCCCCGGCGCGCCTCCCGGCGCTTGACCGAGAAAGCGCCGAAGCCGCGCAGCTCGACCCGGTCGCCGCGGGCCAGCGCGTCGGAAATGGTGTCGAGGATCGCGTTGACCAGGATCTCCACGTCGCGCTGGTAGAGATGCGGGTTCTGCTCGGCGATCTTGAGGACGAGCTCCGACTTGATCATGGCGTGGGATCTTCTCGCGGGATCGGGGCGGGCTGCGCGGCGGCGGTCGTTCAGGGTTCCGGGCGCCAGAGGGCGAGCATCCCGCCTCGGGCGGCCTCGGCCTCGGCGCCGACGGATCGCAGCCGCGCCGCCAGGCCTTCCAGGCCGAGGAGGTCGGCGCCGATCCCGGCGGCCGACCACAGGGAGAACCGGCTCTCCGAGGCAGGCTTCCAGTCCTTGATCGGCAGGTTCGTCTGGACGCCGCGGGCGCTCTCCAGCCACGCCACCGCCTGCCGCTCGCCGCCGAGCTCGTCGACGAGCTTCAGCGGCACGCTCTGGCGCCCGCTGAACACCCGTCCGTCCGAGACGGTGCTGAGCTGGGCCGGATCCATGCCGCGGCGCTCCGCGACGAGGCCCTTGAACCACGCGTAGGTGTCGCCCACCACGGAGGCCAGCGCGGCGCGCGCCTCCGGCGAGGTCGGGGTGAAGCCCGAGGGCTCGGCCTTGAGCGGCGACGACTTCACCGACTCGACCTTGACGCCGACCTTGTCCAGCAGACCCGAGAAGTCGGGGTACTGGAACAGCACGCCGATCGAGCCGACCAGGCTGGTCTCGCGCGCGACGATGTGATCGGCCGCGATCGCGGTGATGTAGGCGCCGGACGCGGCGGTGCCGTCCACGAAGGCCACGATCGGCTTCTTGGCGGCGAGCGCCCGGAGGTTGCGGAAGATCTCCTCCGAGCCCGTAGTCGTGCCGCCCGGCGAGTTGATCGAGACGATCACGCCCTTCACGGCGTCCGAATCGCCGACCCGCTTCATCAGCTTGGCGGTGGCCTCGCTCCCGGCGATGAAGCCCGAGACGGAGATGCGGGCGATCTGGGGCTGCACCGCGAAGGCGCCGTCCGCGCCCGTCCGCACCCGGTACCCGAGGGCCCCGACCGCCACGATGAGGCCGCCGACGCCGAGCACGCGCCAGAGGGACAACCTGCGGCGCAGGCGCCGCCGGTCAATCAGCAGTTCGGCATCGGCTGCCATGCTGTCGCTTCCCCTAAAGCACCCCGACCGGCCCCTCGACGGGGTGCGGGAGGCGTACCCCCGCGCCGGGCAAGTCCTTGGTTTCCTTCGGCTCGCCCGGCCCGAGCCGAGCGAGGCCGGTGTTCTAGAGCATTTTCCGCGGGCCTGGATACGGGGCGCGCGAAGAAAATGACGGGGCCGCCCGTCGCTGTCGCGTCGGGCGGCACGACCGGACCGGCCGCGCGCTCCTGGCAACCTTGGATTGCCGGCGCCCAAAGAAAAACCCGCCCGGGACCGGGGTCCCGCGCGGGTCTCAACCGTCGGCTCCGCCGCCCGGACAGGCCGGGCGGCGGAGCCAGTGTCTCACTCGTCGTCGGAGCGCTTCTTGTTGAAGGCGGCGCCGAGGATGTCGCCGAGGGAGGCACCCGAATCGGCAGAGCCGAACTGGGCCATGGCCTCCTTCTCCTCGGCGACCTCGAGGGCCTTGATCGAGACCTGCACGCGGCGGGCCTTCCGGTCGAACTGGACGACGCGGGCGTCGAACTTCTCGCCGGTGGCGAAGCGCTCGGGGCGCTGGTCGCCGCGGTCGCGGGCGAGTTCGGCCCGGCGGATGAAGGTCTGCATGTCGGTGTCGACGATCTTCACCTCGACGCCGGCATCCTTCACCTCGACCACCTCACAGGTGACGATCTGACCCTTCTTGATCTCGCCGGCCTCGGCGAAGGGGTCACCGCCGAGCTGCTTCACGCCCAGCGAGATCCGCTCCTTCTCGACGTCGACGTCGAGAACCTGGGCGCGGACCATGTCGCCCTTCTTGAACTCCTCGATGACCTGCTCGCCGGGACGGTTCCAGTCGAGATCCGACAGGTGGACCATGCCGTCGACGTCGCCCTCGAGGCCGATGAACAGGCCGAACTCGGTCTTGTTCTTGACCTCGCCCTCGACCTCGGAACCGACCGGGTGCTTCTCGGCGAAGGCCTCCCAGGGGTTCTGCAGGGTCTGCTTGAGGCCCAGCGAGATCCGGCGCTTGACCGGATCGACCTCCAGGATCTGAACCTCGACCTCCTGGGAGGTGGAGACGATCTTGCCCGGATGGACGTTCTTCTTGGTCCAGCTCATCTCGGAGACGTGGATCAGGCCCTCGATCCCCGGCTCCAGCTCCACGAAGGCGCCGTAATCGGTGATGTTGGTCACGCGGCCCTTGAGCTTGGCGCCCTCCGGGTAGCGGGCGGCGATGCCCTCCCACGGATCGGCGAGCAGCTGCTTGATGCCGAGCGAGATGCGGTGCGTCTCGTGGTTGATCTTGATGATCTTGACCTTCACGGTCTGGCCGATCGTGACCACCTCGGACGGGTGGTTCACGCGGCGCCACGCCATGTCGGTGACGTGCAGCAGGCCGTCGATCCCGCCGAGGTCGACGAACGCGCCGTACTCGGTGATGTTCTTGACGACGCCGTCGATGACCTGACCTTCCTCGAGGTTGGCCACCAGCTCGGAGCGCTGCTCGGCGCGGCTCTCCTCGAGGACGGTCCGGCGCGACACGACGATGTTGCCGCGGCGGCGATCCATCTTGAGGATCTGGAACGGCTGCGGGGTGCCCAGCAGCGGGGTGACGTCGCGGACCGGGCGGATGTCGACCTGCGAGCGCGGCAGGAACGCCACGGCGCCGTCGAGGTCGACCGTGTAGCCGCCCTTGACCTGGTTGAAGATCGTGCCGGTGACGCGGTCGTTGTTCTCGAACGACTTCTCAAGCTTGACCCAGCTCTCCTCGCGGCGCGCCTTGTCGCGCGAGATGACGGCCTCGCCGAGCGCGTTCTCGATCCGGTCGACGTAGACCTCGACCTCGTCGCCGACCTTCAGCTCGCCCTCGCGGCCGGGACCGGTGAATTCCTTGAGCGCGACACGGCCTTCCGTCTTGGCGCCGATGTCGATGACGGCCACGTCCTTCTCGATCGCGACGACGCGACCCTTGACGACGGAGCCTTCGGTGATCTCGTGTTCGAGGAAGCTCTCCTCGAGGAGGGCTGCGAAATCCTCGCGGCTCGGGCCACGCCCCAGAGCGGTACCTGCGGTCATTCTGTCTCCTGAACGGCCCCCGGCGGAGGCCCGTTGCGTCGGCGGCTCGCGTTGCAGGCGCCCCCGTTCGCCGCGGCCTTCCCGGAGTCTTTCGGGAGAGGCGACCGGTCCCGCGGGACCCGGTTTGCCGACGCGTCGATACGGATGACGAGGGCGGTCCGTCCGGCGGCCCGGCGGGCGCGCCAGAAGACGAGCGCGCGAGGGCGGATCCGGGAGGACGCGCGTCCCTTACAACATCGGCCTTGCGACTTCAACCGATTAGGGTTTTAGGCTCGCGGGGCGGAGGACGGTCCGCGGGGTCCGGGCGATATCGGTGGTCTTGCCGCCGGCCGCAGATCCGGCAAACTTGTCCGCCGTCGAACGTTTGCGGTCGCGCTTCCGCCGGCTGAGGGGGCAACCCCGCTCGACCGAGGTCCGCGCCGGTCGGCGATCCGGGGCGTAAGGGGGGGTGAAGCGTGGGTTGTCCTGATCTCGACTCTCGGTCTGCCCCCCGTCGGCGCAGCGGCACCGCGCGCTCCGCGCGATCCGGGGCCTGAGCCCCCGATGCCGAACGGGTACAACGCCCCGATGGAGATGCTGGCGCGCAAGCTCGACAGCATCGCGCGGCTCGCCGAGTCCGACCGCGCGGCGCTTCTCGATCTGCCGCACACGGTCCGGAACCTGCCGGCCCGCCACGACATCGTCCGGTTCGGTGACCGGCCGACCCACAGCTGCCTCGTCCTGCAGGGATGGGTCTACCGCTACGCCGCCCTCGCCGAGGGCGGGCGGCAGATCCTGTCGTTCTACATCGCTGGCGACCTGCCGGATCTGCAGAGCCTCCATCTGCACCGGATGGATCACAACCTCGCCACCCTGACGTCCTGCGTCGTGGCACTGATCGCGCACGACGACCTGCGCGCGGTCCTCCTGCGCAATCCGGGGCTCGCCGGCACGCTCTGGCGCGACAGCCTCATCGACGCCGCCCATTACCGCGAGCGGATCACCAGCCTCGGGCGGCGGCAGGCGCTGGGCCGCGTGGCCCACCTGTTCTGCGAGCTGTACCTGCGGCAGAAGGCGGTCGGGCTCGCGCGCGGCCTGAGCTGCCCCCTGGTGCCCAAGCAGTCCGAACTCGCCGACGCGCTCGGCCTGACCAGCGTCCACCTCAACCGAGTCCTGCGCACCCTGCGTGGACGCGGGCTCGTCACGCTGAGCGGCGGCATCCTGACCATCGAGGATTGGGACGCGCTGACGGAGGTTGCGGAGTTCGACCAGACGTTCCTGCACCTGGCGAACAACCCGGCGCCGGCCCGAGAGACCGCCGAGGCGATCTAGCGGGTGGGGCCGGGTGACGCGGCGGGCGCGCGCCTCAGGCGGCCCGGGCCAAGGTCTCCGGCGGCTCGACCACCGCGTCGGTGTGGACGTCGAACCGGACCAGATGGGCGGCACCGAAGCTCGTCGTCAGGGCGCAGTCGGTGGCGTCGCGGCCGCGGGCCATGACGATGCGGCCGATGCGGGGCCGGTTGTGGCGGGCGTCGAACGTGTACCAGCGCGGCCCCTCGGGCCCTTCGAGGAAGACCTCGAACCACGCGGAGAAGTCCATCGGCGCCGGGTCCTTTGGCACGCCGATATCGCCGAGGTATCCGGTGGCGTAGCGCGCCGGGATGTTCATGCACCGGCACAGGGTGATCGCCAGGTGCGCGAAGTCCCGGCACACGCCGACGCCCTGCGTGTAGCCGTCGAAGGCGGTGCGGGTCGCGTCGGCCTGCTGGTAGTCGAAGCGCAGGCGGGTATGGGCGAAGTCGACGATCGCCTGGACGCGGGCCCAGCCCTCCGGCGTGCCGCCGAACAGGGACCACGCGATGCTCGACAGCTTGTCGGTGTCGCAGTAGCGGGAGCCGAGCAGGTACGGCACGACGTCGTCCGGCAGGTCCTGGACGGCGATCTGCCGGGCGCCGGGGGCCTGATCGTCCGGCAGCCCGCTGTCGGCGATCGTGAAATCGGCCGCCATGGTGATCCGGCCGCCCGGCGCGACGATGCGCATGCAGACATTGCCGAAGGCGTCGACGTGCTGCGACGCCGCGACCGGCGGATCGAAGGCGATCACCTCCGGCGTCAGGAGGTCGCCCCGCCGCTCCGGGCGCACGTTGAGGAGCAGGTTCATCGGCGTGGGGCCGAATGTGTCGAAGGCGATCGAGAAGCCGGTGCGGATATGCATCGTCGGGGACCGTGAGGAAGGACGCCGGCCGACGGAGCGGCAGGCGGGTCGTTACAGTACAGGGCCCAATAAGCCGCGAGAGGAGGCCGAGTTCCGTCGGCGAGGTCAGTTCAGGACGGTTGGGGCTGCCCGAATATTTGGCAGGGTGACGCCTGCGGCAATCGTGCCGCGTCTGGGCCGGCCAGCATCCGGTGAGCCATGCGGCAGGCCGGGGGCGGGGCTGCGGTCAAGCGGGGCGGTCCGTCACCGCGCCATGTTGCAACGCACACGGCGCCCTCTTATCCCAGGCCGCTCGACTCCAGGGCCTGCCGGCACCGCCCGGCCCGGCCTGCTGCCAGACGATCGACGCCCATGACGCCCGACAAGCTTTCCCTGCCGAAGGACAAGATCCGCGTCCTGCTGCTCGAGGGCATCAACGACAGCGCCGTGGCGCTGATGCGGGCGGCCGGCTACACCAACCTGACCCGCCTGCCGAAGGCGCTGGACCGGGAGGCCCTGCACGAGGCGCTCCAGGGCGTGCACATGGTGGGCATCCGCTCGCGCACGCAGCTCGACGCGGCCGCCTTCGAGGCGGCGGACCGGCTCCTGGCCGTGGGCTGCTTCTCGGTCGGCACCAACCAGGTCGACCTAGACGCGGCGCGCCACCGGGGCATCCCGGTCTTCAACGCGCCCTTCTCCAACACCCGCTCGGTGGCGGAGCTGACGATCGGCGAGATCGTGATGCTGCTGCGCCGGATCGTTCCGCGCTCGGTGGGCGCCCACGCGGGCCGCTGGGACAAGTCGGCGGTGGGCTCGCTGGAGGTGCGCGGCAAGACGCTGGGCATCGTCGGCTACGGCAATATCGGCACGCAGCTCTCGACCCTGGCCGAGGCCATGGGCATGCGGGTGCTGTTCTACGACCACACCGACAAGCTGCGCCACGGCAACACCGAGCCGGTCGAGACGCTGCACGCCCTGCTGGCGCAGAGCGACGTCGTCTCGCTGCACGTGCCGGAGACCGACGCCACCGCCAACATGATCGGCGCCGCCGAGATCCGGGCGATGAAGCCCGGCGCCTTCCTGATCAACAACGCCCGGGGCACCGTGGTCGATCTCGAAGCGCTGGCCGCGGCCCTGCGCGACGGCCATCTCAAGGGCGCGGCCGTCGACGTCTTCCCGGTGGAGCCCGGCTCGAACGCCGAAACGTTCGTGAGCCCGCTCCAGCGCCTCGAGAACGTGATCCTCACCCCGCATATCGGCGGCTCCACCGAGGAGGCGCAGGAGCGGATCGGCTCCGAGGTGGCGCGCAAGCTCGTGGACTATTCCGATATCGGCTCGACGGTCGGCGCGGTGAACTTCCCGCAGGTGCAGCTCCCGGCCCGTCCGACCGGGACGCGGTTCATCCACGTCCAGCGCAACCTGCCCGGCATGCTCGGGCGGCTCAACGACGTGTTCTCCCGCGGCCACGTCAACATCGCCGCGCAGTTCTACCAGACCGACGGCGAGGTCGGTTACGTGGTGCTGGAGACCGACGCCACCGACGCGGATGCCGAGGCGCTGCTCACCGAGATCCGCGCCATCCCGGGCACGATCCGGGCCCGCCTCCTCTACGAGCGCCGCTGATCCCGAGGCGCGCGCGGGAATTTACGATGCGCGCGTGAACGCGGCGGGTCTTGCCGCGTTCGTCTTGCGCGGCCAAGCTGGCCGCTGTTCAAGTCAGGGACGGCACCATCGACGGCCTCGGCCGGTCGAGCGCCCGGCCGGCGGAGGAATTGCGGTGACGAAGCGTGTAGCGTGCGCATGGGCCGGCCTCGTGCTCGGCATCGTCGGGTCGGTCTCGGTCGTCTCCGGCGCGTCGGCGGATTGCCTGCGCCGGGTCTACAACCGGTCGAACCTCGTTCTGGTCGCCCGTCAGGACGGCGGCCCGCCCGCCACGCTGCTGCCCGGCCAGTCGCTCCCGGTGCGGCTGGCGCGGCCGGGCCAGATCGACATCACGGCCTATTGCGGTGCGCCGGGCGCGGGCGGGACCCCGGTCACCCAGCGGACCTTCGATTACGAGGCGGTGCTCGACCGCTGCTTCGTCCGGTTCGGGGGCGACCTGTTCGTGCCGCAGATCGGGCGCGGCTTCATCGGTCTCCAGGAGACGGCCCCGTTCACCGTCAACAACCCGCGCCAAGGCGACATCATCCTCGGGCCCGCGGCCGGCGCGTCTTGCCCGCTGCCGGCCGCTGCTCCCGTGCTGAGCCGCCGGGGTTGAGCGTCAGAGATAGTGCCGGAAGACGACGCCCGCGTCGTCGGTCGCGGCCGGTTGCGCGGGCGACACCGGCCCGATGAACGGGCTCGCGAGGCGCAGGGCCACGAGTCCGAGGGCTGCGAGCGCCGGGGCGAGCAGGCGGAACGGGCGAGCGAGCATGGACGCCTCCGTCGCGCCGCCGATCCCGCCCGCGTCGTGCGGACAGACTGGGTGCGCCTGTGAAGGATCGCACCTTACGGCCGAGCTGGACGTGCCGAAGCGCACATGGGTAACGTTAAGGTCGTGCCCGGATCGCGGGGCCGGCGGGGACGACGTGACGGTCGGGCGCTTGCGTCCATCACCTCGCTGGCAAGTCCGCCGATGCCCTCCTATGCTGCCCACATCGGGGGCTGCCTGGGATCGCGCTGCACGGGCCGCGGCGGCGCTTCCCGGGTAGAACCGACTGCGTGAACGAGGACGCGCGTATGCTGACCCAGACAGGCAACTCGATTCTCCGAGGCGATCTCGGCGTCGAGGAGACCACCGAGTCCGACAACATCGTCCGCTGGGACGGCGAGCGGCTCTACGTGGAGCAGGACGTCTACCACAACGGGCAACTGGTTCACCGCAAGTACCGCCGCACCGTCACCGAGCCCGTCGCTCACGCGCTCTGGGCGATCATCAATCGCGCCAAGCAGTGAGCTGGCAGTGAGCTGGCGGGCGCGTCGCGGACGCGCCCGCCCGATCCGGGCTTCCGCCAGCCCCGGCCGCGCCGGAGCGGAGCCTCGCGGACGTCTCCGGTGAGCCACGGCGAGTCGGGGACCGGATCTTCGAGCGGTGCGGCAGGAGACGCCGCCTGTATCGGTTGCGCGGCGGGACGTTCGGTCCCGGATTCCGGTCCCTGCGTTCCAGATCCCCGCTGTCCTCGACGATCCCGCGGCGGTGCGTCCCAGCCCGAGGCGCGGCCGCACCGACATCGCGCCCGCGCCGGGCGCTCCGGGCTCAGCCCGAGACCGCGCGCAGCTAGGCGGCGACGGCCGCCGTCGGTGCGACGAGGGTGAGATGGGCCGGCCGCAGCGCCTCGAGGCGGTCATGGGCGTTGTCGAACGCGGCCCGGATCGTCGTGCCCGCGTCCTCGACGGCGACCAGCACCGCCAGCTTCTGGGCGGTGGCCCGATCGGCGAGACCGCGCGCGGCCGAGACGAGCGACTGCTCCAGGCTCAGGAATTCCGTCTCGGCATCTTTCCCGGCCTCGCGCGCCACCGACGCGAGGCGGTCCAGTACGGCTTCCAGGGCGTGGCGCAGGACAAGCGTCCGCACGCGCTCCTGCAGGAGCGCCCTCTCGTCGATCTTCATCGGAATCGGTCCGGGTTCGGGAACACGGCCAAGCTCTCATACTTCGGGGCTGTGTGCAGCCACCTTTTTGCAACAGCGCAATACTGTCTCGCGACATGAGCGCTCCGCGGGTTCAACGTCTCGCGGGCCCGATCCGGCACAGTTGTTCTACAATCGTGTGCCGAGTATTTGGGCATTTCCAGAATCGAATGCGCCGTCTCGACAGATTCAGCGCACAGAAACGCCCGCGTGGAGGCCCGGTTCGCCGTCCGAATACCTCCGCTCCGGCAGGGGCGATGCTGGGGGCCGCACCGCTCGAGCCACCGTCCGACCCGGGCCCGCGGCGTCCGGAGGGCGCTCCGCGGGTCAGTACGGCGTGCCGCCCCGGCGCCGGTCCCGCAGGGCCTCGGCGTGCCACTCCAGCTCATCGAGGAAGCGGCCGGCCGCCGCCGCGAGCCAGGGCTCGGCGGGGACGCCCTGCGCGTCGATGACCTTGTGGAGTCGCGGGATCGGCAGAAGGGAGGGGATGCTGGACATGCCCATCTCGGCGAGCATGGCCCGCAGCGGCATCGCGGCCCGGACGCCGCCGAACTGGCCGGCCGAGTAGCAGCAGATGGCCGAGGGCCGCCAGAAATACTCCTCGAGGAAGTGATCGAGCGTGTTCGACAGTGCCGGCGGCACACCGTGGTTGTACTCCGCCGTGACGACCAGGAAGGCGTCGGCGCGGCGGAAGAGGTCGGCGCAGCGCTGCAGGGGCTCCGGCGCCGTCCCGGCCGGGTATTCCTTGTACATCCGGTCGAGGAGCGGGAGCGCCAGCTCGGCCGGATCGACCAGGGGGGCGGCGTGGCCGCGGGACTCCAGCTGCGCGATCAGGAAGCGCGCGGCGCGGATGCCGATGCGGTCGCTCCGAACGCTGCCGAGGATCACGGGGACGGTCAGGGCCATGGCGCTCTCCGGTTGCCCCGATCATGCCAGAGGCGGCCGCGCCGCTCCAGCCGCGGGCCGGGCCCGGGATCGTCAGGCCTTGGTGGTGCTGGTCAGCGCGGCCGCGATGCCGAGCGGTCCGCCGGCCGCGTAGGCGGTCACCGCCTTGGTCACCTGCTGCAGGAAGGATTGCAGGTCGCTGCCGCTGCCGGTCGCCGTCGCGGGATCGGCGGTCGCGGTGGCGGACGTGCTGGTGGACGTGCTGGTGGACGTGCTGGTGGACGTGCTCGCGGACGAGGCCGCGGATGAGGCCGCGGACGCGTCGGTCGCGGTGCCGGCCTGGGCCGCACCCTCGCTCTGCTCGGCATCCGACGCCGGCCGGTGGCCGTGATGGCCGCGATGGTGATGGACGGCGGACGCACCGCCCGCGGCCTGACCGGGCGCCGTACCGGTGGCGGTGCCGGTCGTCGACGTGTCGTCGGCGATGGCCGCGGCTTCCGCGGGCGCCGTGACGCCGTTCTGCAGCCCCATCTGGCTGAAGTCCGACTGCAGCTGGAGGAGCGACGCCATCAGGTCGTTCGACAGGGTCGGCGTCGAGGCCGTCCCGGTCGACGGGGCGGTGTCGTCCGCGGCCGCCTGCTTGCCGGTCTCCTGGTTCGCCGTCGCGGCGGTGCCGACATCGAGGCGGGCAACGTTCGCCGCCCGCGCCTGCCTGAGGGCGCTGACGAGATCCCGCTGGAGTGAACTGCCCGAAACCGTGTTGACCGACATGGTACGCCTCCGCGACCGCCCTCACGGTGGTCAGGCACGGGTCGTTCCAGAATTTTCCCAATGATCTCAGCGGCGGGTCCGGGCTCTCGGCCGGCAGGATCGGCCGAGCGGCAGAATCTGCCGGCCGCGCCGACCGACGGATACCGCATCGGCACGGATTCGGTCGGGTCGCGCGCGCCGGTCGTCGCGACGGCGCAGCTTCTCGGGCGGTGCCGCGGTCGCCGCCACGGAGATCCGAGCCCGTTCGCATCGTCTCGCGCGGAATCTCGAACAGCCGCGACGTGCCGCCGTCGTCGCGCGATTGTCCGAAGTAGAACAGTCGATCGATCGCTCTATCGCAGTCGCGATGAGCGGAGGTGCCTGTGTCGTTCTATTCGCGCGCCACGGCTCAGCTCTCGAGCGTGGCCGGAACAACTGCGCCCGGAACGATGAGTACCCTGTCGGGTTGGCTCCTTACTGGTCACCACGAGGTGCACATGACGACCAAGCCACCGCCCGTTCCGCCGGCCAACCGGTCCGACAAGGGCCCCGGCAGCGCCACCGAAGCGCCGCTCACGCAAGGGCGCGCCGGATCCCAGACCAAGGATCCGGACAAGGTGGGCCAGGCCGGAAACTCCAAGGTGAACACCACCAACCAGGGCTACCAGCAGGATCGCTGACCGCCCGATCCGCGCGGGCACCGCGAGCCGCCGTGCCCGAGACGTGTTGATCCGCATCGGAGAGAGATCATGGCGAATGCCAGTCGGCACAAAGTCGGTCCCGGCGCTCAGGGCAAGGGAACCGGATCCGGGGCCATGTCGGACTTGCCCGAAGGCGTGCTGCCGGAGAACATGGTGCTCAGCAACCGCGACAAGTCGCGGCACAGCGACGAGCGCGGGCTGGACAGCAAGAACGTCCAGACCGAGCAGTACCAGGACCACGCCGGCAACCGGCAGGTGGTTGCCGAGACGGACGCCGACACCGACGGCAACACGAGCGGCCTCGCGAACCCGAAGACGGACGAGTCCGGGGCGCAGAGCAGCCTCAAGGCCCAGCAACACTCGTAGGTCTCCGGCTCACGAGCAGGGCGGCGCGCCGCTCTCCGATCTGTGGCGGGACAAAAGGAAGCGGGATTGGCCGTCTCGGGCGCGACGTTGATCAGAGTAGACGCAACACAGCCTGAGTGGCGACCATGAACACGACAGTCACAGCGATCGCGTCGGCAATCCTTGCCGGCGCTCTTCTCGGGGCGCCGACCGGAGCCCAGGCGCAGGCGGGCAGCTTCGCCAACCACGGCTTCGGCAACCACAATTTCGGAGCCGCGGCCGTCGGCGGCGGCGGCTTCAGCAGTCCCGGTGTCGGGGCTGGCGCCGCGGGCGGCGGCTTCGCCAACCGGGGCTTCGGCAATCACGCCTTCGGGCCGGCTGCCGGTGCCGGAGGGGGTAGCTTCGCCAATAACGGCTTCGGCAACCACAATTTCGGCCGACCGGCTGTCGGCGGCGGATTCGCCAATCCCGGGTTCGGGCACGGGCTCGGCGCCCACCGGGGCTACGGTCATCATCGCCATTACGGCTACAACCGCGGCTACTACGGCCGCCCCTATGGATACGGATACGGACGGGGCGGATACGGGCTCGGCCTCGGCGTCGCCGTGGGCGGTCTGTACGGCGGCTACGGTTATCCGGGATACGGCTACGACACCGGGTACTACGGCGGTTACGCGCCCGTCACGTACGGCTACGCCGACACCGAAACCTACCGCGTCGCGGACGACGACCGCTACTGCGCGCGCCGGTTCCGATCCTACGACCCGCAGAGCGGAACCTATCTCGGCCGGGATGGACGTCGCCACCGCTGCCGGTGAGCCGCGACCGTCCTGACGACGGCCGCATCCGGCTCGGACCATCCCCGCCGCGGCGTCGGCGGGGATGAAGGTGCCATCGTCACGACCGGCCAGGACGGCGCGGCGGATCGCCGGCGCTAGGCGTCCGCCTCGCTCGCGTCATCCCCGCCGGTCGCACCCCGTGCGGGCCCAGGCCGATACGCGTCGAGCGTCGCGTAGGCATCGGTGTCGGTGAGCCCGAGCCGTTCCATGTCGGTCAGGAAGGACAGGATGTCGGCGTCGACCGGCTCGCCGCTCTCCTTGCGCTCGATCAGGGTATTGACCAGCTCGAGGGCGCTGATCGACGGGGCGCTGGGTTCGTTCGCATCGGGGAAAGCCATGGCCGGTCTCTCGCAGGAGGGCTCCGGGAACTAGGTCACCGCGAGGCCATCGGCCACACGCGACAGTCGTCGCGATCGATCACAGTCGATGTCGCCGCGCGCTCCGACAGCGCCATGCCGCATCCGTCACATCGTCGGATGCGACGTCGGCGCGCTCTCGCGATACAGGGCCTCGTGCTGCCACGTGGGATGGTGCGCGTCCGGTCCGACGTGCTGGCCGACATACAGGGACGCGAGCAGGCCGAGCAGGAGGAACAGACCGATGGTCACCGCGTCCGGATGCCGGCGCGCGCTGTGGATGCCGAAGCACCCCAGCGTGAAGACGGCCGCCAGGGCCAGGGAACCGAGCATGCCGCCCGACATCGGGATCACCGCCGTGCCTGTCGTCGTGGCTCAGCGCGCCGCGCCACAACGGGGCGGGCGGCACGGGCGCACGACGTAGACGTTCGAGGGCGCGCGAAACATCCCGCCATCCGTCGGCGCCACCGCGCGCCGGATCCCGCGGGGGGTGTGGAGGATCGATCTGCGACGGCACCGGTCGGCAGAGGCGCCGGCACGCCCGCATCGCGCCAGTCGAACACGGCACGTCGCACGTATTGACGGATGCCGGAACGGCAACGCTGTTCCCGAACCTCAGAACCCGGGACGGGTGAGAGATCCGAAAACTCAGTTCGATCAAGATGTTGGTAAGTGGATGGCTCCCCGAGCAGGACTCGAACCTGCGACAAGGCGATTAACAGTCGCCTGCTCTACCAACTGAGCTATCGGGGATCACGAGGGGGTCTCTACACACCGGGATGGCGGGACGCAAGGGCCTCGATGCACGATCCGCGTCCAAACCGACGCGCTGCACCCCCCGACACAGCGCGTGGCGACTCCCGCGGAGGTCGGGAGGCCCGGAATGTGACTGATCGGCAACATCGTCGCCGAGGCCCGTCGCCGGCTCTGCCGGTCCGCGGCCGGTGGAAGTCATCCGTCTGTCGTCTCCCGCTCCTACGGGGACCGCCTGCCGGCGCGCCGGTGTGACGACCCTGCCGCTATGCCGACCCATCGCTGCCTCGACCCACAGGACCCCTACGCCGAACGCGAGGTGCGCGTCGCCTTCGAGTGGAGCGCCGACCATCTCCGCCTGATCGCGGCCCTGGACGAGCACGAGGCCGATATCCTCCCCGACCTCGTGGAGGCCCAGCGCGACGATCTCCGTCGCGAGATCGTGGCCGCCCTACCGCTTCCGGAGCCGTGCATCCCAGGTCGGACCGAGATCCGCCTGCCGTGATCGCCGACCCGTGTCCCGCGCGGTCGGGCGCGCGGCGATCCAGCTTCGTCCGGGCGAAACAGTCCTCCTGCCTGCCGGCGCATCTGCCGACAGCGCTCGCGAGACTGAACTGACAATCCGGCACCGGCCGAGATCCACGAATTCTTCCTCCGATGAGCCCCTGGATGCTGAGGTTGAGCCGGGCTGCGCGATGGCAAAAATCTCGGAGCTTCGGAGTATAAGATAAATGTTTTTGCCGGCTATATTTACCTGTTCAAAAAGATTTGCTTCGATATAGCTGCGGTCACACGAATCTCCGGCCAGAAGCGGCTCGTCGCCATGCGCATCTCACTCGGCCTGAAGCTCTCCGCGGTTATCGGGCTGCTGGCCCTGGTGGCGATCGGCATCGCTGCCTTCGCGGTTCGACAATCGAACTGGGAGCAGGAGCGGGCGGCCGCCACCGACCGGATCTGGAACGCCGGCCTTCAGGCGGGCGCCCTGGGGCAGGCGATCGAGCACGCGGTCGTGCAGGCCACGGCCCTCTACACCGCGGAAGACACGACGGAGGCGCGCACACGGTTGTCGGCGCTCCACGACGCCCTCGCCACCGTGGAGCAGGTGCGGGTGCCCTTCCTCGAGGCCATGGAGGATCAACTCCCCGCCGACCGTCGGCGGCGGTTCGACCTCTTCGTCAAGGAATTCGTCGCCTACCAGACCGATACGGCCGAACTCGGCCTCACGGTCTCGCCCAGGGCCGCGCTGATCCAGGCGACCGACGAGGCGACCGTGAAGAACCGCGAGCGCATGGTGGCCGAGATCGGCATTCTCGGACGGGAGGTGCTGAACCGCCTGAACGCCCGTCGCGCCGCGGACGCGGCCGACCGCCGTCGGGCGCGGATCACCCTGGTGGCCGTGCCGGCCGCGGCGCTGGCGTTCGGCCTCCTCGCGGCGATCTGGATCATCGTGAGCCAAGTGCGGCGGCCGCTGCATCGGCTCAAAGAGGGGATGACGGCGCTCGCCGCCAACAATCTCGGCCGCGCGATCCCGTTCACGCACCGCCGCGACGAGATCGGCGAGATGGCCGCCGCCATCGCGGCGTTCCAGACGGCGATGATCGAGAAGCGCGACCTCGACGCCGAGGCGCAGGCGCGGCGCGACCGCGACCGCAGCCGGGCGGAGGCCCTGGCCGCGGCCACGCGCACCTTCGAGGCCGAGACGCACCGCGCCGTCACCGATCTCGCCGACTCGGCCGAGGCGATGCAGGCGGCGGCCGACACGCTCTCGGGCAACGCGGGCGCGATGGCGGCCGAGTCGGCCGTCGTCGCCGGAGCGTCGCAGCAGAGCGCGGGCCTCGTCGACAGCATCGCCAGCGCGGCCGAGGAGCTCTCGGCCTCGGCGCGGGAGATCGAGGCGCGGGTCCGTCACACCAGCGCGATCGCCACCTCGGCCCTCTCCGACACGCAGGGGCTCAAGGAGACGGTGATGAGCCTCTCGCAGGCGGCCGAGGAGATCGGCGCCGTGGTCACTCTGATCCGCGAGGTGGCCGAGCAGACGAACCTCCTCGCGCTCAACGCCACGATCGAGGCGGCCCGCGCGGGCGCCGCGGGGCGGGGATTCGCGGTGGTCGCCGCGGAGGTGAAGGCGCTGGCCGGCCAGACGGCGCTCGCCACCGACCGCATCACCGGGCAGGTCGGGGCGATCCAGGGGGCCGCCGGGCGCACGGTCGGCGCCATCGGCACGATCGGCGAGACCATCGCCCGGATGAGCCTGATCGCCTCCGAGGTCGCGGACGCCACCGACCAGCAGGGGCAGGCCAGCCAGGAGATCGCGCGGGCGATCTTCGGCGCGGCCGCGGAGGCCCGACAGGTCTCCGAGAGCGTAGCGGGCGTTCAGGCCGCGGCCGCGTCCAACGAGGCGCAGGCCGGGCAGGTGCGCGGCAGCGCCGCCCGGGTCAATGCCGGGACCCACAGCCTGCAGCGGGCGATCGAGACCTTCATGGTGGAGGTCCACGGCGCCTGACGGGCGCGCACCGGCCCGTCACGGCCGGCACAATCTGTCTGGGAAGGATGGAGGCCTCGCCCGGAATCGAACCGGGGTGCAAGGATTTGCAGTCCTCTGCGTAACCACTCCGCCACGAGGCCTTCCCGAACGGCGCTGCCGTCCCGTCCGGAGCTTGGCGGACAGCTCCGGGTGCGCGTCTCTAGCAGAGGTCGGCGGTCGCAGGCAACGGCCCCGAGGCCCGGATCGCGCGGACCGCGTCAGCTCTGCCAGACCCGCGGCATCGGCAGGCCGCGGTAGCCCGCGAGGAAGCGGGCGACGAGCCCGCGCAGGGGCCCGACCGCGTCGCCCAGCGCGCGGACCGCCAGATGGCCGTTCCAGGCGCTCGCCGCCGCCGTCGTCCCGGGCGACGCGGCCTCGGCCAGCCGGGTCCGCGCCTCCTCGAGGCGCGCCTCCGCCCCGGCGGAGAGGTCGAGGATCGTCGCGCAGGCGCGGGCGCCGCCGCCGATGGCCGGGCGAGCGAGGTGGTCGCTGATCGGCCCCTCCAGCAGGAGGTCGTCGGCGTAGGCGAGGCGCCCGACCCGGCGGATCCGCCAGGAATCCGCGAACAGCCCGTCGCCGATCCGCTCGCCCCGGGCGGCGCGGCCGAACGCCACGACCTCCACGGCGAGCAGCGCGGCCCCCTCGGCGAGATCGGCCACGAAGCGCCGCCGCACCCGGGCCCGATCGAACAGGATCGTCTCCTGCGGCAACCAGGCGAGGCCGGCCCCCTCCCCCAGATTCAGCGTGTTGACGATGCGGCTCACGGGGCCGTCAGAGCGATAGATCTTCTCGGCCGCCGTCGTGGTCAGAACCAGCTCGGCCCCCGGTTCGAGCGTGAGGTCGATGGCGAAGGTGTCGCCGCAGGCGACGCCGCCCGCCGTGTTGACGAGGACCGCCTCCGGCGCGCCGGTGCCCCGGGGGAAGCGCAGCCGCGACGGCCCGGCTTCTGCCAGATCCAGGATGCGCGTCCCGCCGCCCGGACGGGCCAGTCCGACACGCAGCTGGACGCGCCCGTCCGAGCGCTGGCGCGCGGGCGCGGTCATCTCGGGCGCGGATGAGGGCGCGAGAGTGCCGTGCATCAGGCGCGCCCGGCCGGCTCTGCCGGAACGGCCTCGATCGGCAGGGTCGGCCGGTCGAGGATGCGCCGGCCGAACAGGCTGGCCACCAGCTCGACCAGCACCCGGGCGCTGCGGCCGCGCTCGTCGAGGAAGGGGTTGAGCTCCACCACGTCGAGGGAGCGGACCAGACCGGAATCGTGGAGCATCTCCATGATCAGATGGGCCTCCCGGAAGGTGGCGCCGCCCGGAACGGTGGTGCCCACGGCCGGGGCGATCGACGGATCGAGGAAGTCGATGTCGAGGCTGACATGGAGATGCGCGCCCCGCGCGGCGACGCGGTCGAGCACCTGCCGCAGGGGCGCCACGACGCCGAACTCGTCGATCGTGCGCATGTCGGTGACGCCGACCCGGCGCGCCGTCACGAGGGCGCGCTCGCCGGCATCGATCGACCGGAGGCCGAACAGGTGGACGTCGGCGGGCGGCAGGGGCGCCGGCGCCGGCTCGGCGAAGAGCGGCGGGAAGCCCGGCTCGCCGCACAGGGCGGCGAGCGGCATGCCGTGGACGTTGCCGGAGGGCGAGGTCGCCGGCGTGTTGAAGTCGGCGTGGGCGTCGAGCCAGAGGACGAAGACGGGCTGGCCGCGCCGCGCGCAGTGCCGCATCACCCCGTCGACGGAGCCCAGGGACAGGCTGTGATCGCCGCCGGCGGTCAGCGGCAGCGCCCCCGCGTCGAGGGCGTCCTCCACGGCGCGGGACAGGGCCCGCGTCCAGGCGGCGACACCGTCCAGCCCGCGCGTCCCGGCGGGTCCGTCCGGGGCGACGTCGCCGCGATCCGCGATCGCGTGGCCGAGTTCGGCGAGCGCCCGCACCAGCCCGGCCGTGCGCAGGGCCGCCGGGCCCATGAGGGCGCCGGCCTCGCTGGTCCCGACCTCGATCGGGGCCCCGATCAGCGCGATGCTGCGCGCCCGGTCCGGCTGGTCTTCGCCGCTCATCCCACCTCCATCGCCGTCACGAAGCGACCGTTCTCCGCGGCCGCTCTACCACCCGGACTCATAACCGGCCGATGACGCCGACCGCGAGACGGGATCGGTCAGCAAGATCCGTGACGGTGTGTCCGGGGCGGCCGCGGGAGGACGGGCTGCCCGAAACGGGCTGGCCGAAACTTCGCCGGATGCCGCGCATCCCTCAACGCCGCGCGGGCGTCCGTGACGACCCGCGCGGCGAAATCTTGCCGGAACGGGCTCTCGACCATTCACAACTTGGAATCATGGTGCCTAGACTGTTCTTTAAGTTGTATGTTCCGCGTGTGCTCAAGTTTTGAGCGGTGTATCGGTGTTTACGAGATTTTTATAAGGATTGGGCGATTGGTTCACGTCAAACCAATCTTCCAAAGAGTACAGGGGCATCATGATCTCGCTATCGCGGCTGAGCACGCGCCTTCCCGCGACGACCGTCGGCCTGGCGCTCCTGAGCGCCACCGCCATGGGCGGATTCAGCTGGTACTCGGCGCGGGCGGGTCTGATGACCGCCGCCCACGAGCGCCTCGAACTCGCCGCGGCGGCGCGCCGGGACGCGATCGAGCTGGTGGCGGATCGGGCGCAGGCCGACTTCCTGGCGGTGGCGGCCCACCCGCAGATCGTCTCGAACTTCCCCGACCTGCTCGAGAACCTCGACCCGGCGAAGCCCGACACCGAGAGCGTCATCGCGGCGTTCCGCGCGCCGCAGACCGCCGAGGCGCGGGTCGCCCTCGACGGCAGCGGCATGTCGTCGATGTATGCCCGCCGGCACGTCAAGGTTCAGGAGGTGGCGCGCAAGCTCGTCGCCCAGCCGGGCTACGCCGACCTGATGTTCATCGATGACAACGGCCGGATCGACTACACCACGACGAAGGGCGCCGATTTCGGCAAAGCGGTCACGGAGGACGGCTTGGCGGGGACGGCGCTCGCGCGCCTCGTCGAACGCCTGAAATCCGCCGACCCGGGCGCGGTCCTGTACGAGGATTTCGCCGCCTACCCGGTGGACGGGGTCCCGGCCGCCTTCCTCGGCCGCGCCATGACCAAGCGTGCCAACGTCGCCATGGGCACCGCGCAGGCCGCCGAGCGGATCGGCTTCATCGTCATGCGGGTCACGCCGGCCCTGTTCGACCAGACGCTGTCGAAGCGGACCGGTCTCGGCGACACGGGCCAGATCCTGGCGGTCGGCGCGGACGGCCTGCTGCGCAGCAACCCGCCGTTGAACCCCGGCGTGCGTGCCGGCGCGGGCCTCGCCGGGATCGGCCTCGCCGCCGACCGGGTCAAGGCCGGCGGTCCCGTCGACTTCGCGGCGGAGAACGGCACCCACATGGCGGCCGCCTCGCCGGTGACCGTCCTGGGCGCGCCCTGGACGGTGGTGGCGGAGCAGACCCAGGCCGAGGCGATCGACGCGGTCCAGGCCCTGTCGCGCACGCTGATCCTGACCGGCCTGTTCGTGCTCGCCGGAACGGCGCTGCTCGGCCTGCTGCTCGCCCGGTCGATCGTGGCGCCGCTCGGTGCCCTCACCCGCGCCCTCAAGGCCCTCGCCGATCGCCAGGCGCTGACCGACGTGCCGGGCAGCGCGCGGCGGGACGAGATCGGCGACATCGCCCGCGCCGTGGTCACGATCCGCGACATGTCGCTGGAGGAGGCCGCCCAGCAGCTCCAGACCACCGAGGCCGCGCGCCTGCGCGAGGAGCAGAGCCGGCGCGCCATGCTCAAGCAGCTGGCCGACGGCTTCGAGCACTCGGTCGGCGGCATCGTCGAGGGCCTGACCGGCGCCGTCACGGAGCTTCAGGGCGCCTCGGACACGATGCGCGCCGCGGTCTCCAGCACCTCCGAGCGCTCGACCAGCGTCGCCGGGGCTGCGCAGCAGACCTCCGACAACGTCAACACCGTGGCGGCCGCGGCCGAGGAACTCGGCGCGACCGTCCAGGAGATCGGCCGGCAGGTCGAGCAGGCCGCCGGCATGTCCGCCACCGCCGTCGGCGAGGCCCGCCGGGCCGAGCAGACCATGACCGACCTCGCCGCCGCCGCGACGCGCATCGGCGACGTGGTCGGCATGGTCTCGACCATCGCCGGGCAGACGAACCTGCTGGCGCTCAACGCCACGATCGAGGCCGCCCGCGCCGGCGAGGCGGGCCGCGGCTTCGCGGTGGTCGCCGCCGAGGTCAAGGAACTCGCCGCGCAGACCACCCGCGCCACCGAGGAGATCAGCCGTCAGGTCGCCTCGATCCAGACGGTCACGGGCGACGCGGCCGGGGCGATCCAGGGCATCACCGCCCAGATCGAGGCGATGAACCAGGTGTCGACCAGCATCGCCGCCGCGGTGGACCAGCAGGGCGTCACCACGCAGGACATCGTGCGCAGCATGGGGCAGGCGTCGGCCGGCACCGGCACGATGACCCTGGAGATCGCCGAGGTCGCGCGGGTCGCTGGCGATGCCGGCGAGGCCGCGGACTCGGTCGCGCAGGCGTCCGACTCGCTGGCGACGCGCTCGGAGCAGCTCCGCGCCGAGGTGGCGCAGTTCCTCCGCAACGTGCGGGCGGCGTAGAAGCGGACGGGACTCGAGGCGGCCTCAGGCCGCCTCGGCCGGGAGCGGCGCGGGCTTCTGCGCCGCGCGCCCCGCGAAGGCCTGGGCGGCCAGGGGCAGCTCGATCGCCGCGCAGAGCCCGCCCTCGGGGCGGTTCTCCAGCCGCAGGCGCCCGTTATGGGCCTCGACGATGGCCTGCACGATCGAGAGGCCGAGGCCGAAGCCGCTGGCCTCGTTGAGATTGCGCGCCCGGTCGCCGCGCACGAAGGGCTGGAGCATCGCCTCGCGCTCCGCCTCCGGGATCCCCGGGCCGTTGTCCAGGATGCAGACCCGGACGCCGCGCTCGGAGGCCTCCATCTGCACGTCGGCCCGGCCGCCGTACTTCACGGCGTTGTCCACGAGGTTCGTCACCGCCCGCTGGAGTTCCTCGGGCCGGCCCTGGACCAGGACGTGCCGGCTGCGGCTGACGCTGACCGGGGCGCCGAAATCCGAGAAGTCGTCGCAGACCGTCTGCACCACCGAGGCGAGATCCACGAGGCTGTGGCTGTTCGCGTCGCGGATCTGGCCGTCGCGCACGAAGGAGAGCGCCGCCTCGACGAGGCCGTTCATCTGGTCGAGGTCGCGCAGGGTCGAGGCCCGGGCGTTCTCGTCCTCGATGAACTCGGCGCGCAGGCGCAGCCGGGTGATCGGCGTGCGCAGGTCGTGGCTGATCGCCGCCAGCATCTGCGTCCGGTCGTCGATCAGGCGACGGACGCGCGACCGCATCCGGTCCAGCGCCCGGGACACGGCGAGCACCTCGCGCGGCCCCGCCTCCGGCAGCGCCACGTGGTCGTCGCGGGCGCCGAAGGCTTCCGCCGCGCCGGCGAGCCGCTTCAGCGGCGCCGTGAGGGCGCGCGTGGCCCAGACGCAGAGCAGCGCCAGCGTCAGCGCCAGGAACACCACGGTGAAGATCAGCGCCCCCTGGCGGGGTCCCCGCAGAGGATCGTTCGGCAGCGTCGCCTGGACCCGCACACCCGCCGGCGTGACGATGCCGATATGGAGGCGGCCGTCCGACTTGTCGCGCGCCGGGTCGGCCGCGGCGAGATCGGTGATCGTCACCGGCCGGCCGGCGCCGTAGCGCAGCTTGCGGATCACCGGCAGGTCGGGGGCCGGCTTCGCCCCCGGCGGCACCGTCCCGTCCCAGGGCTCGACTTGGATCAGCGGCAGGCTGCGGCCGCTCGCCAGCAGCGCCGGTCGCGCCGCCGGGTCGGCGGCGTCCATGAGTCTCACCAGAACGCCGAGGCGGCTCGCGGCCACGCCCGGCAGCGTGTCGGGATTCTGCGACTCGTGCAGCATCAGGAACGCCGCGGTGGCGACCACGTGCGCCACGGCGATGCCGGCGACCACGAGGAGCGCGATCTGGCCCGCGATGGTCTTCGGACGCAGCCGCGCGCGGAGCCGCTCCAGCCCGCTCATGACCGCGTGACCTCCGGCGTGAACAGGTAGCCCCCGGAGCGGATCGTGCGGATGAATTCCGGGTTGCGGGTGTCGCGCTCGATCTTCTGGCGGATCCGGGAGATCAGCACGTCGATGCTCCGCTCGAACGGGCCCGCGGCCCGGCCCTGGGTGAGGTCGAGGAGCTGGTCCCGCGACAGCACCCGCCCCGGCCGGAGGCACAGGGCGTGGAGGAGGTCGAACTCCGCGCCGGTGATCGAGATCCGCGCACCCTCTGGCGACAGGACCTGCCGCAGGGAGACGTCGAGGGTCCAGCCTGAGAAGTGCAGCCGCCGCCGCTCGTCGGCGTCCGGCGCCTCGGCGGCGACCCGGCGCAGGATGGCGCGGATGCGGGCGAGCAGCTCCCGCGGGTTGAACGGCTTGGCGAGGTAGTCGTCGGCGCCGAGTTCGAGGCCGAGGATCCGGTCCACGTCCTCGGATTTCGCGGTCAGGATCAGGATCGGGATCTGCGAGGTGCCGCGCAGGCGCCTGCACAGGCTCAACCCGTCCTCGCCGGGAAGCATCAGGTCGAGCACGATGAGGTCGATCCGCGCTTCCGCCAGGACCCGGTCCATGTCGGCGCCGTCGCCAGCCAGCGTGACGCGGCAATCGTTGCCGCGCAGGTAGCGCGCGATCAGCGCCGAGATCTCCCGATCGTCCTCGACGACGAGGATGTGGGGTGTTGCGGGTGCGCTCATCGCGAAGGAGTCGGTCTGCGGTTCGGCCTGCATCATCAAGCTATTATGACCCCGTCCGCCGATTAATCGAAGATGGGGCACGGAACCATTTTGTAAGCGCGTGTTTCCCGCACGGACCTGAACTGAGTTGCCACACGGCGTCACATCACAGGGGGGAACGATGACCGGAACCGAGGATCGGAAGGACCTGATCGCGCCGAAGCCGCCGGAACTCGCCTCGCCCTGGCGCACCGAGGCGCGGGCGGCGCTGCAGGACGAGGCCCGGGCCTTCGCCCGCGACACCGTCCTGCCGCTCGCCGACGAGCTCGACCGTCACAAGGCCGAGATGCCGCGGTCGCTCATCGACGCCATGGCCGAGAAGGGCTGGTTCGGGATCACGATCCCGGCGGAGCACGGCGGCCTCGGGCTCGGCGTGTTCGAGTACTGCCTCGTCTCGGAGGAGTTGGCCCGGGCCTGGCTCTCGGTGGGCAGCATCCTGGCCCGCGGTCAGGGCCTCGGCACCCAGACCCTCGACCCGGAGCGCCGGGCGGAGCTGATCCGGCGCTCGGCCCGGGGGCAGTGGATCGGCTCGATCTCGCTGTCGGAACCCGATGCCGGGTCCGACCTCGCCGGCGTGCAGACCCGCGCGGTGCGCGACGGCGACCGGTGGCGGATCACCGGGACCAAGCGCTGGGCGGGATTCGCCAAGGGCGCCGACTTCATCGAGGTTCTGGCCCGGACCCGCGACCCGGAGCCGGGCGAGTCGCGCTCGGCCGGCCTCGAGCCGTTCCTCGTGCTCAAGGAGCGCGACAGCTTCCCGCCCGGCGTGACCGGCCGGGTGATCGACAAGATCGGCTATCACGGCTTCCAGACCTTCGAGCTGAGCCTGGAGGACGTGTGCGTGCCCGAGAGCGACCGGCTCACCGGGCTCTACGGCGACCAGGGGGCGGACGCGGATTCCGGAGGGTTCGCCGCCGTCCAGCGCGGCCTCAACATCGCCCGGGTGCACACGGCGGCCCGGGCCGTCGGCGTCGCACGCGCGGCGGTCGAGGATTGCCAGAGCTACCTGCAGGAGCGCGTCCAGTTCGGACACCCGATCGGCGACTTCCAGGCGCTGCGCTTCGCGCTGGCCGACATGGCCGCCGAGGTCGCGCAGGCGCGGGCCTTCTGGCATCAGGTCGCCCACCTCCTCGACCAGGGCGAGGCCGCCGAGAGCGAGTCGGCGATGGTGAAGCTCTTGGCCACCGAGATGGCGGTTCGGGTCACCAACCAAGCGATGCAGCTCCACGGCGGCAACGGCTACACCACCGAGCGCCGGGTCGAGCGCTACTGGCGCGACGCGCGGCTGACGACGATCTTCGAGGGCACGAGCGAGATCCAGCGGCGGATCATCAGCGACCGCATGCTGCCGCGGCCCGGGGCCTGACCGACCGGGAGCGATCGCGCGCGGCCGTGCGGCGAATCGTCGATCGGGACTCCCCGCCCGGCGCCGCCCGGCTACCTCAGGACTCTGTCCTGCCCGGCGGACCGGGTGCCGCCATCCGGAAGCCCCGTGTCGAAGCCCATCAGCGATTACGCCCTCATCGGTGACACCCATTCCTGCGCGCTGATCGCCCGGGACGGCTCCATCGACTGGCTGTGCTGGCCGCGCCACGATTCGCCGGCGCTGTTCGTGAAGCTCCTCGACGACGAGAAGGGCGGATCGTGCAGCCTCGCCCTCGACGGCCCGACCGGGAGCGCGCGCCGCTACCTGCCCGACACCAACATCCTGGAGACGACCTTCACCACGGAGACCGGCCGGGCGCGCCTCGTCGACCTGATGCCCGTCAACCCGCCGAGCCCGGAGCCCGACGAGGGGCCGGACGGCGAGAGCGAGAGCCGCCTGATCCGGCTGCTGACCTGCGAGCAGGGCCGGGTCTCGGGCGTGTTCCGGATCCGCCCGACCTTCGACTACGCCCGCCGCCCCTGCACCCCGCTGGTCGAGGGCGGGTCGGTCCTGTTCGAGGCCGGTGACTGGCGCGTGCGGGTCAACGCGCACGCGTGCCCGACCCTCGCGGGCGACGCGGCCGAGGTCCGCTTCGACCTCGCGGAGGGCGAGACCGCCTACCTCGTCCTGACCCACGGCGAGGATCAGGACGAGGCCTGCATCGAGGATTTCGCCGGCGCCCAAAGGCGGCTGGAGTCGACCGCCGATTACTGGCGCCGCTGGTGCGCCCGGAGCACCTATCGCGGCGCCTACCGGGACGCGGTGATGCGGTCCGCCCTGTGCCTGAAGCTGCTGACCTACTCACCCTCGGGCGGGATCGTCGCGGCGGCCACGGCCGGCCTGCCCGAGGCGGTCCCGGGCAACCGCAACTACGATTACCGCTTCACCTGGATGCGGGACGCCGCCTTCACGGTCACCGCCTTCGTGATGCTGGGCTACGTCCGCGAGGCGTCCGAGTTCCTGCGCTTCCTGCGCGAGCGCGACGGCACCTTCGGGCGGGAGACGCGGCTCATGTACGGCATCGCCGGCGACATGCCGCCGGAGGAGGCCTTGAGCCACCTCGCCGGCTGGAACGGCGTGGGGCCGGTGATGATCGGCAACATCGCCGAGTGCCAGGACCAGCACGACATCTACGGCGAGCTGATCCGGGCGCTGTGCGTCTTCCTCGAGGCGGTCGATTACGACCCGCCCGAGAAGGTCAACGATCGGCTGCCGGAGGTGCTGGACAACCTCACCGCCCGGGCCATCCGCCACCGCCACGACGCGGATAACGGCATCTGGGAGCTGCGCACCGGGCCGCGCCAGCAGGTCCACACCAAGGCGATGATCTGGGTCGCGCTGCGGGACGCGGCCCGGATCGCCCGCAACATCGCGGGCGTGCCCGAGGCGAGGATCGCCGAGTGGGAGCGGATCGCCGCCGAGATCCGGTCGGAATACCTGGAGAAGGGCTGGAACGCCGAGAAGCGGGCCTATGTCGGCGCCTACGATTCGCACCACCTCGACGCCGCGGTCCTGCGCGTCGCCCTGTTCGGGGCTCTCGACCCTCGGGAGCCGCGCATGCGCGAGACCCTGGCGGCGGTCGAGCGCGAACTGAGCGTCGGCGACCTGATCTACCGCTACCGCATGGAGGACGGGCTGGAGGGCGACGAGGGCACGTTCACGGCTTGCGCGTTCTGGCGGGTCGGCTGCCTCGCCCTCGACGGGCGGACCAGCGAGGCCAGGGCCGCATTCGAGCGCCTGATCGCCCGGTGCAACGATGTCGGGCTGCTCGCCGAGGAGATCGACCCGGCCACCGGGGCACAGCGCGGGAACACGCCGCAGGGCTTCTCCCACATGGCCCTGATCAACGCCGCGCTGCGGCTGGAGGACAGCATCGCGCGCTTCGGCGTGGACGACGGGGCGGAGACCGTCACGCGGTCGGCCGCCGAGTAGCGGCGCCCCGGCCCCCGGCGCGGGCCGGTCCACGCCACGTCGCCGTTGACCAAGCGAGTGTCGCTGGCGTGGCAGCGGGCGGCCGGTCCGGCGACGATAGTTTCGGGGCCTGAATGGCTCCGGAGGTCCCATGCTCGACGTGACGCCGACCCCTCTGCAGCGTCTCTGGTGCGAGCGCCGTCGCGGCTACAGCCTGCCGGCCGAGTTCTACCTGAGCCCCGAAGTCTTCAAGGCCGACATGGCGGTCATCTTCGGCCGCCACTGGATCTACGTCGGCGTCGAGCCCGACGTGCCGGAGGCCGGCGACGTCATGGTCGTCGACATCGGCAAGACCTCGGTGGCGATCGTCCGGGACGACGACGGCGCCGTGCGGGCCTTCCACGATAGCGCCTACGATCCCGCCGGCCGGGCCGCCCAGATCGCCGCGGCCCTGACGGCGCTCGATCCGCGGCACGTCCTGTTCCCAGAATCCATCGACGGCGGCGACCTGGCCCGAAGGGTCGCGGTCCGGCTCGGCGCGCCGCTGTTCACCCAGGCCGAGGTTGTCTCCGCCTCCGGGCTGATCCGCCCGGCGCGCGGCCGCAGCGTTGAGCAGAGGGCCGCGCCGGGTCTCCTCGCCACCGTCGCCTCCGACGCGGTGGCCGAGTATGCCGGCCCGCCCCGGGAAGCGCGGCCGCTGGCGGTCGCGATGGCGGGGCTCGCGCCCGCCCGGACGGCGGTCCTCTCGGTGCGGCACGTCCCGGCCGATCCGGCCACGGTGCCGCTCGCGCTCGCCGCGTTCGTCACCGCCGCGGGGAACGGGGTGACCGACCTCGACGCGTTCCGGCAGCTCGTCGCGGCGCTCCGCGCAACCCCGGGCGCGAGCCGGGTCCTGTGCGATTTCGGGCAGATGCCGCGCCGAACCCAGGTCGGCGCCTCCAGCACCATCCTGGCGGCGACCTGCTACCTCGCCCTCGGTATCTCGGGCGCGCCGCAGCACCTGCAGGGTGTCGCGGGCTGCGAGCACGTCGTGGCAGTCAACACCGACCTGCACGCGGCGATGATCGAGCGGGCGGGCCTCGCCATCGTGCAGGACGCGCAGCCGGTCATGCCCGCCCTGCTGCGGCTCCTGGCCGAGGAAGCCGCGTGCCCGGTGGGCAGCCCCTGACCAGCGTCGTGCTCCTCTCCGCGGGACGGCATCCGGTCTCGGGCGCGACGGCCCTGCCGCGGCTGGAGGCCCAGGCGATCCGTCTCGCGACGGGCCTCGGCGAGGCCGTGGGCCTCCATGCCGGGCCGGCCGCGGCCGCCGTCGCGGACGCGCTGGGCCACGGCCTGTCCCGGATCGTCCACGTCCGCGTGCCGGCGGGGGCAGATCCGGTGCCGGCCCTCTCCGCCCGCCTCGCGGGGATGGCGCCCGGCCTGATCCTCGCGGGCCGGCGCGGCCAGGGGGGCGACGAGACCGGGATGGTTCCCTACGCGGTCGCGGAGGCCCTCGACGGCCTCCTGATCCCCGACGTCGTCGCCCTCGCGGCCGGCGACGCGGGCGCATTGTCCCTCGACCAGACCCTCGGCCGCGGCGCGCGCCGCCGCGTGACCCTGCGCGGCCCGGTCCTGGCCACGATCCATCCCGACGCGCCCGCGCCGCTCCCCTTCGCCTACGGGCAGGCGCGGCGCGGCGTGATCGAGACCGTCGCGGGCGACCCGGCCGCGGCCGCCGCCCCCGTCCCGGTCTTCGAGGAACGCCCCTATCGCCGCCGGCCGAAACTCGTGAAAGGTGCGCCGTCCGGCGGCTCGGCGGCGGAGCGGCTGAGGGCTGCGACCGGCGAGGCGGCGTCCGTCGGCGGGCGCCTGCTCGTGCGGCCCGAGCCCGACGCGGCCGCGCGCGAGATCCTGGCTCACCTGCGCCGGATCGGCGTCCTCGCGCCGCCGGCCTCCGAACCGCGATGAGGAACCCGATGCCTTTGAACTCCGACGATCTCCTGGCCCGGCTGCGCGCGCTCGGGGTCGCCTACAAGCTCTACGAGCACGCGCCGGTCCTGACCGTCGAGGCGATGATGGCGGCCTGCGGCGACATCGTCGGCGCGCACACCAAGAACCTGTTCCTGCGCGACGGCAAGAAGACGCACTTCCTCGTCACGCTCCGTCACGACGCCCAGGTGGACCTGAAGGCGTTCCGGGCCGTCCTCGGCGCGCGGGGCGGCCTGTCCTTCGCCAGTGCCGAGGCGCTCGGCGCGCAGCTCGGCGTCGCGAGCGGCGCGGTGTCGCCGCTCGCCGCCCTCAACGCCGCGCCGGGCAGCGTGCGGATCTTCGTCCAGGACAGCCTGCTCGCGGAGGCGCGGATCAACGTCCATCCCCTGGTGAGCACGCGCACCCTCAACCTCGCGCCCGACGACCTGCTGGCCGCGCTCCGCGCGGAGGGTCACGCGCCGGAGCCGTTCGCGCTGCCGGGGGCGTCGCAGGCGGCCTGACACGGTCCCCTGCGAGGCCGCGCGGGACGTCGCGCTCAGCAGGCGGCCACGTTGACCGCGAGGCCGCCGAGGGAGGTTTCCTTGTACTTGGCCTGCATATCGTGGCCGGTCTGGCGCATCGTCTCGATGACCTGATCGAGGCTGACGAAATGCACCCCGTCGCCGTGGAGGGCGAGGGATGCGGCCGCCACCGCCTTGTTGGCACCGAAGGCGTTGCGCTCGATGCAGGGGATCTGGACGAGCCCCCCGATCGGGTCGCAGGTCATGCCCAGATGGTGCTCCATGGCGATCTCGGCGGCGTTGGCGACCTGCCGCGCGTCGCCCCCGAGGACGGACGCGAGCCCGGCCGCCGCCATGGCGGCCGCGGAGCCGACCTCGCCCTGGCAGCCGACCTCGGCGCCCGAGATCGAGGCCCGGCGCTTGATCAGGCCGCCGATCGCCGCGGCGGCGAGGAGGTAGTCGCGGCCGCGCGCCTCACTCCAGCCGGGATAGAAGTCGACGATGTAGCGCAGCACCGCCGGCACGATCCCGGCCGCGCCGTTGGTCGGCGCCGTGACGATCCGGCCGCCGGACGCGTTCTCCTCGTTCACCGCCAGGGCGAACAGGCTGATCCAGTCCATGATCTCGTGGGCCGGCCGGCTGTTCGTGAGGCGGTTCGCCTCGAGGGTCTCGTGCAGGCGCTTCGCGCGCCGCCGGACCCTGAGGCCGCCGGGCAGCTCGCCGTCCATGCGCAGGCCACGACTGATGCAGGCCAGCATGGCGTCGCGGACGGCGTCGAGCCCGGCCTCGATCTCCGCCTCGGTGCGCAGGGCGCGCTCGTTGGCCATCTGGACCTGCGGGATGGTGAGGCCGGTCTCGGCGCAGATCCGCAGCAGGTCGGCACCGCTCTCGAACGGGTGGGGCACCGCGACGGCGCCGAGGCCGCCGGTCTCCCCCGCCCCCTCCTCCTCGACGAAGCCGCCGCCGACCGAGTAGCAGACCACCTCGTCCAGCACGGCGCCGTCGGCGTTCAGGGCGCGGAAGCGCATGCCGTTGGTGTGGCGGGGCAGGACCTCGGCGAAGTTGAAGACAAGGTCCTTCGTCGTGTCGAAGGCGACGCCCGGCAGGCCGATGGCGCCGGTCTCGGCCAGGGTTCGCGTGTAGCCCGTCACGGCGTCCGGATCGACGGTCGCGGGCTCGTGGCCGAGCAGGCCGAGGAAGATCGCCAGGTCGGTGCCGTGGCCGCGCCCGGTCCAGGCGAGGGAGCCGAAGATCTCCGCGGACACCCGCGCGACGCCGGCCCGGCCGGAGACGCGGTCGCGGAAGCGGCGCGCGGCCACCATGGGCCCGATCGTGTGGGAACTCGACGGGCCGATCCCGATCTTGAACAGATCGAAGGCGCTGATCATCGCGCGGCGGCTCTCTCCAGCGGGCCGGCCCCGAAGGCGGCTTCCTGCAGCAAGCCATACACGCAGGTCGCGAAGGACCGCCAGCACTCAACCCGGTATGTCGGGACCGGGCCGGGGCGACGGATCAGCACGATCTCGGCCTTGCCGAGGAGCGTGCGGGTGGCGCTGCCCTCCGGGAAGGCGGCGTCGCCGAGGTCGAGGGGGCAGCCGGCGTTGAGGGCGATCGCGGCCGCGTCCCCGCGGACGTCGATCCCGACATTGCGGTGCGACACGTCCACGAGGGCGTGCGTCCGGCCGGCGAGGTCGGTGCTCACGGCGGCGGCCAGGATGTCGGCATCGGTCTCGGGCGCGTCGATCAGCCACTCGTCGGGACCGAGGCGGGCGATCCACCGAGTCTCGTCGCCCGACAGGGTGTTGATCGGGCGGTCGAGGGGGAAAACTGGCCGCCGACGAGCGGGGACCGCGCCGGCTCGGTCCCGCAATCGGCCTCGAGACGCAGGTCGACCACGGTCACGTCGGCCCCGGCCCGCTTGGCGTCGAGGGCCGCCACGTAGGCCGAGGCGCCGGCGGTCGCGAACACGACGCGCCGTCCCGGCAGGACGCCGTAGCGGTTGATGAAGACCCGCACGCTCTCGGCGAGCAGGATGCCCGGACGGTCGTTGTCGGCGAAGACCAGCGGCCGCTCGTGCGAGCCGCCGGCGAGCGCGACCTCGCCGGAGTGCACCTGCCAGAGCCGCTCGCGCGGCGTCTGCGCGGACCCGGCGGGCAGGTGGTCGGTGATCCGCTCGGCCAGCGCGAGGTGGTTGTGGTTGCAGTAGCCGAAGTTCGTCGTGCGCGGCAGCAGGATGACGTTCTCCCGCCCGTCGAGGTCGGCGAGGGCGGTCTTCAGCCACTCCGCGGCCGGGCGGCCGTCGATCTCGGAGGTCACGTCGTGCAGAAGGCTGCCGCCGGGCTCCGCGCCCTCATCGGCGAGGATGACCCGCTTGCCGGTCCTCGCCGCCGCCAGCGCGGCCGCGAGGCCGGCCGGCCCGGCGCCGACGATCAGGACGTCGCAGTGGGAGTGGCGGTTGGCGTAGCGCTCCGGATCGGCCTCGGTCGGCGCCTTGCCGAGACCGGCCGCGCCGCGGATGAACGGCTCGTAGACCTCGTCCCAGAATTTCCGGGGCCACATGAAGGTCTTGTAGTATAACCCCGCGACGAAGACTGGCAAGAGCAGGTCGTTCACCGCGCCGACATCGTAGCGCTGGAACGGCCAGTGGTTCTGACACTGGGTCCTGAGGCTCTCGCGCAGCTCCAGCCGAAGATCTAGCTCGCGCCCGCTAAGGTAATACGACCCATGTGGTTACGAACTCTGCGATCTATTGCACTTTCCATTCGTCATTTGTTGCCCTGAGCCGAGAGAGCCTTTTATCAATGACAATGAAAAGCTACCGGCGGGCCCCTCACGGGCTTGCCTTCCTGCGACGCTTTCCGGCGGGAAGACGACGCGTCCGGAATTTTACCGTCATGAATTCACAATGCACTGCAGCATTGGTACCGATTTAGACAGCGATGAGAACATATTGTGCAGGAACGCTCGCGTTCCTTTGCAGGCGCATCGTTCGCGGCGCCGCCGCTTGTTCTTCACGCTCCCACGATCATCGACTCGGTCACGCCGACGGCACGGTTCGCGCCCGGGCACGACGTCGCCGGATCGACGGCGATCCGAGAGGCTGACGATCGTTCTGCCGCAACGGTGAGCGGCACATCTGCGTCGAGGCCGAGTCCCGTTCCCGTGCGTCCGCACCGGATGATCCAGTACGCCTGACTCGGCGGCCCCGATGGGCTACGAGGCGTCCGGCCGAAGCAATGGACGCGTGGATGCGGTTAGAGATCGAGCGGAAGTTTCTCGTGGCAGGCGCGGGCTGGCGCGACGCGGCCACATCCATTCGGCACCTGAAGGACGGCTTGGTCGGTCATTTCGCGCGCGGGAAGGTCCGGGTGCGGCTCGACGGCGAGCGTGCCTGGCTAACGGTCAAGGGCGCCCGCGAAGGCATCGCCCGCGCGGAGTTCGAGTACGAGATCCCGCATGCCGACGGCGCCGCCATGGTCGATCAGGTGTGCACCGGCAACGTGATCGAAAAGATCCGCTACTGCGTGCCGCACGACGGGCTGACCTGGGAGGTCGACGTCTTCCAGGGTTCGCTGGCCGGGATGGTCCTGGCCGAGGTCGAGCTCGCGCGGGCCGATCAGTCCTTCAGCAAGCCCGCTTGGCTCGGCGAGGAGGTGACCGGCGACCTGCGGTTCCGCCAGTCCACCCTGCTCCACCTCTGCCGCGAGGCCGGCCGGCCGATCACGATGGACGACGTGCTGCGGCTGCCGGTGGCCGCTTAGCGACGCAGCCGCGCTCAGCCCGTGCTGCGCAGGGTGCGGTCGAACAGGGCGCTCATCGCCGCCCAGCCGCGCTCCGCGCCTACGCGATCGTGGACGGGGAAATCCGGCATCATCCAGCCGTGCGCGGCGGGATAGGTCTCCGCTGCATACCGGACACCGGCTCGCGACAGCGCCGTCTCCAGCCGCTCGGCCATCGCGGACGGGTAGCTTCCGTCGTTCTCGGCTGCCGCGATATACACCTCGGCCCTCAGCGCGGGTGCCAGACGATGCGGGCTCGCGGGTTCCTCGGTCGCGAGATTGCCGCCGTGGAAGCTGGCGACGGCGGCGAACCGGTCCGGATACGTGCCGGCCGCCGTGATGGCCATGCGGCCGCCCATGCAGAAGCCCACCGCCCCGACCGCGCGCCCCGCGACGTCGTCGCGCGTGTCGAGATAGGCGAGGAGCGCCGCTGTATCGGTCGCGGCCTTGAGATTGTCCGTCGTCGCCATCAGCGGGCCGAGGATCGCTCGGAAATCGCCTTTGAACACGTCCGCGGGGACGAAGGGGCCATAGGGCCCGTAGCGGTAGAAGAGGTCCGGTAACAGAACGAGATAGCCGCCGGTCGCGAGCCGCCGCGCCATGTCGACGAGGGCCGGTCGGATACCGCCGGCATCCATGTACAGGATCACGGCCGGCCAGGGCCCCGCGCCGTCCGGCGCGACGACGTGCGTCCCGCATACGCCGTCCTCGGTCCGGATCGCGACGTGCTCGTTGACCATGCTCGGTTCCTCGACGGGGCGCCCACACGTTCTGCGCCCGCCTTCGGAAAATCGCCAGGCCGTCGACCGCACCCCACGTCTCGGGCCGCCGGTCGCCATGAGCGAGGAGAAGGCCCGTGACCTGATCCGGTCCGGTGGTGCTGCGGCGACGGTCCTCGCCTGCGACCGAGCTATCCCGGTCGCTCCGCCGCGAAGCCAGCGGTCTGACGCGTTCCCGGCGCGGTCCGGTTTCGGTTTGTGGGCCGGACGGTATACGGGTCGCCACGGCGGCCCGCGCGGTGACGGCCCCGTCGCCCGCGCCGGTCTCCGGTCTCCCGATTTCACGATCCGCCGGGGGCGCCGGCCTCCTCCGAGAAGGCTGCTCATGGACCAAGCGAAACCCCGGCGCGACACGACGATCGCGCGGGCGGGTGCGGGGCGGACGGGCTACGTCACGGTCCGGGGCGCGCGGGAGCACAACCTGCGCGACATCGACGTGGAGATGCCGCGCGACGCGCTCGTTGTGTTCACGGGCGTCTCCGGATCCGGCAAGTCCTCGCTGGCCTTCGGCACCCTCTACGCGGAGGCGCAGCGCCGCTACTTCGAATCGGTCGCGCCCTACGCGCGGCGGATGATCGACCAGGTCGGCGTCCCCGACGTCGACGCGATCGAGGGCCTCCCGCCCGCTGTCGCGCTCCAGCAGCAGCGCGGCACGCCGAGCGCGCGCTCGTCGGTCGGCAGCGTCACGACCCTGTCGAGCCTCGTGCGCCTGATGTACTCGCGCGCCGGCACCTACCCGCCCGGCCAGCCGATGCTCTACGCCGAGGATTTCTCGCCCAACACGCCGCAGGGCGCCTGCCCGTCCTGCGGCGGCCTCGGGCGGGTCTACCAGGCGACGGAAGCCTCGATGGTGCCGGACCCGTCCCTTACGATCCGCGAGCGGGCCGTCGCGGCCTGGCCGCAGGCCTGGGGCGGCCAGAACCTGCGGGACATCCTTGTCAGCCGGGGCGTCGACGTCGACACGCCCTGGAAAGCGCTGCCCCGGAGGCTCCGGGACTGGATCCTTTTCACGGACGAGCAGCCGCAGGAGCCGGTCTATGCCGGCCTCACCCCGGAGCAGACGCAGCTCGCCCGCCGCCGCGGCCTGGAGCCGAGTTACATGGGCACCTTCACCAGCGTCCGCCGCCACGTGCTCGGCACCTTCACCAACTCGCAGAGCGCGCTGATGCGCCGCCGCGCCGCGCGCTACCTCGTGAGCGAGGATTGCCCGGCCTGCCACGGCAAGCGGCTGAAGCCCGAGGCGCTTTCGGTCACGTTCGCCGGGCTGGATATCGGCGCGCTCTCGCGCATGCCGCTCTCGGCGCTCGCCGAGGCCCTGAGGCCGGCGGCCGAGGACCGGCAGCCCGAGGCCGACGCCGCACCCGCCACCCTCGACCGCGCGGTGGGCCGGAAGGACCGCGCCGAGCGTGCCGCGTCCGGTGGCTCGGCCCATGCGGGCGCGCCGGACGTGCGCGTCACGCCGAACCTGTCGATCGAGAAGCGCCTCGCCGCCCAGCGCCTGGCCTCGGACCTCATCGCGCGCATCGGGACGCTCGCGGATCTGGGCCTGGGCTACCTCTCGCTGGACCGTGTCACCACGACCCTGTCGTCGGGTGAGCTGCAGCGCCTCCGCATCGCGACCCAGCTGCGCTCGCAGCTGTTCGGCGTCGTCTACGTGCTCGACGAGCCCACGGCCGGTCTGCACGCCGCCGACGGGGATGCCATGCACGACGCGCTGGCCGGGCTGCTCGCCGCGGGCAATTCGCTCTTCGTCGTCGAGCACGACATCGGCACCATGCGCCGCGCCGACTGGCTGGTCGACGTCGGGCCGGAAGCGGGCGAGAACGGCGGCACGATCCTCTATAGCGGGCCGCCGGAGGGCCTGCGTGACGTCGCGGCGTCCCGGACGCGGCTCTACCTGTTCGGGCTGGTGGAGGCGCCCCCGCGGCCGTCGCGGGAGCCCGCGGGGTGGCTGCGCCTCGAAGGCATCGTTCGCAACAACCTGAAGGGCGTCTCGGTCCCCTTCCCGATCGGGTGTCTCACCACCGTGACCGGCGTCTCGGGCTCCGGGAAGTCGAGCTTGGTCAGTCAGGCCCTGCTCGAGCTGGTCGGCGAGCGTCTCGGCCGGCCGGTGAAGACCGAGGACGAGCCGGACGATCCCCTGGACGAGGTGCCGGGCCCGTCGGAGGGCCGCATCGCCGGCGGCATGGACGGGATCGGGCGCCTGGTGCAGGTCGACCAGAAGCCCATCGGGCGCACGCCGCGCTCGAACCTCGCCACCTACACGGGCCTGTTCGACGCCGTCCGCAAGCTGTTCGCCGCGACCCCGGAGGCTCGGCGGCGCAGCTACGATGCGGGCCGCTTCTCCTTCAATGTGGCCAAGGGGCGCTGCCCGGCCTGCGAGGGCGAGGGCTTCGTCAGCGTCGAGTTGCTCTTCATGCCGAGCGTCTACGCCCCCTGCCCGACCTGCCACGGCACGCGCTACGCGCCGGAGACGCTGGCGGTGACGTGGAACGGGCTGAGCATCGCGGACGTGCTCGCGCTGACCGTCGACCGGGCCTGCGCGGCCTTCGCGGACGAGCCGTCCGTGCTGCGGCCGCTCACCGTGCTGCGCGATCTCGGCCTCGGCTACCTGCGGCTCGGCCAGCCGGCGACCGAACTCTCCGGTGGAGAGGCCCAGCGCATCAAGCTCGCCACCGAGCTGCAGCGCGGGCAGCGCGGCGGCACGCTCTACGTCCTCGACGAGCCGACGACCGGCCTGCACCCGACCGACGTCGACCGCCTCATGGTCCAGCTCAACGGTCTGGTCGACGCGGGCAACACCGTCGTCATGGTCGAGCACGACATGCGCGTCGTCGCCCGGGCCGACCACGTGATCGACATGGGCCCCGGCGGCGGCGACCAGGGCGGCACCGTCGTGGCCGCCGGCCGGCCCGAGATCGTCGCCGCGGCCGCGGCCGGCCGCACGGCGCCCTATCTGCGCGAGGAATTCGCGACGGTCCGCACGCGGCCGCCGGGCTGAGGTCACCCACCGCGGCCGGCACAGGGCTGGGAGGACGAAGGCGTGCCGCGCGCACGCGTCACGCGCCGGGTTGCCGGCAGTGGTCCGACGGTCTGGCCGGTCGATCGTGTTCCGCGTCTTGCGCGCCGGAGAACGCGCTGCGGTGCAGTATCGATTAAAGTGAGGTTTGCGGGATCAGTACTGAGTCGCCGGAGTTTCCACCGTTACTGCTGAATTCTCCGGAGGATCGCCATGGGCCTCACCGCGTTCGCCGTGTTCGTCATTCCGTGGGTCCTGCTCGCGGTGTTCCTCACGCGGTCCCCTTCAACGCTTCGCCTGGGGACCGCTTCCGCGCCGTGGCGGTCCATCCCGACCCACAAGGAGATGGCCCGCGCCAACCGTCACGCGCTGCACCCGCATGGGCAGCGGGCGGGCGAGACGGACGGAGTCTCGGGCCGGGACCAGCGCGGTCGGACCGATCCGCCCGCGGGCGGTGCGCTGGGCACGAGCGTGGAGCCCACGGAGCCCGACGACAAGCTCAGCTAACAGATCCGCGCCGGGCATTCCGGCCGGACGTCACCGGCCGATCCAGCACCGTCGGCATGCCGCGCGGCGAGTGGATGATCATGCCCCGACCCGTACCGCGCTGCCGCGGACCCGACTTTCAGCGTGGCCCCCGTGCGGGCCACGGCACCCCGCCGAGCCCGGAGAAGCGCCGGTCACGCGCCCACGGTCGCGTGCGGCCTGCAGTAGCTGTCGCGCACCGCGGGAATGTCGTCGTAGCCGTCGACGGTGCAGAAATACGTGCACACCAACCAAGCGGCCAGGGCGAGGCAGAGAACGCCGTTGTAGACCCACAGGCCGATCACCCGCCGGCTCGGCAGGTTCGGCAATCCAACGACGGAGCCCGGTACCCAGTCGACCGCGAACACGATCGTGCAGAAGGCCCCCAGCACGCCGGCCATCATCACGGCGAGAGCGGTGGACGTCATGTCCCCTCCCGATCCCGCTCTCCGCCGGACATGCAGGGCGTTACGCCGACGCGACCGGCGCGGGCACGACACCTTGGGGCGGACACGCGCAGCCGAACTCCTGTCACAGCTCCCTCCTGACCCTCCGATCCGTGTCACACCAGCTAACCGGGACGGCGCCCCCACGTCGAGATCGGAAAACGCGCCGCACCTTCGTAGGACGCGCCGAAGGCAAGAAAGGTTGGCGGAGTACGCTGCCGAGCGGTTCGGCCATGGTCCTCGAAGGCTCGGTGGGCGCGCTGGGGTTCGAACTTCGGACCCGCTGCGTAAGAGGACGACGCTCCGGGCGCCGAGACACGCATGTTCTGCTTGCCGGCGTCGCCGACAGCTCGAGCGCGCTCTCGAAATCAATGGACCCGCCGATTGTCCAACGCTGGGCACTGTTGAAATCGCTCCGCCTGTGTGCCGGAATGCGCCTCGCCGATCAGACCGCTGCCGCCGCGAACTCTCGGTCGGAATAGAACGCTTGATCGTGTTCGATTTCCCTGGCTTCGGCCTGCGCGTCGGCGCGGGCGGCTCGCGGCAGCGGATCGTCCAATACCGCAACGCGATCGGTCAGACCAAGCGGGACACCCTCGGCCGGGTCGTGCTGCTCGACCGATGCCTGGCGAGCGGCGAGCGAGCGGCCGGCGCTGGCCAAGCTCGGGTCGGATTCGCCTGACGAGGAGCATTTCGCCGAGGCGCGGGCCACCGTGACGTTCGGATCGAAGACCGAGCAGCCACCGGGAAGCTGCGCGAGTCGCTTCACGCTGTGAGCCGGGCGACAGTCGCCGAGCGCCTCGGGGTGATCTTGAAGGAGAACGAGCCGGACGCGGCGAAAAGGGCGCGGGCCACGCTCTCAGCCATCTTTGGGTGGCTGATCGGGAACGGCAGGGCCGAGCCCAACCCAGTAGTCGGCACGATCGAGACGGCCCAGGAGGAGAAGCGCTGCCGGGTTGCTCGCGCCCGACGAGATCAAGGTTGCGTTGAAGGCTTGTCGGGATGACGACTTCGGCCGCATCGTCCGCTCGCGAACGCGGACCGGTCAGCGCCGCGAGGAGGTGGCGGGCATGACGCGGGCCGAGCTTGATTTGGCGAGCGGCATCTGGCGACTACCGGGCCAGCGGACCAAGAATAGTCTGCTGCTCGACGTGCCACTGTCCCGCGCCTCGACCTGCTCGCAAAGGTCCAGCCCAGTGCTGGCTGGCCGCTCCTGTTCGGTGGGGGCGCCGCCAGGTTCTCGGGATTCTTGAACGCGAAGGCCGCGACAAACAAGCGGTCTGGCGTCACGGAGTGGCGGTTGAACGATCTGCGGCGGACGGTGTCCACCGGCATGAACGAGCGGGGCGTGCTGCCTCACGGTGTCGATGCTTTGCTCGACCACATCTCGGGATCCCGAGATGTGGTCGATGTCTACAACCACACCCTCTATAATGTTGAAAGGAGGGTGGCGCTCGATCAGGAGTCGAATTTCTCTCGGCCACACAATCGTTGCGGACCGCTCAGTCGGTTATTTCGAAGCTCCATTGGCAAATGAGCACAGCACTGTTTCCGAAACTGGGGGCTATTACGGCTAGATTTAGAATCTTTGTCACGTAGGGCCGAACATTCGATGGCAATTGAAAAATAATGAAATAATTTTCCTACGCGATGATGTGGGATTGAGCCGAAAATGGATAGCTGAGACCAAAAATTACTTTTCTTGATCTGAATTGGCCGCCAGCAAATCTTCAGTGAAATTCCCCGTATCCGTATGGGTGATATTTGCCGTATTTGCAGTCGAAGATAGATTCAGATGCGGATGATTCGCGGCTGGGCCCCCGGGGTTTCAGTGGCTGAACTGGGAGCCGACAGATGGGTGGCAAGAAGCTCGCGATCATTGTCAACTGTTATAATTACGAGAAATATATAGTCGAAGCGATCGAAAGTGTGAGTTTACAGCTCCTTGATGGCTGTGAACTGGTGGTCGTGGACGATGGATCGACAGATAATTCGTGGACTTTGATTCAGGGCACTGGGGTAAAATGTCTACGTAAGGAAAACGGTGGTCCTGTAAGCGCCTGCGTACTCGGCTTAGATAATACGACAGCGAGGCACGTTCTGTTCTTGGATGCTGACGATAAGCTTTCTTCAGGGTCTTTACGGAAAATTGTCGGTGCATTAGATGAAAAATACTCTAAGTTTCAGTTTCCCTTGTCAATAATCGATGAAAAAGGGGACGAACAAGGTAGAATTTTCCCTGATCTGAGCGCTCAAAAAACCAAAAATTCCTACATTCAGGACATATCTGAAACAGGAGCATATGTTTCGCCTCCGACCTCGGGGAATATTTTTCGAAGAGATGTGTGCGATCTTCTTCGGGAGGCATCCTATGATACGGTGGACGGTGTAATCCTTATCGCGGCTCCGTTCATGGGCGAAATCTACACGTTCAATGAGGCGCTGGGCTACTATAGGGTTCACGATAAAAATATGTCCTCGACCGGGCGCTTGCCTTCAGTCGAGCGGCTTCAATACAGTCAAGAACGATTTTCCAATCGTTTGGAACATTTGAAGCACATACTTTCCGCCAGAAAAATTGACCATGACATTATTGGGAGTCGCAGAAATTATATATACTTGAGAGACCAGATATACATCAATATTGTCTCTGGGGAAAAGCTCACGTTGAAACAGGTAGTCGAGCTGGCGGAATATTTTCCGAAATGGTACGGTTCGGCGAGGAGATTGATGACCTTGAGCGCGGCGATCTCCATGATCTTCTTACCTAATCGTGTATCAAAACTGATACTTCGTGTCAGGTTGAATGGTAGAACACTGCTCGCCAGAACCGCAAAATCTATCCTCAGTTACGCCCGTGGCGCCATCATCAGGCCGGGGCGCAAGGCTCTCCATGAGTGAAACTGAGCTAAGGTTTCGGCCTTCGAGCGTCCTGTCGATATCGGCTGTGCATGGGTCTTCGACGTCGCAATCCAGGCGTCAAGGTTGCCGCGGCGGATGCCGGACCAGCGCACACTGAGCTGTCGCGGCGGTGGCGCATTGCCTGCCCGGCCGATCCGGCCGCGCTCAAGCCTGACTCCCGGCACAGGCGCTCTTGACGCCGATGGTCAGGATTATCATCGGCAATCGCACCGCGCCGAAGGATCCGCCCGCCCCCCCCGGCTGACAGGAGCCGCGCCGCCCGCGCGCAGACTATGCTCTCATCCCTGAGCCGACCTCAGCCCCGCCGGCATTCGTCGCGCGGGACTTCGCCGAATCCGTTCTGAGATATGTCACACTGCGGACGGACCACATCCGGATCGACCCCTGCGCTGGGGCGCATGAGTGGCGTGCGAACCAACCCGTCGACTTGTTGATAACTATTCTTCCCAGCAGAGGAGCATGAAAGGCCATCAAATCAGTTTCCGTGCCAGATCAGTCTGACCTCCTGTCGCGGAGAGAGCACAACGGATCAAAAAGCGCTGTCTCGAGCCCGGCGATCACCGATTAGGCGACGCTGCATCCTCGACTCCGAGGGCCTACAGGCGCCACGCTGACGGCAAGCACCCGCCCGCGCAAGATTGCGGATGACGGGTAGATGCGGATGGTTGGGAACGCGGCGATGTCGGGCGGTCAGGGCGGGAGCGGCGCAGATCCGGTCAACGGCGCCGGCGGTCAGCCCGGGGCGGACGAGGTGGCGAACGGCACCGGCGCGGCCGGTGGAAACGGCGGCGCTTCTGCCCAGGGGAGCGGCGGAGGTGCGGGCGGTTCCGCAGGCTCGGTCGGAGGCGCCGGCGGCAACGGGGGCGCGGCGGCTGGTGGAACTGTCACCAACACGTCGGGAACGGGTGGCGCCTACTCGACCAACACGGGCTCCAGCTTTTTCGGGGGGGCTGGCGGGGCTGGCCTTGCCGGTCCGAATCCCGGCGACGGCGGCGGCGGCGGCGGCGGCGGCAGCCACGGCCAGTACCTCTCCAACACGGGGAATGGCGTAGGCTTCACCTTTTCCCGGACCGGCGGCACCGGTGGAACGGGCGGTGCCGGCAACGGGACGGGCGGAGGTGGCGGCGGCGGCAGCGGTGGTTACGGCTTCGTTGAGCCCGGCCCCGGATCCTTCATCGCCAGCGCTCAGATCACCGGCGGGAACGGCGGTGCCGGCGGTGCCGCCGGCGGTCCCGGCGCTTTCGGCGGTTCCGGCGGTGAGGGCGGCATCGGACTTTTCCTCTACGGGAGCACGGGCACCAACACCGGCCAGATCACGGGCGGAAACGGTGGTCTGGGCGGGGCCGCGAATGGTGGCACGGCGGGCATCGCGGGCCAGGGGGGAGCCGGTCTGTCCGGCGCGAACATCGCCATCACCAACACCGGCACGATCTCGGGCGGCTTCACCGGCGGCAGCACAACCGTCCGGGCCGTCGCTATCAACGTCACGGGCGGCACCAACAGCCTGACCCCCAGCACGGGAACGCTGAACGGCGGCCTCGGGATCGCCGGCGGCGCCACGACATTGCGCGTCCTCGGCAACGCTCCCAACAATCTCGGACCCGTAGCCAACGCCGGCACGTTCGACATCTCGGGGACGACGGCCGGTGCCTCGATCACCACGCTCTCGGGCACCGGCGGGACGACGCTCGGTGCGCAGGCCCTGACCATCACCAACGGTTCGACCAGCTACAGCGGCGCGATCTCCGGTACTGGCGGCGTGGCGGTCACCGGTGGCACGCAGACGCTGACAGGGGTCAGCACCTACTCCGGCGGCACCGCGATCGGTTCGAACGGCGGCGCTGTGTCGAGCACCCTTCAGCTCGGCGGTCCGACCTCGGCCGGCACGGGGACGATCACCTTCGGCACGATGTCGGGGACGGCGACAGCGCGCCTCGGGCTCAACGTGGCCGCTCAGCCGACCAATGGTGGCACCTTCGCCAACACCATCTCCAATTTCGGTTCGGGCAACGAGATCGCGCTCGCCGGGCTGACCAACTCCAGCGTCAGCTACAACAGTGCGAACAGCTCGATCACCATCACCGGCACCCGCTCCGGTGGCGGCCAGGTGAGCGAGAACTTCGTGCTGTCGGCCCCCCGCACGACCAGCTTCGCGGCGGTGTCGGACGGCCAGGGCGGCACGATCGTGCGCGCCGCTACGGCCCCGAACCCCACGAATCCCACGAACCCATCTCAGCCGGCCAACCCTGCACCCTGCTACGTGACCGGGACGCGGATCCGTGTCCTGCGCGATCGGGTCATCTCGGACGTGCCGGTGGAGCAGCTCGCGGTGGGCGATCTCGCCATCACGGTTGCCGGTACGCCGCGCCCGATCCGTTGGATCGGCACCCGCGCGTACCGGGGATCGATGGTTCCCCCGGCCGAGCGCCCCGTCCGCATCCGGGCCGACGCACTGAGCGAGGGCGTGCCCGCCCGCGACCTGCTTGTCTCTCCAGATCACTGCCTGTGGCTGGACGGGCTGCTCGCGGCCGCGGGACATCTGGTCAACGGCTCGAGCATCACGCGTGGCGAGGCGGTGGCGGATCTCACATACTGGCACGTCGAGTTGGACACCCACGACCTGCTGCTCGCGGAGAATGCTCCGGCGGAGAGCTTCCTGGCGGCGCCCGGCGTGCGCGGCGGCTTCGATGGCGTGCAGGCCCTCGACGTCGGCACCGGGCGCATGCCCTACGCTCCGCGCGCCGAACTCGGCCCCGACTTGGCCGCGCTGCGCGGGCGCTTAGCCCTCCGCGCTGTCTCGTTGGACGGTGCGGCAGAGCCGGGCTCGGTGCGAGCGTGGCTGGACCGATGCGTCGTGACGGGCGATGGCCTGCTGCACGTCGGGGGCTGGGCGCGCGACGAGGCGCATCCCGACACCCCGCTGTGCCTGGACGTGTTGGTAGACGGTGCCGTCGTCGCGTTCGCGGTGGCGGCCGAGTTCCGGTCGGACCTTGCTGCGGCCGGCTTCGGCGACGGGCGATGCGGCTTCGACCTCGGTGTGCATGTACGCCTCGCTCCACACGTGCATCATCGTGTCGAAGTGCGTCGGTCGGCCGATGGCCTCCTGATGTGCGCCAAGCGGATGGATGCGGCAGGGTCTTGGATCGCGCTGTTGGCAGCGTAGCGTCGATCGGGGCATCCGGCGCCGACCCTCAGCCCCGCCGGCACCGCCGCGTGGGGCTTTTTCGGCGGCTTGCGCGGACAGAGGGGAATGCGGGCGAGGCGCAATCGTGCGACGGTAACAATCGTGAGCCAGTCCCCTCCATCGACGCGTATTTTCGAAGCCGACCGTCAGAACTCAATCTCGAAGCGCTGCGATGGCTTGGCGAACCGAATCGTAGCCCTCGGCCATGAAGCGAGGCTTCCGCGGACTTGGCTCGCCCGTCGCAGTTCGGCGAACGGAGAGCGGCTCATCGCTGCAATGAAGATTGTTGATCGCTTCGCCTTCTTACCCTTCGCTCACCGGGATTGAGGTCCGGCTCGCAGGAAGTAGGCTAAGTCTTGGTGGGCGCACTAGGGTTCGAACCTAGGACCCGCTGATTAAGAGTCAGCTGCTCTACCAACTGAGCTATGCGCCCGATCGCTTCTGCGACCGCCCGGTGGCCACCAAGTCCGTCCGGGGTGGCGGGCTGATACCAACGCGGCCGGGGCCTGTCCACCCCCGGCCGCCGCTTTTTCTCATTCCGCCGCCGCATGCTGTGCATGCACGCGCACGGAATGGGCCGACAGCTTGTTCAGCGCCGAGAGATACGCCTTCGCGGACGCCACCAGCGTGTCCGGATCGGCGCCGCGCGCGGTGACGCTGCGCTCGCCGTCCCGCAGCCGCACCGAGACCTCCGCCTGCGCGTCCGTGCCGCCGGTCACGGCATGGACCTGATAGAGCTCCAGCTGCGCCTGATGCGGGACCAGCGCCGAGATCGCGTTGAACACCGCGTCGACCGGCCCGTTGCCGTCCGCCTCCTCGATCCGCGTGCCGGCCTCGTCGGCGATCCGCAGCGTCGCGCGCTGCGGTCCGCGGGTTCCGGCGATCACCGACAGGGAGACCAGCCGGATCCGGTCGTGGGCCGTGGCGAGGTTCTCGTCGACCAGCGCCTCGATGTCCTCGTCGTAGACGTGCTTTTTCCGGTCGGCCAAGGCCTTGAACCGGTCGAAGGCGTCCTGGAACTGGTTGTCGGACAGGTGCAGGCCGAGATCCTCCAGCTTGGAGCGGAACGCCGCCCGGCCGGAATGCTTGCCCATCACCAGGGAGGTCTTGGTCAGCCCGACCGAGGCCGGCGTCATGATCTCGTAGGTCTCGGCATTCTTGAGCATGCCGTCCTGGTGGATGCCGCTCTCGTGCGCGAAGGCGTTGCGGCCGACGATCGCCTTGTTGAACTGCACCGGGAAGTTCGTGGCGTGGCTCACGAGCTTCGAGGCGCGGGTCAGCATGGTCGATTCGACGCCGGTCTCGTAGGGCAGCACGTCGGCGCGCGTGCGCAGCGCCATCACGATCTCCTCGAGCGCGGCGTTGCCGGCCCGCTCGCCGATGCCGTTGATCGTGCACTCGACCTGCCGGGCGCCGCCCTCGATGCCAGCCAGGGAATTGGCGATCGCGAGGCCCAGGTCGTTGTGGCAATGGACCGAGAACACGGCCCTGTCGGCGTTCGGCACGCGCGCGCGGACGTTCGCGAACATGTCGCGGTACTCGGTCGGCGTGGCGTAGCCGACCGTATCGGGGAGGTTGATCGTCGTGGCGCCGGCCTTGATCGCCGCCTCGACGCAGCGGCACAGGTAGTCGAGCGGCGTGCGGGTCGCGTCCATGGCCGACCACTCCACGTCCTCGACGAGGTCGCGGGCCTGGGCCACGGTCTTCAGGATGATCTCGACGACCTCGTCCTGGCTCTTGCGCATCTGGTGCGCGAGATGGATCGGCGAGGTCGACACGAAGGTGTGGATCCGCGCGCGCTTGGCGTGGCGCACGGCCTCGCCGGCCCGGGCGATGTCGGCGGGGATCGCGCGGGCGAGTCCGGCGATGGTCGCGCGCTTGGTCCTCCGGGCGATCTCCGAGACCGCCTCGAAATCGCCGTTCGACGCGATGGGGAACCCGGCCTCAATGATGTCGACGCCCATCGTGTCGAGTAACTCGGCGACCGCGAGCTTCTCGTCGAAGGTCATGGTGGCGCCGGGGCACTGCTCGCCGTCGCGGAGCGTCGTGTCGAAGATCAGGATCCGGTCGCGGGCGGAAGCGGTGCTGGTCGTAGTCATGGCATTACCCTGTCGCGGGCCGCCCGGCACGTGATGGCGCGGCGCGGCGTGGTGCCCTCGCGGGCGGATTCGCGAATGAAAGAACTCCCCTGAAGGCCCAGGCGCGCGCCCGGACGGCCCTCAGGGGCGGGTAAGCAGAAGCGGAAGAAGGAGCCCGGAGCGGCGCGCACGGGACCGAAGCGCCGTAGAGGCGGCGCGGGCGGTCTCGATCGCTGAGCCGGCTCTGGCCAAGGCTCGTCTCTCCTGTCGGCGACCCGCGCGGGACGTTCTCACGGCGCGGTGCGGCCCGTAGGTATCCCCGGATCGACCGGAACACAAGCGAGACCGGCGCGTCCGGAGGCGCGGACCGGGGCTGTCGCGGCCGGCAGGTCCGCGAGGATCGCCGCCGCGAGATCGTCGTAGAACAGCATCTGCCCCGCGGCCCAGACCTCGAACTCCGCCAGCAGCGTCGGGTCGAAGGCGGTCAGGTGGCCGCCGGCGATCCGGATCCATCCCGCGGCCTCGGCCTCGCCGAGCAGGTTGCCGACATGGGCCCGCGACACGTCCAGCCGCTCGGCGAGGCTGCGCAGGCTGAGCGACACCGCCGCCGGCGCGCCGGGCACCGTGGCGGCATAGTGGGCCCCGACCAGGGCCGTGAGCAGCGGATAGCCGCAGTCCCGTCCTGCGAAATGGAGCACCCGCGGGAACGGCGCGATGAGCGTGCCGTGCCGCAGCACGTGGGCGGCCGAAAGGCGCACCAACTCCCCGAGCCGGTCGGGGCCGTCGAGCATCCCGGCGTGGCCCGGGTCGCGACGGGTCACCGCGTCCATGGCGGCGACGAACAGGCGCCCGCTCCGCGCGATCTCGGTCACCAGGGCCGGCGCCGCCTGCAGGCATTTCACGCGCCCGTCGCCCCGATCCGCCACCGCGGTGACGAAGCGCCCGGCCTTCAGGGCCGACACGAAGCCGGCCGTCTGCCTCGGGCTCGATCCCACCATCGCCTGGAGGACCGTCAGGGTGGGACGCGGGCCCCCGTGATGGCGCCACGCGTAGTCGTTGTGGATCAGCATGAACGAGACCACGTAGCGCCCGATCTGATTGAGCAGCTTGTGGCTCGGCCAAACAATCTGCGCCGGTTCGATCATGCCCTGGCAGTAACCGGCGACCGCCGGGCGGAAATCGCGCTCGGATCGAAGCAGAGTGATCCGCGCCCGGAAATGATCGTCCAACATCCGCGCCCCGACTCAGCCGGATCCCGACCGAAGGGATGCCGCGCGCCCGGCCTTCGGTCCAGGATTTCCTGCAAAGTTTGGACTCGGTGGTGAAGAACGCGCCGGGATACGACTCGCAGTGCTTGTCTCAGCGCTGCCGGAGCGAGCGGTCCGCCGGGCCTGGCCGGCGTCAGATCCGAAGGGGACCGTCCACCGTGTGCGATCTGCATCGACCCTCTCTCTCCCGGCGCGGCCTGCTGGCCGCGGCCGCGGCCGGTACCGTGATGGGGGCTTCCGCCGGGATCCGGCGGGCCGAGGCGGCCCCCGACGGCGCGCGATCGAACGCCATCACGCCCGAGGCGGCCCTCACGCGGCTGCGCGACGGCAACGGCCGCTACGTCGCCAACACGTCGACGAACCGAGACTTCTCGGCCGGTCGCGCCGCGCGGGCCGCGGCGCAGTATCCGATCGCCTGTATCGTCGGCTGCGCCGATGCCCGGGTCGCCCCGGATTTCATCTTCGACCAGGGACCGGGCGATCTGTTCGTCGTCCGCGTCGCCGGCAACTTCGTCACCACCGACGGTCTCGCCAGCCTCGAATACGGCGTGTCGGTCCTGGGCGCGCCGCTGATCCTCGTCCTCGGCCATTCCGATTGCGGGGCCGTGAAGGCGACGATCGACGTCATGAAGACCAACGCGTCGCTCCCCGGTCATCTCCCCGTGCTGATCGAGGCGATTCGCCCGGCGGTGGATCTGGCCGAAAAGGCGCGTGCGCAGGATCCCCTGGCCGAGGCCGTCGCCCAGAATGTCCGGCACAGCGTCCGGCGCCTCGAGCAGGCCGGCCCCATCATCGCGGAGGCCGTCGCCGCCGAGCGGGTGAAGGTCGTGGGCGGCTTCTACGACATCGGCACCGGCCGGGTCGTGATCCTCTGACCGCGGTGCCCGATCCGTCCCGGCCTGCGGGCCGGCGCTTTGCCGAAGCTTGCCAATGACGGTGCAGCCTCGATAAAGCCCGCCGGCACGTCGAGACCGAACCCGCGAGACCGTCATGGCCAGCTACAAGCTCCTGCTCCTCCCCGGCGACGGGATCGGCCCGGAGGTCGCCGGCGGCATGCAGGTGGTGCTCGACACCCTCAAGGAGACCGGTCTCGCGACCTTCGAGACCGAGACCGACCTCGTCGGCGGCAGCGCCCTCGACGCGCACGGCGTCCCGCTCGCGGACGCGACCCTGCAGCGCGCGAGTGACGCGGACGCCATCCTGCTCGGCGCGGTCGGCGGACCGAAATGGGCCGGTGTCGCCTACGAGAACCGCCCCGAAGCCGGCCTGCTGCGCCTGCGCAAGGAGCTGGACCTCTTCGCCAACCTGCGGCCCGCGATCTGCTACCCGGCGCTGGCCGAGGCCTCGGCGCTGAAGCGCGAACTCGTCGAGGGGCTCGACATCATGATCGTCCGGGAGCTCACCGGCGGCGTCTATTTCGGCGAGCCGAAGGAGATCACCACGCTGGAGGACGGCTCCAAGCGGGCGGTCGACACCCAGGTCTACACGACGGCTGAGATCGAGCGGATCGCCCACGTGGCCTTCGACCTCGCGGGCAAGCGCTCGGGCCGGGTCGCCTCGGCCGAGAAGCACAACGTGATGAAGTCGGGCGTTCTCTGGAAGGAGGTCGTCACCAAGGTGCACGCCGCGCACTACGCCGACCTGCAGCTCGAGCACATCCTCGCCGACAACTGCGCCATGCAGCTGGTGCGCCGGCCCAAGCAGTTCGACGTGCTGGTGACCGACAACCTGTTCGGCGACGTGCTCTCCGACATCGCCGCCATGCTCACCGGCTCGCTGGGCATGCTGCCGTCGGCCTCCCTCGGCGCGGTCGACGCGAGCGGCCTGCGCCGCGCGCTCTACGAGCCGGTCCACGGCTCGGCGCCCGACATCGCCGGCCAGGACAAGGCCAACCCGATCGCCATGATCGGCTCGCTCGCCATGTGCCTGCGCTACTCCTTCGGCCTCGGCGACGCGGCCGACGCCCTCGACGGCGCCATCACCGACGCCCTCGCGGGCGGCGCGCGCACCGCCGACATCGCCGGCGAGGGCACGAACCCGATGGGCACGCGCGCCATGGCCAGCGCGGTGGCGGACGCGCTCCGCACCCGGGTCGGCTGAGACACGTCTTCGGCGCGTCGCAGCACCGGGGTCGGTCCCCAGCCGCGTGTTTCGACGCATGGCGGTCGGGCGCGACCTTCGCTATGACGCGCCCATCGAGGATTGGGAGCGTCATGAAGGCCGGAGACGGGGCGTCTGAGCGCGCGAGCGCGGATTTCGGCTTCGAGCGCGTGGCGCTCGACGAGAAGCAGGGGCGCGTCGACAGCGTCTTCCACTCGGTCGCCCGCCGCTACGACATCATGAACGACCTGATGTCGGCGGGCCTGCACCGGGCCTGGAAGGCGCAGCTCGTCTCGATGCTGCGGCCGCCGCAGAACCGCGCCTTCGCGCATCTCGACGTCGCCGGCGGCACCGGCGACGTGGCCTTCCGGGTGCTGGCCGCGGGCGGTCCGCGCACCCGCGTCACCGTACTCGACATCAACGAGTCGATGCTGCGGGTCGGCGCCGAGCGGGCACGGGAGCGCAAGGTCGACGAGGCCGGCGACCGGATCGCCTTCGTGACCGGCAACGCCGAGGCGCTGCCGCTGCCGGACGCGTCCTTCGACGCCTACACGATCGCCTTCGGCATCCGGAACGTGCCGCGGATCGAGACGGCGCTGGCCGAGGCGCGGCGGGTGCTGAAGCCCGGTGGGCGCTTCCTCTGCCTGGAATTCTCGGCCGTCGACATCCCGCTGCTCGACCGCATCTACGACGCCTACTCGTTCAACGTGATCCCGCGCATCGGCGCCCGGGTAGCCGGGGACGCCGAGTCCTACCGCTACCTCGTGGAGTCGATCCGGAAGTTCCCGACCCGCGGCGCCTTCGCGGGCATGATCGAGCGCGCGGGTTTCCGGCACGTCACCGACCGGGCGCTGACGGGCGGGATCGTGGCGATCCATTCGGGCTGGAAGGTCTCTTGACCGCCGCCGCGCGCGACGGGAGCCAGCACCGGTGATCAGCGCCGCCGTCAACTTGTTTCGCGGCGCGCGGGTCGGCTTCGTGCTGGCCCGCGAGGGCGCCCTCGCCCTCGTCGACCCCTCTGAGCTGCCCCCGCACCTGCGCCTCGCCCTGCGGATCGGCCGCTCCCTCGAGCGGCCCGGCCTCGACGACGGGGCGGCCCGGCTCTCTGCGGCGATGACGCGCCTCGGCCCGTCCTACGTGAAATTCGGCCAGTTCCTGGCGACGCGGCCCGACATCGTCGGCATGCGCGCGGCCTTCGACTTGGAGAAACTGCAGGACCGGGTGCCGCCCTTCCCGCAGGCGGTCGCGCTTCGCACCGTCGAGGCCGCCCTCGGCAAGCCCGTGAGCGCCCTGTTCGTGTCGTTCAGCGAGCCGATCGCCGCCGCCTCGATCGCGCAGGTCCACAAGGCGATCGTGCAGGATCCCGACGGCACGCAGCGCGCCCTCGCCGTGAAGGTGATGCGGCCTGGCGTCCGCGAGCGCTTCATGCGCGACCTCGAGGTCATGCGCTTCATGGCGCGGGTGGTGAACGCCCTGTCGCCGCAGGCGGAGCGGCTGCGCCCGCGCGAGGTGGTGGAGATCCTCGCGCGCTCGGTGCTGATGGAGATGGATTTCCGCCTTGAGGCGGCGGCCGCCTCCGAGCTCGCCGAGAACACCAAGGACGATCCGGACTTCCGTGTGCCGAGGCCGGAATGGGAGCTGACCGCCCGTGAGGTGTTGTCGGCCGAGTGGATCGAGGGGACCCGCCTGCACAGCGCCGCGGAGCTCGCCGCCCGGGGGCATGATCCGCAGATAATCGGCCGGACCGTCATCCAGAGCTTCCTGCGGCACGCGATCCGCGACGGCTTCTTCCACGCGGACATGCACCAGGGGAACCTGCTGGTCGATGCCGAGGGCCGGCTAGTCGCGGTCGATTTCGGCATCATGGGCCGCCTCGGCCCGAACGAGCGCCGGTTTCTCGCCGAGATCCTGCTGGGCTTCATCCTGCGGGATTACCGCCGGGTGGCGAAGGTCCATTTCGAGGCGGGCTACGTGCCGGCCCATCACTCCGTGGAGGATTTCGCGCAGGCGATCCGCGCCATCGGCGAGCCGATCCACCAGCGCCGGGCCGACGAGATCTCGATGGCCAAGGTCCTGACCCTGCTGTTCGACGTCACGGCCCTGTTCGACATGAGCACCCGCACCGAGCTGGTGATGCTCCAGAAGACCATGGTGGTGGTGGAGGGCGTCGCCCGCTCCCTCGACCCGCGCCTCGATATGTGGACCACGGCCGAGCCGGTCGTGCGCGCCTGGATCGCCCGCAACATGGGGCCGGTCGGCCGGGCGCAGAGCGGCCTGGACGCCCTCAAGGTCGTCTCCGACGTCGTCGGCGACATCCCGGACCTTGCCATACGGTTGAAGCGCGTGCTGGTCCGCCTCGACGAGGCCGGCACCGGCGATGCCCGCCGGCTGGAGCGCTTCGCCCGCAACGAACGCTACCGCGCGATCTGGTCGACGCTGGCCTTGTGGGGCATCGCCGTCGGCGCGCTGATACTGGCGTTCCGGGGTCTCTGACGCGGCACCATCCCCGATCCGGGACCGGGACCGCCGTGGTCCGCGGGCGCTCAGCCGGGCCCGGGTCCCTGGGCGGGCGCGTCCTCCGTCGCGGGGACCAGGGCACGCAGCTCGCGGGCCAGCTCCTTGAGCCCGGTCGAGCCCTTGGCGAGCACCCTGTCGGCCTGACCGGCCAGACGGCGCCGGTCCTCGGCCGTGATGTCCTTGGCGGTGAGCACTACCACCGGCACGTCGCGGCTGTCAGGCCGGGCCCGCAGCGCCCGCAGGAACGCGAATCCGTCCATCTCGGGCATCATCAGGTCGAGCAGGATGAGGGATGGGCGCTCCGTCTCCAGGGCTGCCAGAGCGCGCAGGCCGTTCTCGGCCTCGCGGACCGGGAAGCCCTCGCGCGCGAGATAGGCGCAGACGTGCTCGCGGACGTCGGCCTCGTCCTCGACGACGAGGATCGCGCCGTCACCCGAGGCGAGGCGGAAGCGGTCGACGATCTGGCGCAGGCTTCCCCAGTCGATCGGCTTCTGCAGGTAGTCGGTGGCGCCGAGGGAGAAGGCGAGGTTCTGCTCGTCCAGGACCGTCACCATCACGATCGGCGTCGCGCCGATCTCGGGATCGGCCCGGATGGCCCGCAGCACCGCCCATCCGTCCATCTGCGGCATGGTGACGTCGAGGAGAACGGCCCGCGGATGCAGGCTGCGAGCGAGATCGAGCCCGCGCCGCCCGTCCTCGGCGACCGTCACCGAGAAGCCCTCGCGCTCCAGGAAGCGCGCCAGCAGATCGCGGGTCGCGGCGTCGTCGTCGACCACCAGGATCGTCCCGCGGTCGCCGTCTCCCGATGCGGCCGGGTCCGCGTCCTCGGCCGCGGCGGCCTCGAAACGGTCCGGCAACGTCAGCGTGAAGGTGGTGCCCTGCCCCTCGCGGCTGTCCACGGTGATCGAGCCGCCCAGCATCTCGGCGAAGGCCCGGGTGATCGCGAGGCCGAGCCCGGTGCCGCCGAACCGGCGCGTCGTGGAGGCGTCGGCCTGGGTGAACCGCTCGAACAGCTTGCCGACCTGCTCCCGCGTCATGCCGATGCCGGTGTCGGTCACGCAGAAGCGCAGCGCACCGTCCGCCCGGGCGACCGCCAGGGTGATCCGGCCATCCTCGGTGAACTTCGCGGCATTGCTCAGGAGATTGATCAGGCACTGCCGCAGCTTGGTCACGTCGGTATGCGCGCTGCCCAGGCCTGGCTCCAGCTCCAGCGCCAGGGTGTTGCCCTTCTTGGCGACGAGACCCTCGACCGTGACCGCGACCTCCTGCACCACGGCGGCGACCTCGAAATCCTCCGCGTAGATCTCGACCCGGTCGGCCTCGATCTTCGAGATGTCGAGCACGTCGTTAATCAGGCCGAGGAGGTGGCGGGCGTTGGTCTCGATCTTCTTCATGTCGGTGACGAGATCGGCCTCGCCGATATCCTCCAACTCCTCCTGCACCATCTCGGAATAGCCGATCACCGCCGAGAGCGGGGTGCGCAGCTCGTGGCTCATATTGGCCAGGAACTGGCTCTTGGCCGCGTTGGCGGCCTCGGCCGCCGCGCGCGCCGCCTCGATCGCGGCCTCGGCCTCCTTGCGCTCGGTGATGTCCGTGTGGGTCCCGACCCACTCCCGCAGGGTGCCGTCGGGTTCGAGGATCGGGACGGCGCGCACGCTCATGTGCCGGTAGGTCCCGGAGGCGGCTCGGATCCGGTGCTCGGTGGCGTAGGGTTCCAGGCTGGTGACAGCGCGGGTCCACGCGGCGCGGGTATGCGCACGGTCCTCCGGGTGGACCGCGTCGAGGAAGCCGAGCCCCGCGTAGGCGGCCTCGTCCTGGCCGGTGAAGCGGGTCCAGGCCGTCTGGCGGCGATGGAGGCTCCCTTCCGGGTTGGCGGTCCAGACGATGGCGGCGCTCGCCTCGATCAGCGAGCGGAAGCGCTCCTCGCTCCGGCGCAGCCGGGCCTCCGCGAGGTGGCGGATGGTCTCGTCGACCACCACAAGGCCGACGCCCTCGACGCTCTGGTCGGCCGCCGCGCTCTCCTCGCCCCGGAGCGGATAGAAGCTCATCGAGAAATGCCGCACGCCGCCCGGCGCCGAGGGGGTCGGCACCGCCACCGGCACGTTCGGCGAGACCAGGCCTTCCGTCAGGGCCGCGGCCAGCTTCGGGGCCAGCTCCTCCCGCAGCGTCGGGAGCATGGCCCAGATCGGCGCGCCGAGATCGGCCCCGAAGCCGCGCTCGCTCATGGTGGCGAGCGCCCGGTTCATGTGCCTGATTTTCAGGTCACGGTCGAGGAAGCCGAGCCCCACCGGCGCGTTGGCCAGCACCCCGTCGAGGAGACGGGACATCCGCAGGGATTCCTGCCGTCGCACCAGGGCGAGGCGCGCCAGCAGCACGATCGCTCCGAGGGCCGCCGCCGCGGAGAGGAGGAACAGCAGGAGTTCGCGCCACGCTTCGTGCGCCTGGATGGTCGCGAGCTGCTCCAGGGTCGCGGCCTGCCGGGCCGCCGATTCGGCGCGGATCGCGTCCATCAGCTGCTTGCCCTCGCCGGTGCGGACGAGGTCGATGGCGGCGTCGAAGCCCCGGTTCCGCCGCGCCTCCACCACCCGGGCGGCGAAGTCGCGCTTCTGCGCGATCAGCCCGGCGAGCGACGGGCCGCCGGCTCGGACCGACTCCTGCGCGGCGGCGCCGAGGCCGGTCAGCTCCGTGTCGATCTTGGTGAGGGCGGTCGTGTAGGGACGGAGGTAATCCTCGCTGCCGACCAGCACGAAGCCGCGCTCCCCGGTCTCCAGGTCCTTGACCTCGGAGATCAGGCGCTCGATCCCGGCGATCGTCGCGTTCGCCCGGGCGGTCGCGGCCCGGTCGGTCTCGCCGGTCACGTAATTGGCCGTGCCGCTGCCCAGGGCGACGATCAGCAGGATGAAGGCGACGGGCGAGCCGAGGAGCCAGCCCAGCGGGCCGGCGCCGCGCCAATTGCGCCGGCGCAGGCCGAAGATCGATCCGGCACGCGACGGGGCGCTCACGTCTCCACCAGCCCGGTGGTGGCGCCCGACGCCTCGGAATCCGGCCGGCCGTGCGGCTGGCCGAGATATTCCCGCGACCGCATCTCGATGAGGCGCGAGACGGTCCGGTCGAACTCGAAGGCCTCGCGGCCGGTCCGGGCGGTGTAGAGGTCCTGCGCTTCGGCGGCCGCGGAGGCCACGAGCTTCACATGCCGGTCGTAGAGCGTGTCGACCAGCGTGATGAAGCGCTTGGCCTCGTTCCGCTCCGCCTCGCCCATCACCGGGATCCCGTCGAGGATCACCGTGTGGTAGGCGCGGGCGAGTGCCATGTAGTCGGAGGCGCCGAGGGGCTGGCGACAGAGATCGTCGAAGCCGAACCGGGCCACGCCGGTCGCCTGCTCGGGAACCGCCACGGCCCGGCCGTGGACCGTGACCGTCGCTGGGAGGCCGCGAGCCTTGCCGGTCAGGGCCTTGAAGGCGGCGTCGAGGGCCGCGCGCGCCGCCGCGTCGGCGGGGACATGGTAGACCGCCGCGCCGCCGAGCTTCTCCAGCCGGAAATCCGTCCGGGAGTCGAGGCGGACGACGGTCACGCGTTCCTGGAGGTTCGCCACGAAGGGCAGGAACAGCGCCCGGTTGAGGCCGCCCTCGTAGAGTCGGTCGGGCTCGACGTTCGAGGTCGCGACGACGGTGACGCCGCGCCGGAACAGGTGGTTGAACAGGCGACCCAGGATCATCGCGTCGGCGATGTCGGTGACAGTGAACTCGTCGAAGCACAGCAGGGTCGCCTCGTCGGCCAGCTGGTCGGCCACCGGTCCGATCGGGTCGTCGCCCTTGACGGTGCCGGCCTTCAGCGCCTGACGGTAGGCGTGGATCCGCTCGTGCGCGTCGGCCAGGAAACCGTGGAAATGGACGCGCCGCTTCGGCTCCGGCGCCGCCTCGTGGAAGAGGTCCATCAGCATGGTCTTCCCGCGCCCGACCGAGCCCCAGATGTACAGGCCCTTGATCGCCTCGGCCTCGTCCTTGCGACGGAACAGCCACCCCAGGGCGCTCGTCTTGCTGGCCCGCTTGCGGCGCTGGAGGTCGACGACCAGCCGGTCGAGGGCGCGCACGAGGTGCGCCTGGGCGGGATCGCGCTCGATGGCGCCGGTGGCGACCAGCGCCTCGTAGCGCTCGTGGACCGGGCCTGGCGAGACCGCACCGGCGAGCGCCGCCGGCGACGAAGCTATGGGCTTGCCGGATCTGTCGTTCACGCCGCCGGTTCCTCGCTGCTGATCGCGGTACCGGTTCGGCACCCCCTGCACCCGCGTCGGCGGTCAACGACCTGGGGCCTGTTCCAGTGCCGCGCAAGCTCGGCCTGAATCAAGCCCGCGGCCGAACAGCCGCGGGCAAGCGTCCCATTGAGGCGTCCCATCGAAGCCTCGCATCGGTCCCACGCATGGCAGGCCCGCGGCCGGCCGGCCCCGCACTCTGCTGCATTGCACAATGAATACGGGGATGCGACATCCCGGCGGTCTCTTGGGAGGAGCGTCCGGATCACTCCGCGCGGCAGCGCGCACGAACCGGAGCTTCATCATGGCGGTACAAGCCCTCGATGGGCCGACCCACACCATCCGGCGTCTCTGGCCGGCGGACCGCGCTGCGGTCCTCGACTATTTCCTGCGGCTGGATCCGGAGACCCGGGCGAGCCGCTTCATGGGCAATGTCAGCGAGGCCGGAGTCCGGGCCTACGCCGCGCAGGCGCTGACCGCGGAGGGCGTGATGTACGGCGCCTTCGTGGGCGGCGTGTTGCGCGGTCTCGCCGAGTTGCGGCCGATGGGGCCGGGCGCGTCCCGCTACGCCCTGGGGCCGCACGCTGAGGCGGCCTTCGCGGTCGAGCAGACCTTCCGCCGGAAGGGGATCGGGGCCGCCCTGTTCGCCCGGATCGCCCGCGCGGCGCGGCATCGCGGCGTCAAGGATCTCCACGTCCGCTGCCTGTCGGGAAACGGGCCCATGCTGCGGCTCGCGGCCAAGCACGGGGCGGCCCTCCAGCACGAGGGGCGCGAGACCGAGGGCGCCCTGCACCTCGCGCGTCCGACGCCGTTCTCGCTCTGGTACGAGGGGATCGCGGAGGCGTTCGACTTCACCCTGGCGGCGGGCTTCCCGGAGCGGGTGCAGGCCGGGCGCTGAAGGCAGGCTTCAGCCGGCGATGTCGCCGACGAGGGCGAAGGTCAGGAGATCCACGGACGTCGCCCCGCCGCGCAGGAGCGCGCGGGCGGCGGCGTTGCCGGTGGCGCCGGTGGTCATGACGTCGTCCACGAGAAGGACCCGGCGCCCGCGGACGCGGTGCTGCTCGGCGGAAGCGACCCGGAAGGCGCCGCTCAGGTTCTCGGCCCGCGCCGCGCGGCTCAGGCCGACCTGGGATCGCGTGGCGCGCACGCGCACCAGGGCCGTGGCGACGCACGGCCGCCCTGCCGCATCCGCGATCGCCCGCGCCAGCAGGGCGGACTGGTTGAAGCGCCGCCGCCACAGGCGTCCGCGATGGAGCGGTACCGGCACGAGGCACTCGGCCTCGGCGATCAGAGTCCGGCCGCTCGCGGCCATCATCCGGGCCATCACGCCGGCGAGATCGAGCCGGTCCTCGTATTTCAGGCGATGGACGAGCCGCCGCGCCACGGAATCGTAGAGGGCGACCGCCCGGGCGCGGCCGAAGACCGGCGGTTCCGCGATGGCCCGGGGCGACACCAGCGGGCCGACCCCGAGGTCGACCGCGAAGGGTGTACCGTAGCGCTGGCACACCGGTTCCTCGATCAGGCGCAGGCTCGACCAGCAGGACGGACAGAGGGCGCCCGGGTCGGCGGTGGCGCCGCCGCAGCCCGCGCAGGTGGGCGGGTAGATCAGGGAGACGACCCCGCGCGGCAGACCGCGCAGGGCCGTGGCGACGGCCTGGAAGGCCGTCATGCGCGCGACGCGCTCCCGCAGAGCTGGCTTACTGGGCCGAGACGGGGCGCGCCTGCGGCGCCATCTGCTGCCGCTCGACCTGACGGTCGCGCGCGTTGGCGCGGTGGCGGCCGATGGCGCAGCCGGCCGCGGCACCGACGAGGCCGTGATGGCCGGCGTAGTGACCCGCGATGCCGCCGACGATGGCGCCCTTGATGCAGCCCTTCGCCTCGGCGCCGCCCGCGGCGGCCAGGGTGGTGAGGGCCACGGCGGCCCCGACGAGCATGCGCTTCATGATGTGTGCTCCCTGAGGAATCTCGGCCGTTGGGCCGGTTGCAGCAGGAACAGCGACGCTCCCGAGTCGTTCCAGCATCCTAGCGCAGCTCACGAGACCGTGCGCGGCGACGGTGGCGCGACGCGACCGCAGATGCCATCTGCCCCCCGATGGATGCTCCCGCCGCCCTGTTCGACACGCGCCTCGCCCGCCGCCGCCTCGCCCGTGCCGGGCGCCTCGGCTACCCGGGCTTCCTCCTCGACCGCCTCGCCGAGGATCTCGACGACCGGCTCGGCGCCGTCCTGCGCAGCTTCGTCTCTGTTCTCGACCTCGCCACGCCGCGTCCCGTGGCGACCCGGCTGCTCGCCGCCCGCTATCCGGCGGCGCGGCATGTCCGCCTCGCGGCCCTGCCAGAGCCGGGCGGCGACCTGATCGTCGGAGATCCCGAAGCGCTGCCGCTGGCGACCGGGAGCCTGGACCTCGCCGTGTCGCTGCTGGCCCTCCACGCCGTGAACGACCTCCCCGGCACGCTGATCCAGCTGCGCCGCGCCCTCCGTCCGGATGGGCTGTTCGTCGGCTGCCTGCTCGGCGGCGCGACGCTGACGGAGCTGCGCCAGAGCTTCGCCCAGGCCGAGAGCGAGGTCGAGGGTGGGGTCAGCCCCCGCGTGGCGCCCTTCGCGGCGGTGCGCGAGGCCGGCGGCCTGCTGCAGCGGGCGGGCTTCGCGCTGCCGGTGGCCGATACCGACACGCTGACGGTCCGCTACGCCGACCCGTTCGGCCTGATGCGCGACCTGCGGGCCATGGGCATGACCAACGTGCTCACCGAGCGGCGGCGGACTCCGCTGCGGCGGGCGACGTTGCTGCGCATGGCCGAGATCTACGCCGAGCGGTTCTCGGACCCGGACGGTCGCGTGCGGGCGACCTTCGAGGTGCTGTGGCTCTCGGGCTGGGTGCCGCACGAGACCCAGCAGAAGCCCCTGCGGCCCGGGACCGCGAAGACGCGCCTCGCCGACGCGCTCGGGACCGTCGAGTTGAAGCCCGAGGGAGGGAACACGCCATGAAGCTGCCCGGACCGGACCACCCGATCACCGTCGAGCCCGAGTCCCGCCGCGTCCGCGTCGTCGTGGCGGGCGCCGCGGTCGCCGAGACCCGGAACGCCCTGCGGCTGCAGGAGGCTCGGTACCCACCGGTCTTCTACGTGCCGCGAAGCGACATCCGCGCCGATTGTTTCGTCGCCTCGGCGCGGACGAGCCACTGCCCGTACAAGGGCGACGCCCACTATTTCGACCTCGTCGTCGACGGCGATCGGCGCCCCGACGCGGTCTGGAGCTACGGCGACCCGTACCCGGCCGTCGCGGCAATCCGCGACCACGTGGCTTTCTACCCGGACCGGGTCGACGCCATCGTGCTGGAGGACTGAGCCGGCCGCGCATCCGGTTCAGTCGCGCACGAGGCTCCAGAACCCGTGCTTGCGGCCGTGCGCCCGCCGCAGAGCAGCGCGGTAGGCCTGCGGATCCGGATCGACGTCGCCGGTCGCGAGGCGCCCCGCCAGGGCGTCGAGCTCCGCGAGGTAGCGCGCGCCGTGCGGGTAGGCGGCGCTGCGGCCGGTCTCGAGGATCGAGTTGAGGAGCCGGCGATACAGGATCGTCGCGGCCCGGGGGTGATCCTGCGCCAGCGCCTCGGCGACCGGCGCCAGCACCGCGTACTGGTCGCCCTGCCAGGTCTCAGGCCGCGCGACGACCAGCGCGGCCGCACGGCGCAGATCCGGCCAGGCCGCCAGGAAGGCGAGCGCCCGGTGCGGCTGCGGGAAGGCCTCGGCGTGGTCGAGGGCGCGCCGTAGCGCCTCCTCGTCCTCGAAATCCGGAAGCTTGGCGAGGAAGGTGCGCAGCATCGCCGCGTCGAGTTCGCGCTCGAACCGCCCCCAGCGCAGGGCCTGCGCCTCATCGCCCCGGCCGAGCGCGTCGAGGATCTCGATCTCCAGCGCCTGCCGTTCCCGCTCGGGTCCGCGCAGGTCGAAGCCGGCGATCAGGTCGGCCCGGGTGGCGATGCGCAGACCCGGATCCTGCATGCGTCGGATCCAGTCCAGCGCCTCGGCGGCGCGCCCCGCGCCGAGGAGCCGCCGGGCAATCGCGACGCGGTTCTCCCGCCCCGGCAAGGTCGCCCGCTCCAGGGCGATGAAGGTGTCGGTGTCGCCGCGCCGGTCGGCGACGGCCTGGCGCAGGCGCAGGATCTGGATCCGGGCCGCCTGCCGGTGGTGGGTCGCGTCGCGGCGGGGATCCCCGCCCTGCGGCAGGGCCGCCTCGGCGGCGGCGAGCCGGTCGTCGATCTCCGCGAGGGATGGCTCGGGCAGCGCCGGGATCATCTCGCCGAGGACGGTTCCGAGTGGGCCGAACGGATCCGCCGCGAACGGCTCGACGAGGCGCGCCGCTACCCGGGCAGCGTCCTCCGGCGGCAGGGCGCCGGCGATCTCCACGAACGCCGCGGCGGCGCGGTCGAACACGCCCTGCACGGCGCCGGTGCTGTCGTCGACGCGGTTCAGGACCGCGTCGGCGCCGTCGAGGAAGCGGCGGAGCCGGTCGAGCGCGGCCCCCGGATCGAGGGGCCGCAGCTCGTTGAGGATCACCGTCACGGTGGTGTTGAGGTCGGCCGCGAAGGTCCGGCGCTTCTGCCAGTCGATGTAGCCCTGGGCGCCCTCGAGGGCCGTCAGCCGCCGGTCGACGATCGCCGCGACGGCCTCGGGGCCCTGGAGCGAGGCGAGCGCGGCGCTCACCAGCTTCTTGAAGGCCGGGTTGCGCCCGGTCTCGCCGAGGATCAGCGCGATCAGCCGGTCCGGGCCGAGCGACGCCAGCGTCTCCGGCGACGGGGTCGTGCGGCGTGCGCCCTTCGGCAGGGCGGGCGCCCTGCGACCGGTCGGCGCCGCGGCCGGGGTTACGCGCCGCGCACGCGCCACGAGATTTCCCGCCGTTGCGGACGATCGCGCATGTCCGTCCCGTCCGCCGCGGCTACTCCACGACCCGGGCGCGGGGCCGGTCGCTGCCCTGCGCCGTCTCGTCGTGCCAGCCGCCGGCCTGATCCTGGTAGCGGATCCCCTCGGTCGACCCGGGGACCTGCTGCTCCGCCGCCGCGGCCTGCGCCGCCTGCAGCGCCTCCTCGCGGCTCGGGAACGTCTCGGAGAACACGTCGCCGACCTTATAGGCGAATCCGCCGTCGTGCTCGACGATGCGATAGGTAACCTCGGACATCACGCCTCCTGTACGCGCCCTCATCGTTGACCGCGAACCCGCCGGACGCGCCGGGGTTCCAGGCGACGGGGACTCGGCCTCCGATCCGCCGGAAAGTGGCCCTAACCCGGCACGGTCCCGGCACGCAGACGACGACGATGCAGCTTCGCCCGATCCTCGCCCTCGCCCTTCTCCTGGTCGCCCGACCCGCGAGCGCCGAGGAGGGCTTCCTCGACAAGCTGTTCGGCGGCTCCGGGCGCGGGGCGCCGCCCAACCCCTTCGCGTCGAACTATCCCTCGGCGCCGCCGACCGCGGAGGAGGCGCGCGCCGCCCGGGAGCGGCGCTCGGTCCGCGGCGAGCGCGGTTCGCCGGCCGGTCCCCTGCCCCCGGGGCGCATCCCGGAGGAGTGAGGCGCCTCAGGCGTCCCCGACGACGCCGGCCTCGTCCTGCGCCTGCAGCACGTCCGGGCGCGGCATCGAGATGATGTTGTAGCCGGCATCGACGAAGTGGACCTCGCCGGTGACGCCGCCCGAGAGCGGCGACAGCAGGTAGAGGGCCGAACCGCCGACATCCTCCAGGCTGACCGTGCGGCGCAGCGGTGCGTGTGCCCGCTGGTGGTTGAACATCAGCCGCGCGTCGGCGATCCCGGCGCCCGCCAGCGTCCGCATCGGGCCGGCGGAGAGCGCGTTCACCCGGATCCCGTCCGGGCCCAGGTCGCTCGCCAGGTAGCGCACCGAGGCCTCGAGCGCCGCCTTGGCGACGCCCATGACGTTGTAGTTCGGCATGACCCGGGTCGCGCCGCCGTAGGTCAGGGTCAGCAGCGAGCCGCCCTGGTGCATCCGCTTGGCCGCGCGCTGCGCGATCTCGGTGAACGAGAAGCACGAGATCGTCATCGTGCGCACGAAATTCTCGCGCGTCGTCACGTCGACGTAGCGGCCCTTGAGCTGCGCCTTGTCGGAGAAGCCGATGGCGTGGACCACGAAGTCGAGGCCGCCATCGAATCGGGCGTCCAGGGCCTCGAAGGTCGCGTCGACCGAGGCCAGATCCTCGACGTCGCAGGGCAGGACGATGTCCGAATCGAGCTTGGCGGCGAGGGGCGCCACCCGGCGGCCCAGGGCCTCGCCCTGGTACGTGAAGGCCAGTCGCGCGCCCTGGGCGTGCAGCGCCTTGGCGATCCCCCAGGCGATCGAGTGATCGTTCGCGACGCCCATGATCAGGCCGCGCTTGCCCGCCATCAAACCCGTCATGCCGACTCACATCCTGACCGAGCACGCCGGACCCGCGAAGCGGGCCCGGACCGGGGTCGCGACGAGCGAACCGCGGCAGGCTGCCTTAACGCGGCTCGCGCCGCGTTCCAAACGCAGCGGTGTCCTGCAACGGGCAAAAAAAAGCCCCGCCGGCGGGCGGGGCGATGGTGGCGCGGCGGCCGGGCTCAGAAATGCCCGTCCGTGTGGGAATCCGCTTCTTCCAGCGCGGCCTGCTTCGCGTAGATCGCCGCGACACCGGCGATCATGAGGCCGCCCAATGTTCCGAAGATGAAAGTCCCCATCGCCACCACCAGATCTCAACAGCGGGTAAACGCCGGCCTGTGGCCGGCGGTTCCGCGCCGGGCGATCAGGCGTCGACGTGCTTCAGGACCAGGGTGGCGTTGGTGCCGCCGAAGCCGAAGGAATTGGTCAGCACGTGGCCGAGCTGCGCGTCGTCCCGGCGCTGTTGCAGGATCGGCATGTCGGCGAAGGCCGGGTCGAGCGTGTCGATGTGCGCGCTCTCGCAGATGAAGCCGTTGTTCATCATCAGCAGGCTGTAGATCGCCTCCTGCACGCCGGTGGCGCCCAGGGAATGGCCGGTCAGCGACTTGGTGGCCGAGATCGGCGGGCAATCCTCGCCGCGGCCGAACACCTCGCGGATCGCCTCGATCTCCTTGTCGTCGCCGACCGGCGTCGAGGTGGCGTGCGGGTTGATGTAGTCGATCCGCGCGCCCTTCAGCCCGTCCAGCGCCTGGCGCATGCAGCGCACGGCGCCCTCGCCCGACGGCGCGACCATGTCGTGGCCGTCCGAGGTGGCGCCGTAGCCCGCAACCTCGCCGTAGATCCGGGCGCCGCGCGCCTTGGCGTGCTCCAGCTCCTCGAGGACCAGCACGCCGGCGCCGCCCGCGATGACGAAACCGTCGCGGTTGGCGTCGTAGGCGCGGGAGGCACGGGACGGCGTGTCGTTGTACTTCGACGACATGGCGCCCATGGCGTCGAACAGCACCGAGAGCGTCCAGTCGAGATCCTCGCAGCCGCCCGCGAAGATGATGTCCTGCCGGCCGCCCTGGATGATCTCGGCGGCGTTGCCGATGCAGTGATTCGAGGTCGCGCAGGCGGAGGAAATCGAGTAGTTCACGCCGCGGATCTTGAACCACGTCGCGAGCGTTGCCGAGGCGGTCGACGACATCGCCTTCGGCACGGCGAACGGGCCGATGCGCTTGGGACCCTTGTCCCGCGCGATGCCGGCGGCCTCCACGATCACGCGGGTCGAGGGACCGCCCGAGCCCATGATGATGCCGGTGCGCTCGTTCGAGATGTCGCCCTGATCCAGGCCGGCATCCTGGATCGCCTGATCCATGGCGACGTGGTTCCAGGCGGTCCCGCCGCCGTGGAAGCGCATCGCGCGCCGGTCCACCACGCCCTCGGGATCGAGGGTGGGCGCGCCGGAGACCTGGCTGCGGAAGCCGTGCTCGGCGTAGCTGGCGTCGCGCGCGATGCCCGAGCGGGCCTCGCGCAGGGAGGCGAGCACCTCCTGCGTGTTGTTGCCGATGGACGAGACGATGCCCATCCCGGTGATGACGACACGGCGCATGATGGTGACACTACCTCCGTCGCGGTCCCGGTCGCCCGGGCCGCGTCACGGTCAGCTAAGGTGACGCGGACACAATCACAACCGCCGAGACCGTCCGGCGTTGCGGCCAAGCCGCGAACTGGACGCGCGGCGGCTGCGGCTCAGCTCTGGAACAGGCCGACCCGCATGTCCTGGACCTGATAGACGCGCTCGCCGTCGGCCTCGAGCCAGCCGTCGCCGATGCCGAGCACGAGCTTGCCCTGACGGACCCGCTTCACGTCGACATTGTAGACGACCTTCTTGATCGTCGGCAGCACCTGGCCCGCGAGCTTCACCTCGCCCACGCCCAGGGCGCGGCCGCGACCCGGCGAGCCGAGCCAGCCGAGATGGAAGCCCAGCATCTGCCACAGGGCGTCGAGGCCGAGGCAGCCCGGCATCACCGGGTCGCCCTGGAAATGGCAGGGGAAGAACCAGAGGTCCGGCCGGATATCGAGCTCGGCCGTCACGTGCCCCTTGCCGTGGGCGCCGCCCTCGGTCCCGATGGACGTGATCCGGTCGAACATCAGCATCGGCGGCAGCGGCAACTGCGCGTTGCCGGATCCGAAGAGTTCGCCGCGCCCGCAGGCCAGAAGATCCTCGTAGGAATAGTGCGACCGGCGGTTCGCACCCTGCGCTTGTGTCTCGGCGTCTGGCGGCATTGCGTTGGCTGTTTCCTCGGATGTGCGCGATCTTCGCGTCGCGGGCGACTATACTCGGCCCATCGGCTGGCGCGCGGGTTAGCACGGGGCGCCGCGCCTTCAAAGCCTGCAGCCGCGGGTATGCGGCAACGCTCGGGTTGCGACTGTCCGACCACTTCAATATACTGAGGAGACATCCGTTCCTTCAGGCCCCTCGTCGAGCGTTCAGTCCAGCGATGTCCGAACCGGTGCCATTCCAGGCCGTCTTCAACGGCCGGGTCCCCGCCCCCCAGTTGGAGGCCAACGGGACTCCGCGCCGCGGCTGTCCGCTGTCCGACCTGCGCGACCGTCTGCGTCGGGCCGGCCTGCGCCCGACGCGGCAGCGCCTGTCCCTGGGCTGGCTGCTCTTCGGCCGCGGCGACCGCCACCTGACGGCGGAGATGCTGTACGACGAGGCGATGCGCGCCAAGGTGCCGGTCTCGCTGGCGACCGTCTACAACACGCTGCACCAGTTCACCGAGGCCGGGCTCCTGCGCCAGCTCGCGCTCGACGGGTCGAAGGCCTATTTCGACACGAACCCGACCGAGCACCACCATTTCTACCTGGAGGACGAGAGCCAGGTGATCGACATGCCGGATTGCGGCATCACGGTCGATTCGCTGCCGGAGGCGCCCGAGGGCATGGAGATCGCCGGGGTCGAGGTGATCGTGCGCCTGCGCCGCAGCCGTCCGGCGGGCCGCCGTCAGGGCTGAGGCCCGCGTCCAACGCAGTACGCGAGCGACGCGAGGCCCGGCATCGTCCGGGCCTTCGCTTTTTCGGGCTGCCGGCGTGCCGGGAGCTGGCGCGCCGCCGCCGCCCGGAATGACGGACGGGCGCCGTCGGGGCGCCCGGACCGCTATTCCACGACCTCGTTCGGGTAGACGCCCCACAGGCGATTCTGGCGAATGTAGCCGTCGACGTCCCGCTTGTTGGGAAGCGCGACGATCATGCGGCACCACGTGCCGGTGCAGCTCTTGACGCTGCCGATCACGCCGGTCTGGAGCTTGGCCTCGTCGTCGGCGCCGTCGTCGGCCTTGGCCCGCAGCGACACGGCCGCCTTCTCGACACCCTTGTCGGGGCCGGCATTCACGATGGCGGTGCGGCGCCCGGACAGCAGCGAGTGCAGCACCCAGCCCTCGGTGCCCTCCGAATCGCGGATCCTGCGCCAGGTTTCGAACTCGCCCACGATCTCGACCGGCAGGCCGGCCCGCTGGAACACCCAGAGCGTCCTGTGATCCTTCGAGGGGCCTTCGCGGAGGTTGACGCGATCGGTCTTCAGGCTCGCGTAGCGCGGCAGCGGCAGCTTGGTCACCGGCCCGACCCCGGCCTCGGGGCCGGTCGGCGGCGCCGCGCGGGCACCGGTCGCGAGGCCGCCGGCCAGCACCGCCGCGACGGCGAGGCTGAGGCATGACACGCGCATGGTCGTCTCCCTATCCAGACGTGGCGTTGCTGGGCGCCGGACATGTCGAAAGCGGGGCCGGTTCGACACGCGGACCAGCCCGCATCCGATTGTGTTCCGGCCCACCTCTGGTAGAGAGGCCGATGGGTCGGAACGGGCTCCGGAACCGGCGCCCCGTGACCGATCCTGTCTGGCCGAGTTCGGTTAACGGACGCTTGCGGGACGCGGTCCGGGCGGGAGCCACCGGGCGCGAGCCGCTATCAAGGCCGCTGGGCTGACGGGGAGAGAGACGTGTCGAAGCGCAAGCCGCTGGTGGTCGTGACGCGGCGCCTGCCGGATGCCGTCGAGACGCGGATGCGCGAGCTGTTCGACGTCCGGCTCAATTCCGAGGACGCGCCGATGGCGCCGGACGCCATGGCGTCGGCCCTGCGCGAGGCCGACGTGCTCGTCCCCACCGTGACCGACGAGATCGATGCCGGGCTGATCGCCCAGGCCGGCCCGAACCTCCGCCTGATCGCCAATTTCGGCAACGGCGTCGACCATATCGACGTGGCGGCGGCGCTGGAGCGCGGCATCACGGTCACCAACACGCCCGGCGTGCTGACCGAGGACACCGCCGACATGACCATGGCGTTGATCCTCGCGGTGGCCCGCCGGGTCACCGAGGGCGCGCGGATCATCCCGGACGACGAGTGGACCACCGGCTGGTCGCCGACCTGGATGCTCGGCCGGCGCATCACCGGCAAGCGCCTCGGCATCGTCGGCATGGGCCGGATCGGCCAGGCGCTGGCCAAGCGCGCCCGCGCCTTCGGACTGCAGGTGCACTACCACAACCGCCGCCGGGTGCCGGCCGCCATCGAGAGCGCGCTGGACGCGACCTACTGGGAATCCCTCGACCAGATGCTGGCGCGCGTCGACATCGTGTCGGTGAACTGCCCGCACACGCCCGCCACGTATCATCTGCTCTCGGCCCGACGCCTCAAGCTGCTCAAGCCCGAGGCGATCGTGGTCAACACGGCCCGCGGCGAGGTGATCGACGAGAACGCCCTGGCGCGCCTGATCGAGGGCGGGGAGGTCTCGGCGGCCGGCCTCGACGTGTTCGAGCAGGAGCCCGCCGTCAGCCCGCGCCTCGTCAAGCTCGCCCGCCAGGGCAAGGTCGTCCTCCTGCCCCACATGGGCTCGGCGACCTACGAGAGCCGCACCGACATGGGCGAGAAGGTCATCATCAACATCAAGACCTTCATGGACGGACACCGGCCGCCGGACCGCATCCTGCCGAGCATGCTCTGAGCGGCAGACACTGAGCAGCGGACGGCGGCGCCTCACAGGGCGTCGCCGGCCACCGCCTGGGGCTTGGACATGCCCTGCACACCCTGGAAGAGCCGCTCACTGGTCAGCTTGAGGAAGTAGAACCCGAATTCGGGGTTCTGGTAGTAGAGCTGCTTCACGTCCGAGTAGGACACGCACAGCGCGTGTCCCGCCTCGACGCAGACCAGCGAGGCGGTGCGGGCGTTGCCGGGCGACAGCAGCCCGAGCTCGCCGACGATCCCGCCCTGGCGCACCTCGAGGTCGACCTCCGGGATCCGGAACACGCCGCTCTCGATGTAGTACATCTCGGCGGCGAGATCCCCCTTGCGGAACACCACCTCGCCGATGCCGAACGGGCGTCGGGAGCCGAAGGGTCGGAGCCATTCCAGGGACAGGTCGTTCTCGGCGGCCGTCTCCACGTCTCGAACGAGGCGCAGCATCTGCCAGAGCCGGTAGGCATTGAACGGCATCTGGATCAATTCGGTCAGCACCACCGGCATGCTGCCGATCATGATGCCGTAGGTGATCACGGCGCAGCTCGCGCAGAGCGAGATGATCCGCAGCGGGATCATCGTGCTCATGGCCGTCGCCGTGATGGTCAGCGCCGTCCCGAGATAGCCGATGCCCTCGACCCAATCCATCGCCGCCCCCTGTCGCGTTTCGGCCGGGGGATGCCTGTCTTGTCCGGCTGCGGCAAGCGTTCCGGCAGGTTCCGCGCCGCGCGCGCTTCAGCCTGTGCCCGCCCGGATACGCTCGCCGGCGCCCGTCTGTACGACGGCGGACACGGCCTCGGCGGCCCGGACGCCCTCCGCGTAGGCGCCCCCGACCGTGCCCCACTGCTCCCGGGACAGCGCCTCGCCGGCGAACCAGACGGTGTCGGCGACGGCGGCGCGGAGGGCCTGTCGCGCCGGCGCGTGGCCCGGCGGGACCACGGCCCACGAGCCGCGCGACCACCGGTCGTGGCGCCACGCGCTCACCGCGGGGATCGTCAGGTCGCGCAGCCGCGCCCGGCCGAAATGCTCGCCCAGGACCGCGCGGACATGGCGGCGCACGCCGTCCGCGCCGGATCCCGCGGCGTCGATCGCCGCCGCCTCGTGCAGGTCGAGCTCGTAGTAGTGGAAGGGCGTGTCGTCGATGCGGGTGAGGAGGCCCGGCGGGGCGCGCCGCCCGCCGTGGATCGCCGCCAGCCGGTCGCGGCCGCGGAACGGGCTCGATGGCCAGTGCAGCACCGCGTGCTCGTAGATGCCGGTGGTGAAGCCGTCGATGGCGGCGCGCACCGCGTTCGGCAGCGGCGGCGTGAAGGCCGGCCCGTCCCGGAGCACCATCATCGGAACCGTCACGATCACCGCGCGGGCGGCGTAGACCGTCCCGTCCGCGCCTGTCGCGCGGACGCGGCCATCCGACCAGTCGATCCGGGTCACCGGCGACGCGAGCGCCACCGGCAGGCCGTCCGCCAGTCGGGCGACGTAGCTGCCGTAGCCGTCGGCCAGGAAGTAGTTGTCGCCGTACTCCATGCTGGGGAAGTCGTGGAGCGAGACCGCCTCCAGCGGTCGGCCCGAGACGAGGCCGTGGACCTGCGCGACCCGGTCGCCCCAGGCACCGAGCCCGGGCGGCAGCGCGCTGGCGGCCGGCCGGTCGGGGCCGGGCTGCGCGGCGCCACGGGTCATGGCGCGGTCCGCGCGGTCGAAGGCGCGCGCGTTGGCCCGGACGTCGTCGGCGCGGCCCGGCCGGCCCCCGACCCAGACATGGCTCTCCTGCGCGGCCCGGCGGAGCCGCTCGCCGCGCGCCCGGCCGAGCGCCACCAGGGGGTTGATCGGCCCGGCATGGAGCCAGTGAGCCCCGAGATCGAGGGCGTGGCCGCGCAGGGTCACCGTCAGGGCGCGGCCGCCGACGCGCTCCCGCGCCTCCAGCACCGCGACGGACACGCCCCGGGCCGCGAGGTTGCGGGCCGCGCCGATGCCGGCGGCGCCCGCGCCGATCACCAGCACCTCGGGCTTCTCGGGTAGAGGCGCGAGGCGCGGCCTGTAGGTGGGCCGGACGACCGGGTCGCTCCACCGGTGATCGGGCGCCCGCGGCGCCGAGACCTGTCCTGTCGTGTCCTGCACGCGTGCTCCCCGCACCCTGCCGCCCCTGCGACGGAGCCCGATCTTGCACCGGTCGCCGCACCGCTCCACAACGCGCCAGCGCCGCTTCCGGCGCAGGCCGGAATTCTCGCCCGATGCTCGTCGAGTCCGCCGCGGCGGCTTTGCGCCAGACCTTCTCGCCGCCGCTGCGCGCGATCCTGTGGAAGTCCCTCGGCCTGACGGTCGGGCTCCTGCTCCTGATCTGGCTCGGCCTGACCCGGCTGATCCAGGCCTTCCAGGCGAGCCACCACATTTCCGCCCAGTACCCGATCCTCGACAGCCTCGCCTACTACCTCGCGGGTTTCGGTCTGGTCGTGGCCCTCGCCTACCTGATGCCGGCGGTCTCGATCCTGGTGGCGGGCTTCTTCCTCGACGACGCGGCCGAGATCGTCGAGCGTACCGATTTCCCGAACGAGCCGCCCGGACGCGCCATGCCGTTCGGGACCGCCATGCTCTACGCCCTGCGCTTCGCCGGTGTGACGCTGCTGGTGAACCTCGCGGCCCTAGTGATCTTCTTCGTTCCCGTCATCGGGATCGCGGCTTTCTTCGCCGCCAACGCCTACCTGCTGTCCCGCGAGTACTTCGAGATGGCGGCGGCCCGGTTCCGCCCCCTTCCCGAGGCCGCCGAGATGCGCCGCGCCTTCTCGGTCCGGACGCTCGGCGCCGGGTGCCTCCTGGCCGGCCTGATGATCGTCCCGGTCCTCAACCTGCTGACGCCCCTCTTCGGTATCGCCCTGATGGTCCACCTGCACAAGCGCCTCAGCCGGCGCCCGCTGGTGGCCGGGCCAGCGCGTTAGGCCGACGCGCCGATGCGGCCAATGCACACGCTGGCCGGCCGGCCCGCCGGGCGCTACCCTCACCGTGACTTGGCCGGATGTCCGGGGCGGAGAGCCGATCGATGAAGGCGCACGACGCGGGCTCGGACGTCCCTCCGCCGCCCGGCAAGGCCCCGTTCCTGCTGGTCGGCCTCGCCGGACTCGGCCTGCTCGCCTGGGGTGCCTACGGTCACTGGCAGCGCGACGTGGAGGCGACCGCGACGCTGGAGCGGATCAAGACCCTCGTGCCGCAGGTGCGCACCGTGGCCGCCGAGCGGGCCGAGGGCCCCCTCGATCTCGTGCTTCCCGGCGAGATCCAGGCCTTCACCACGGCGGCGATCGCCGCGCGCGCCACTGGCTACATCGCGGAGCGCCGGGTTGATATCGGATCCCGGGTCAAGGCGGGCGGCCTCCTTCTGCGCATCGCCGCACCGGATCTCGACCAGCAGCTCTCGCAGGCCGAGGCGCAGGTCGGCCAGCTGAAGGCGCAGCTGCTCCAGGCGCAGGCGCAGGTCGAGCAGGCCCGCGCGAATGTGAACCTCGCCAACCTCACCAACAACCGCACCAGCACCCTGGCCGTGCAGGGCTGGGCCTCGCGGCAGAACGCCGACAACACCAAGGCGGGCGTGCTGAGCCAAGCTGCCGCGCTCGCCGCCGCCGAGGCCGGCGTGAAGGTCGCCACCGCCAACATCAAGGCGCAGGAGGCCGTGGTCGACCGCCTGAAGGCGCTCACCGCCTTCGAGCGTGTCGTGGCGCCGTTCGACGGGGTCGTGACCGTGCGCAACGTCGATGTCGGCGACCTCGTCCGCGCCGACAACGGGGGCACGCCGCTGCTGACCATGGATCAGGACAGCCTGCTGCGCATCACCGTCAACGTGCCGCAGAAGGATGCCGTCGGCGTCAAACCCGGGGTGCGGGCCGAGATCACTGTGCCGCAGATGCCGGGGCGGCGCTTCGAAGGCTACGTGGAGCGCAGCTCCGTCGCGCTGAACGCGGCGTCGCGCACGCTGACCACCCAGGTGGACGTCCCCAACGCCGACCGGGCGCTGCGGGCCGGGCTGTACGCCTACGTCACCCTCAAGATCCCCCGGGCCGAGCCCGGCGTGTCGATCCCCGCCGAGGCGACGGTGTTCGACGGCAACGACCTCAGGGTCGCCACCCTCAGCGACGACGACCGGGTGACGTGGCGGACGATCCGCGTCCGGCGCGATCTCGGGCGCACGCTGGAGCTCGACTCGGGGCTGCCCGCCGACAGCCGGATCATCTACAGCCCCGCCCCGGATCTGCGGGACGGCCAGTCGGTCGAGCCCCTGAAGTCACCGCCTCCGCCCGGGCCGCTCCGCTCGGCGCAGCGGTGAACGCGGGAAACACTCGACCGCGGGAATCATTCGGGCGCGCCGGCCGCGGACCGCGTCGCGACGGCGGGCCGGCGCGCGGATACGGCCTCTGAGCTGTCGGAAACCGGTCGGTATATCGGTGCCGAGCTGGCGACATGAGCATCGCGCCGGTCGGCTCCGTTGCTCAAATGCGCGCCACTCGTAATGAAAGGTTGCGTTCAATCGACGGGATCCGCTCGCCGGCACAAGCGCGGTGCCGAAGATTTCACCGATCGTGCGGTCGACTGTGCACGATCCGCCGATTGCTCCGTGACGGTCGCGCACAGCTGATCCGTGATCTGAGACAAGCCAGCTAATTGCCTCTTAACAAGTGACATTTATCGCTGGCCGGACGTGTGACCCAGCGACCTGTGCGATGCGAGATCCCGAGACACCGACGGCGTGCGCGGACCGAGCCGGGCACACCCGCGCGGCCGCCACGCGGACGGGCCGTATCACATCGATCCGCGCCGCGGTCAGCGTCGCCTTCCTCTGTGTCGGTCTTCTCCTCGGCGCGCTCGCGCTCTCGGCTGGTGTGGCGATCACGCAGGTCGGCACGCTCGTCACACGGACCTACGACGAATCCCTGACCTCGATCAGCTTCGCCCGCGCGGTGGCGGCCGACTTCGCGAAGATGCGCGCTGCCCTCGTCCGGCGGATGCAGACCGGCGACGCTGCCGAGGTGGCGAAGCGGGATGCGGACATCACCGACCTCTCGGCGATCCTGGCCGAGGATCTCACCATCGCGGCCGAGCGGGCCCAGTCCGAGCGGGCGGCGCGGACGGCCGAGGCCGTCCAGACCAGCGTGGCGTCCTGGGAGAGCCTGCGCCGCGCTTTCGATCCCGTGACGGTGCGGCCGGATCAGAAGGCGTCTCTCGAACGGCAGGCCGACGCAATCGAAGGCCAGATCGATCTCCTGATCAACGTCATGGCCGGCGACGGCTTCACCTTCCGACAGGCTGCGCGGCAGCGCGTGCGGGGCGTCGTCCGGTGGCACGCCATCGCGGCGGCCCTCGTGATCATCGCCTGCGGGCTGATCGCCTGGCTGCTCACCCGCCACATCGGCGGATCGGTCGGCGCGGCGGCCGAGGCGGCCGAACGGATCGCGGGCGGCCAGCGCGACGATCGGATCCCCACCGGCGGCCGCGACCGGTTGAGCCGGCTGCTGAACGCCGTCGCGGCGATGCGGTCGACCATCCGGGCTCTCACGCTCCGCGAGGGCAGCCAGCGCCGGGGCACCGAGACGCAGGTGACGGACGCGCTGCAGACAGCACGGGAAGGCGTCGTCGTGGTCGATGCCGACGGCCGGATCACCCTGGCCAACGCGCAGGCCCTGCGCTTCTTCGACGGGCTCGACGCTGCCATCGAGGCCGGTCTGTCGCTGACGAAGGTTGCGCACGAGCCGCAGGACTACCGCTCGGATGTCCCGGAGGATCGCTTCGGAGCCCTGGCCCGGGACGGCGACGTCCGGTTGGCCGACGGCCGCTGGCTGCGGGTGAGCCGCACCGCGACCCGGCAGGGCGGCTTCATCGCGGTGTGCAGCGATATCAGCCTGCTCAAGGAGCAGGCGCATTTCCTGACCCGGACCAACCTGCGCCTCGATGCGGCCCTCGACACCATGTCCCAGGGGCTCTGCCTGTACGACGCGCAGCATCGGTTGATGGTGGTCAACCGGCGCTACGGCGAGATCTACGGCCTGCCGCCCGGCACGGTCGTACCCGGCATGACGGCCCTCGAGGTCCTGAGCGCCAGTCTCGCGGCCGGCAACCATCCCGGCTGCGATCTCGAAGCGCTGCTGCGCCAGCAGCGGGACGCCTTCAGCAACGGCGTTTGGCAGACGCATTTCCAGGAGCTGAGCAACGGCCGCATCGTCGCCATCGACCGGCGCGAGGCCGCCGATGGCGGCTTCGTGGCCACCTACGAGGACGTCACGGAGCGCCGCCGGGCCGAGGCTCGCATCGCCTTCCTGGCGCATCACGACCTGCTGACCGGCCTGCCCAACCGGGTGGCTGTGGGGCAGCAGATCGACGTGGCCGTGGCGCAGGCCGGGCGCGACCAGGGCTTCGCGGTCTTCGCCATCGACCTCGACGACTTCCGGCCGGTCAACGAGACCCTGGGCCACGGGATCGGCGACGAGCTGCTCGTCGCGGTCGCGAATCGGCTCACCGCCTGCGTGCGCGAGATCGACTGCGTCGCGCGCCTAGGAGCCGACGAGTTCATCGTGGTCCAGCGCGGCGTCGACCGGCCCGAGGACGCCGCCATCCTCGCCCGCCGCATCATCGAGGTGGTCAGCGCGCCCTACAGCCTCGCCCACCACACGATCAGCGTCGGGCTCACCATCGGCATCACCCTCGCCCCGAGCGACGGGTCGAACGCCGACAAGCTCCTGAAGAACGCCGAGGTCGCCCTCGACCGGGGCAAGGCCGAGGCGCGCGGCGCGTTCCGCTTCTTCGAGCCGGCCATGGATGCCCGCCTCAGGGCCCGGCGGATCATGGAGCGCGACCTGCGCGACGCGCTCGCCCGCGAGGCGTTCGAGGTCTACTACCAGCCGATCTACAGTCTCGAGACGGACCGGATCTGCGGCTTCGAGGCGCTGCTGCGCTGGAACCACCCGGTCCGCGGCTTCGTCTCGCCGGCCGAGTTCATCCCGGTCGCCGAGGAGCTCGGGCTGATCGTGCCGCTCGGCGAGTGGGTGCTGCGTCGCGCCTGCGAGGAGGCCGCCCGCTGGCCGGACGAGCTCAAGGTCGCCGTCAACGTCTCGGCCGTGCAGTTCACCTCGGCGAGCCTCGTGACCGCCGTGCGCGAGGCGCTGCGGCGCAGCGGGTTGCCGGGCCGGCGCCTGGAGCTGGAGATCACCGAGACGGTCCTGGTGGCCAATCCCGGTGCGACGACGGCGATCCTGCATAGCCTGCGCGCGCTGGGCGTGCGCGTGGCGATGGACGATTTCGGCACCGGCTACTCGTCGCTCAGCTACCTGCGCTCCTTCCCGTTCGACAAGATCAAGATCGACCAGTCCTTCGTGCGCGACCTGTGCGTGAAGGACGGGACCGATTTCATCGTTCGGGCGGTGATCGGCCTCGGTGCCAGCCTCGGCATGACGACGACCGCCGAGGGCGTCGAGACGGAGGCGCAACTCGCGCAACTGCGCGCCGAGGGCTGCGACGAGGTCCAGGGCTACCTGTTCAGCCGCGCCGTCCCCGTCTCGGAGGTCGCCTCGGTCATCCGCCGCTGGAACGGCACGCTCCGGGCGATCGCCTGACCATCGTGGCGTCCGGCGGTGCGCGCCGCCCCCGCGAGGGGACAGCGCGCGTCGTGGGCTGATCGGATGACCGGTCGGAGATCCGCCCTACTCGGCCGCGTCGAGGCGCGGGCGCTCGATGTGGCTGCGCTCGGCCTTGACCAGCTCGGCCGTGCGGAACGCCACCTCCAGCGCCTGCTCCGCGTTGAGACGCGGGTCGCAGTAGGTGTGGTAGCGGTCCTGCAGGTCGTCTGCCGTCAGGGCCCGGGCGCCGCCCGTGCACTCGGTCACGTCCTTGCCGGTCATCTCCAGGTGGATGCCGCCCGCGAAGGTGCCCTCGGCGCGGTGGACGCCGAAGAAGCCCTCGATCTCCTGCATCACCCGCTCGAACGGCCGGGTCTTGTAGCGGCCGGCCGGGATCGTGTTGCCGTGCATCGGATCGCAGATCCACACGACCGAGCGCCCTTCCCGCTCGACCGCCCGGATCAGCGCCGGCAGGTGGTCGCCGACCTTGTCGGCGCCGAAGCGGCAGATCAGGCTGAGGCGCCCCGGCTCGTTCTCCGGGTTAAGAAGGTCGATGAGCCGGATCAGGCCCTCCGCCTTCATGGACGGGCCGCACTTGAGGCCGATCGGGTTCTTGATGCCGCGGGCGTACTCGACGTGGGCGTGGTCCGGCTGCCGGGTCCGGTCGCCGATCCACAGCATGTGGCCGGAGGTCGCGTACCAGTCGCCGGTCGTCGAATCGACGCGGGTCAGCGCCTCCTCGTAGCCGAGCAGCAGGGCCTCGTGACTGGTGTAGAAGTCGGTGGTCCGCACCTCCGGATGGGTCTCCGGATTGATGCCGATCGCCCGCATGAAGTCGAGCGCGTCGGTCATGCGGCCGGCGACGTCCTGGTAACGCGAGGATTGCGGCGAATCCTTCACGAAGCCCAGCATCCAGCGATGCGCATTCTCGAGGTTCGCGTAACCGCCGGTTGCGAAGGCGCGCAGCAGATTCAGCGTCGCGGCCGATTGCCGGTACGCCTCGAGCTGGCGGCGCGGATCCGGCACCCGCGACTCCTCGGTGAAGCCGATGCCGTTGATGATGTCGCCCCGGTAGCTCGGCAGGCTCACGCCCTCGAGGGTCTCGGTCGGCGACGAGCGCGGCTTGGCGAACTGCCCGGCGATGCGCCCGACCTTCACCACGGGCGAACCGCCCGCGAAGGTCAGCACCATCGCCATCTGCAGGAACACCCGGAAGAAGTCGCGGATGTTGTCGGCAGAGTGCTCGTCGAAGCTCTCGGCGCAGTCGCCGCCCTGGAGCAGGAAGGCCTGGCCCGCGGCGACGCGCCCGAGCGCGGCCTTCAGCTTGCGGGCCTCACCGGCAAAGACCAGCGGCGGAAAGCTCGCGATCTGCGACTCGACGGCACCGAGGCTGGCGGCGTCCGGATAGGTGGGGACCTGCTCGATCGGCAGATGTCTCCAGCTCTTCGGTGTCCAACGCTCGCCCATGGTCTCTCTCCGCGCACCTCTTCGTGCGATCGCGCCTACGCGCGAAGCGCGGCTTATAGAGAGGTTCCTCTACACTGGCGAGTGCCGTGAACCGGGGGGCAGGCGCGTCCCGGATTCAGGTCTCGGGTCAGGCCTCGCCGTCCTCGACCTCGATCCCGTGCTCGGCCAGAATCCAGAAGATCGCCTCCAGATCCTCGGCCGAGACGTCCCGGGGCGGCAGCGCCTCCTCCAGGTCGTCGTAGGTCAGGTTGCGGCTGCGCTGCGCCTCAGCTTTGGCGAGGAGGCGGTCGATCGCATGCCGGATGTCCGGGGAAAGGGCCTCGTGGCTCGGCGGCCGGTGGAAGGCCGGCCGCAGGGCGTCCTCCAGCAGGCCGTCGATGATCGCCTGCCGCCGCGCGTGCGCGTCGTCCTCGCGTCGTCCCTTGCCGGTGCCCTGCTTGCCCATGACCCTGATATGGCTCGGTCGCGCACCGCGTCGAGCCCCGGCCGCGGCGCAGGTCTCAGCCGACGCCGACCGGGTGCTTGGTGACCTCCGGGACCCGCATGGTCACCAGCTCCTCGGCGGCTGTCGGGTGGACCGCGATGGTCCGGTCGAAATCGGCCTTCGTGGCGCCCATGGTCACGGCGATGCCCACCGCCTGGATCACCTCCCCGGCATCGTGGCCGAAGATGTGGACGCCGACCACGCGGTCGCTGGCGCAGTCGACCAGCACCTTGATGAAGATCCGCTCCTCGCGGCCGGACAGGGTCGCCTTCATCGGGCGGAAGCGCGCCTTGTAGACGTCGATCTTGCCGTAGATCGCCCGGGCGGCCGCCTCGTTGTGGCCGACGACGCCGATCTCGGGGGTCGAGAACACCGCGGTCGGGATCAGGCGATGGTCGACGCAGGCCGGCTTGCCGCCGTAGACCGTGTCGGCGAAGGCGTGACCCTCGCGGATCGCCACCGGCGTCAGGTTGGCGCGGTTGGTCACGTCGCCCACCGCGTAGATCGACGGCACCTTGGTCTGCGAGTAGGCGTCGACCGGGATCGCGCCGGCGGCGTCGGTCTCTATGCCGACCCGGTCGAGGCCGAGGCCCTCGACGTTCGGCCGCCGCCCCGTGGCGACGAGCACCTCGTCCACCAGGATCTCGTCGCCGTCGTCGAGCTGCGCGCAGAGGTCGCCGTCCCGGCGCTCGATGCGCCGCAGCGTGCGCCCGAGCCGCAGGTCCATGCGCTGGGCGTAGGCTTCGGCCAGAGCGTCGCGGATCTCGTCGTCGAACCCGCGCAGCAACCTGTCGCCCCGGTGCAGCAGCGTCGTGCGGCTGCCGAGCGCCGCGAAGACGCCGGCGAACTCCACCGCGATGTAGCCGCCGCCGATCACCAGGATCCGGTCCGGCAGGCGCTCCAGCTCGAACACCTCGTTGGAGGTGATCGCTAAGTCGATGCCCGGCACCGCCGGCTCCTTCACGGGGTGCGCGCCGACCGCCACCAGGATCCGCTCGGCCCGGATGGTGCGGCCGGACGCGACGAGGCGGATCGTGTGGGGATCCTCGATCACCGCCCGCTCGGGTACGATCTCGACGCCGGCGCGGATCAGGTTGGTGTCGTAGATGCCTTCGAGCCGGGTCACCTCCGCGTCGCGCCGCGTCTTGAGCGTGCCCCAGTCGAAGCGGGGCTTATCCACCGTCCACCCGAAGCCCGCGGCGTCCTCGAACTCGTCGGCGAAGCGGCCGGCATAGACCATCAGCTTCTTCGGGACGCAGCCGCGGATCACGCAGGTTCCGCCGACCCGGTACTCCTCGGCCAGCATCACCCGCGCGCCGTACCCGGCCGCGATCCGCGCCGCGCGGACACCACCGGACCCGCCGCCGATGACGAAGAGGTCGACGTCGAACGCGCTCATGCCGGACCGTCCCGCTCGGATCTCACGATCGCGCCGCCCCGAGGGGCCGCGCGCATCCAGGTGATGGCAGCGCCGAGCCCCGCCGTCCACCACGCGGCCCAGCCGTTGTGCTCGACGAAGGCGATCGAAGCCGCGCAGGCCACGAGGCCGAGCGCCGCCGCGCGGTCCGGCCGCGGCAGCCGCGCGATCCGGGCGAGCATCAGCATCGCGGTCAGCGCAGCGAGGATCGCGCCGGGCAGGCCGAGTTCGGCCCAGACCTGCAGGAAGCTGTTGTGCGGGTGCCCGACCCCGAGGAGAACGCGCATCTCCGGCGGCACCGTCTGCGCGACGGCTGTCTCGGCGAAGCGCGCGCTGGTGCCGACGCCCGCGCCGCGCCAGGGATCGGCCGCCACCGCGGCCCCGAAGCTGCGCGCGATCGCGACTCGGGCCCGGGACGAGGACTGGACGAGGCGCTCGTGGGCGGCCTCCGGCATGGCGCGGGCGAGGAGGTCACCCTCGACCGGGGCGAGGACCAGCGCGAGGCCGAGACCGAGTCCGGCGAGGCCTATGCCGACCCGCCTGGGCAGCGAAAGCGCGAGGGTCGCCATCGCGGCGCCCGCCAGGAGACCGAGCTGGGCGGCGCCGCTGATCGAGCGGACCACGCCGAGGCTCGCGAAGGCGAGCGTCGCGGCGGCGAGGCCGCGGGCGCGGTCCTTCCAGAGGACGAGGGCCAGCGGGCCGGCCACGAGGTCGAGGGTCAGGGCCGGCCGGTTGTGCACGAAGGCCGCGACCCGGCGCCCGAGGGCTCGCTCCAGGGCCAGATCCGAGGCGAGATCCACCGCGATCAGGAGTCCCGCCAGCGCGATCGCGATCGCGCCGAGCCGCGGCGCGAAGGCCGGGATCCGGCCGGGCGCGAGGCAGGCCAGCAGGTAGGCGGCAAGCAGCGTCGGGATGAATTCGCCCAGCACCCGCAGGGAGGCCGCCTCGAACGGGCTCCAGGCCAGCGAGACCAGCGCCCAGGCCAGGAAGGCGAGCGCCGCCCCGGCGAGCGGCGTCCGCAGCGGGGACAGCAGCGCGCGGCGCAGGGCGGACGCGTCCTCCGCCCATCGTCCGGCCAGGAAGGCGAGCGCCGCCAGCCCGACGACCAGCGGGCTCGACCGGTTGGCCAGCACCATGGCGAGCGGCATGGCCGCGAGGAGCGCGCCGCCCGCCGCGTACATGCGGCCGGCCGCTCTCATGGACGACCTCTCACGGCGATCCGCCCCCGGGAGCGGCTGCCCTCACTGCATCTGGTGTCCGCGCTTGCCCATCTCGGCACGGACGCGGACCATGACGTATTCGGAGACGTCCTGCGTCCAGTCCTGCATCTCCTGCACCATCTCGTCGAGGAGCTGCGGCTGCGCCTCGACGTAGTGCTTGCCGGCGGGCGAGCGGAAGAAGGTTGCGATCTCCTTCAACTCGGTTTCCGAGAACTTCGACGCGTAGGTGCGCGCCGCGATGTCGATCATGCGCTGCTTCTGCAGTTCCATCTCCGGCTGCAGGGAGGCCAGGACCTCCTCGAGGTCCTTGGACAGCTCGGGACGGGTGACCGCCTGCTTGCGGATCTGGTCGGCGAAGGCCGGCAGCACCGAGTCGAACGACCGGGCGATGCCGGAGCTGAGCATCACCTCGCGGGCCAGGGCGAGGTGGGCCGGCGTGTAGGTGGCCGCGGCCGGGCTGTTGGCCGCGGGGGCGCCGGCGGCCGGCTGCGCCGCCGGCTTGGCCTGCGCGGCCTTCTGCGGCTGCGCGACCGCCGCGTGGGGGAGCGCCGGGAGCGCGAGGCCGAGCGCGAGGCTGAGCGCGAGGCCTGGCACGGCGGTGAGGCGACGGGACATGCTGGACTTTCTTGCGAGGATGGCCGGCGATGGAGGGCGGCGCCTCAGGTGAGGCTGCCGAGAACGGTGACCTCGGCCTGCCCGTCCCGCGCCGCCGCCAGGATCGCGGCGTCGGCGATGCCGAGGAACAGACCGTGCTCGACGACGCCCGGCACGGCCCAGAGGGCGGCGCCGAGGGCCTCCGGATCAGGAATCGCTCCGAGGCGCGCGTCGAGGATGTAATGGCCTCCGTCGGTGACCAGGGGCTTGCCATCCGTCAGGGCGCGCAGCCGGACCTCGCCGGAGCAGCCGGTCCCGGCGATTGCGGCCTCGACGGCCCGGTGCGTGGCCTTGAGGCCGAAGGGATTGACCTCGATCGGGAGCGGGAAGGCGCCCAGCCGCGCCACGTGCTTGGCCGCGTCGGCGATCACCACCATGCGATGGCTCGCGCAGGCGACGATCTTCTCGCGCAGGAGTGCCGCGCCGCCGCCCTTGATCAGGCGCAGCCGGTCGTCGACCTCGTCGGCGCCGTCGATGGTCAGGTCGAGCTCGGGCTGCTCGTCCAGGGTCGCGAGGCGGATGCCCAGGCCCTCGGCCTGCGCGCGCGTGGCCTCGGAGGTCGGGACGCCGACGATGTCGAGGCCGGCGCGGACGCGCTCGCCGAGGAGCGCCACGAAGGCCGCCGCCGTGGAGCCCGTGCCGAGGCCGAGCCGCATGCCCGGTTCGACGAGGTCGAGGGCGCGGGCGGCCGCGGCCCGCCGCAGGTCCGGCCCACTCACCGGGACACGGCCCGGTCGGCGAGGGGGAGCGAGGGAGCGCGGGTCATGGGCAGCCGGTCTTTCCGTGGGCGTCGGGCGGCCCCTAGCACGGGACCGGGCCGACCGGAACGCCCCGCCCGCACGGCCGCGTCACGGACGGCCGCCCTGTGTCGGGGTGGCGCTGGCGCCCGCGCGACCCGGGGCCGGACCGGTCAGCGGCGCGTCGGACGCGCCCTCGGCGCCCGGCTTGCCCTGCTGGGTGCAGACGACCTGCTCCTTCTTCACCAGCACGAAACAGATGCTCATCTCGCCGGTGCGGTAGTTCACCCGGAAGACGCCGGCCTCGCGGGTATGCCGGCTCGCCACCAGCCCGTATTCGGACGGGGTCTGCGGCCCGGCGCCCTCTCCCGATCCGAAGCAGACCGTCTGGCCGATGCCGCCCGCCGATTCCTGGAGGCCGTACTGGCAAGAGGTCACCTCGCCGGTCACCTTGTCGACTCGGTACATCCGGTTCAGGTCGGTCTGCGGGGCGGGCACGAACTCGAAGGAGGTCGCCGCCGCCGGCAGGGCTTGCAGCGCGGCGCAGGCGGCCAGGAGGGGCAGGAAGAGTTTCATCGCGGGTCCCGGGGCTGGTACGCGCTGCCTTTCGCTGCGCTTTCGGGCGAGTCTGGGGCGCCCGGTGAGACGATCCGCGCATCCGCCGTGCTGCGCCGGTCGGCTTGCCCCGGGTGCCCGGCCCCGATAGCGACGCCGTTCGAGATCCCGCCGAGCACGGAACCGCCCAGGCATGTCTACCGAATCGACGCGCAAGCCCCCGATCGCCGTTTTCGACCTGGACGGGACGCTCGCTGAGACCGCGGGCGACCTTATCGGCACCCTCAACGTGCTGATGAAGCGCGAGGGATTGGCCGAGCTGCCCCTCTCGCAGGCGCGCGGGCTGATCGGCGCCGGCGCCCGGGCGCTGATCCGGCGGGGTTTCGAGGCCGAGGGCCGGCCACTCTCGCCGGAGGACCACGACCGGCTGTTCGACGCCTTCATTGCCCATTACGGGGCGCACCTCGCCGACACGTCCCACCTCTTCCCGGGCGTCGTCGAGGCGCTCGACGCCCTCGAGGCGGCGGGTTTCCGGCTCGCGGTCTGCACCAACAAGTACGAGGGGCAGTCGGTCGAGCTGCTGCGCCTCCTCGGCATCGGCCACCGCTTCGCGGCGATCTGCGGTCGGGACACCTTCCCGCAGTCGAAGCCCGACCCCCGCCACCTGACCGGCACCATCGCCCGCGCCGACGGCGATCCGGCCCGCGCCGTGATGGTGGGCGATTCCCGCACCGACATCGACACCGCCAAGGCCGCCGGGATCCCGGTGGTGGCGGTCACCTTCGGCTACACCGACCGCCCGGTCGCCGAGCTCGGGCCCGACCGGGTGATCGAGCACTTCTCGGAGCTGGTCGAGGCGGTCGGCGCGCTCGTGCCGGTGGCCTGACCTGTCAGCGCAGCCACGCCTTCAGGCGCCGCGCCGCCTCGCGGCACTCGGTCTCCGAGCCCGCGAAGGAGAAGCGGACGTGATGGTTGCCCACGTCCGGATCGAAATCGAGGCCCGGCGTCGCCGCGACGTGCGCCTCGTCGAGCATGCGCCGGCAGAAGTCCGAGGCGTCGTTGGTGAGGTTCGAGACGTCCGCGTAGAGGTAGAAGGCGCCGTCGGCCGGGTGGACGCGGCCGAGGCCGAGGGCCGGCAGCGCGTCCAGGAGGATCGCGCGGTTGCGTGCGTAGCCGTCGCGAACGGCGTCGAGTTCGTCCGTCGCATCGAAGGCCGCCAGGGCGCCGACCTGCGACAGGTACGGCGCCGAGATGTAGAGGTTCTGGGCCAGCCGCTCGATCGGGCGGACCAGCGCCTCCGGCACGACCATCCAGCCGACGCGCCAGCCGGTCATGCAGTGGTACTTCGAGAACGAGTTGATCACGACCGCGTCGGGGTCGAAGCGCAGGGCCGTGACGGTGGGCTCGCCGTAGCTGAGGCCGTGATAGATCTCGTCGGAGATCAGCGGCAGGCCGAGGCCGCGCGCCGCCGCGCAGAGATCCTGCAGGGCGCCCTCCGTAATGACTGTGCCGGAGGGGTTCGCCGGGCTCATCACCAGTGCCCCGGAGACTGGCGCGCGGGCGTGGGTCTCGCGCAGCAGGGCGGCGGTCGGCGCGAAGCGGTCCTCGGCGCGCAGCACCATCGGCGCCGGCACGAGGTCGAGGGCGGCCAGGATGCTGCGATAGGCGGGATAGCCGGGCTGCGGGACGGCGACCCGGGCGCCGGAGTCGAACAGGCTCATGAAGGCGAGGATGAAGCCGGCCGAGGATCCGGTGGTGATCACCACGTGCTCCGGGCTCACCGCGACGCCGTGCCGCTCCGCGTAGTCCCGGGCGATGCGGGCGCGCAGGGACGGCAGGCCCAGGGCCTCGGTGTAGGGCACGCGGCCGGTCGCGAGCGCCCCCTGCGCGGCCGCGATGACCGCCCGGGGCGCCGGCGCCGACGGCTGGCCGACCTCCATCCGCACCACGTCGCTGCCGGCCCGCGCCTTGGCGGCGGCGGCGGCCATGACATCCATCGCGAGGAACGGCTGGACGGCGGCGGCGCGCCGGGAGATCGGGATCATGGGGTCTGCTCTGAGCCGGACGACGCTGGAGCCTCCGGGGGTTAGACGCTCCCCCTTCCCGCCTCAAGCCGGCGGCGCACGCCGCCCTCGCCGCGGGAATTGACCGGACGCCGCGAAAACGCCTAACCCAGCCCCTACCGCTCGCGCCACGCGCGGGCCGCCCCGCCGCGCAAGCGAGGATCTATGCCCTTCATCCGCCCCCTGCCCGCGCTGGTCCTGGCGCTCGGCCTCGTCGCCGTCCCGGCCCTCGCGCAGACCGCGACGCCCCCCGCCGCGCCGTTCACCGACGCGCAGCGCGCCGGCATCGAGGCGATCGTCAAGGACTACCTGATCAAGCATCCCGAGGTGCTCCAGGAGGCCCTCGCCGAGGCCGAGAAGCAGCAGGCCGAGACGCAGCGCCTGGCCCAGGCCGCCGCCCTCAAGGAGTCGCGCGAGGCTCTCCACAACGGTCCCCACGACGTCGTTGCCGGCAACCCGTCGGGCGACGTCACGCTGGTCGAGTTCTTCGATTACAATTGCGGCTACTGCCGCAAGGCCCTGGGCGACATCCAGGCGCTGATCAAATCCGACCCGAAGCTGCGGGTGGTCATCAAGGACTTCCCGGTCCTCGGCCCGGAATCGCTGGAGGCCAGCCAGGTCGCCGTCGCGGTGCGCCAGCAGCTGAAGGGCGACAAGCTGTTCGAGTTTCATCAGAAGCTTCTGGAGACCAAGGGCCGGGTGAACGGCGCCCGCGCGATCCAGGTCGCCAAGGACATGGGCGTCGACACGGCCAAGCTGCAGAAGGACATGGCCTCCCCCGAGGTGAAGGCCGCGCTCAGCGAGAACCGCGGCCTCGGCGACCGCCTGGGCCTGTCGGGCACGCCGGCTTTCATCATCGGCGACGAGGTGATCCCGGGCGCCGTCGGCGTCGAGCCGATGCGCAAGACCATCGCCGACGTGCGCCAGTGCGGCCACGCCTCCTGCTGAGCTGACGGATCGGGCCGAGGAACCCCGAAGGCGGTCCGCGCAGCCTTGTCGCGCCGGGGCGCCTTCGTCTAAGAGCCGCCAGCCGCAGGGCCGCGGTGGGGTCCAGGGCCGAGCCCGGATGTACGCACCGACGTGCCGCGAGACGAAGTAGGCCGGATGCCAAAGAACGACGCCATCGATCCCGAGCTCGTGCGCGAGCTCGCCAACCTCGTGACCGAGACCGGCCTGTCCGAGATCGAGGTCGAGAAGGGCGACCTGCGCATCCGCGTGGCGCGGCGGCTCGAGCCCGTGAGCGTGCAGGTCGCGGCGCCCGCGCCGCTCGCGGCCGTCGCCCCGCCTCCGGTTTCCGCGCCCGCCGCGTCGTCTCCCCTCGCCCCGGCCGAGCCGGCCCGCGCGCAGCCCGGCACCGTGCCCTCGCCGATGGTCGGGACCGCCTATCTCCGCCCCTCGCCCGACGCCAAGGCCTTCGTGGATGTCGGCTCGACGGTCGCGGTCGGCGACAAGCTGCTGCTGATCGAGGCGATGAAGACCTTCAACGAGATCGTGGCGCCCCGCGCCGGCACGATCAGCGCCATCTTCGTCGAGGACGGTCAGCCGGTCGAGTTCGGCGAGGCCCTGCTCGTCATCACCTAGGACGTCCGCCGGGCGCCCGCCGCCCAGTCCCGGACGACGCCGCAACACGAGAGGATAGAGCATCCTGCGCGGTCCGGGATCGCCAGGACGCCCTAACGGGTCCGATGTTCGACAAGATCCTGATCGCGAACCGCGGCGAGATCGCCCTGCGCATCCTGCGGGCGGCGAAGGAGCTCGGGATCGCTACCGTGGCGGTCCACTCCACCGCCGACGCGGACGCGATGCACGTGCGCCTCGCCGACGAGAGCGTCTGCATCGGGCCACCGGCCGCCCGCGACAGCTACCTCAACATCCCGTCGATCATCGCGGCCTGCGAGATCACCGGGGCCGATGCCGTGCATCCCGGCTACGGCTTCCTGTCGGAGAATGCCCGCTTCGCCGAGGTTCTGGCCCATCACCAGATCGGCTTCATCGGACCCAAGGCGCAGCACATCCGCACCATGGGCGACAAGATCGAGGCCAAGCGCACGGCGCTGAAGCTCGGCATCCCGTGCGTGCCGGGCTCCGAGGGTGGCGTCGACGACATCGACACGGCCAAGCGCGTGGCTGCCGGGATCGGCTACCCGGTGCTCGTCAAGGCGGCGGCTGGCGGCGGCGGCCGCGGCATGAAGGTCGCGCGCTCCGAGGCCGACCTCGAGCAGGCGATCGGCATGGCCAAGTCCGAGGCCAAGGCCGCCTTCGGCGACGACGCGGTCTATCTCGAGAAATACCTGGAGAAGCCCCGGCACATCGAGGTGCAGGTGCTCGGCGACGGCCGCGGCGGCGCCGTGCACCTCGCCGAGCGCGACTGCTCCCTCCAGCGCCGACACCAGAAGGTCTGGGAGGAAGGCGGCTCGCCGGCCCTCAACGAGTCGATGCGCGCCGAGATCGGCGGCATCTGCGCCAACGCCATGAAGGAGCTCGGCTACCTCGGCGCCGGAACCATCGAGTTCCTCTACGAGGACGGACGCTTCTACTTCATCGAGATGAACACCCGCATCCAGGTCGAGCATCCGGTCACCGAGATGATCACCGGGATCGACCTCGTCATCGAGCAGATCCAGGTCGCCTCGGGCGGCCCGCTGTCGGTGAGCCAGGCGGACATCAAGGTCGAGGGCCACGCCATCGAGTGCCGGATCAACGCCGAGCACCCGGAGACCTTCCGGCCGTCGCCCGGCGAGATCACCCACTACCACACGCCCGGCGGCCTCGGCGTCCGGGTCGATTCGGCCGCGTTCCAGGGCTATCGCATCCCGCCGAACTACGATTCGCTGATCGGCAAGCTGATCGTCCACGGCCGGACCCGCAACGAGTGCCTGATGCGCCTGCGGCGCGCCCTGGACGAGTTCGTCATCGACGGGATCGACACGACGCTGCCGCTGTTCCGGACGCTGGTCCGCAACCCGGACGTGCAAAACGGCCTTTACGACATTCACTGGCTGGAGCATTTCCTGGAAGACGGCGGCATGAAAGCCTGACCGGACCTGGGCGGGGCTGCGGCGAGCGCGGCGCGCGCGGGATCTGGTCTTCGCGCCGTCCGCGCGCGACATTCACGGCATGCACGACACCGCCCGCGTGGACATCACCCCTGAGATCCTGCTGAAGGCCTACGCGGCGGGCATCTTCCCGATGGCGGAGGATGCCGACGATCCCACGCTCTACTGGGTCGAACCCAAGGCGCGCGGCGTTCTGCCCCTCGACACGTTCCGCGTTCCCCGGCGCCTCGCCCGGACGGTGCGGTCCGACCAGTTCGTGGTCCGCTGCGACACCGATTTCGACGGGGTGATCGACGGCTGCGCTGCGCCCCGGCGGGACAGCGAGCGCACCTGGATCAACGGGCGGATCCGCGAGCTCTACGGCGCCCTGTTCGACATCGGCCACGTCCACACGGTCGAGGTCTACGCGGGCGCGGACGGCCGGCTCGTCGGCGGCCTGTACGGCGTCTCGCTGGGGGCGGCCTTCTTCGGCGAGAGCATGTTCCACGAGGTCCGCGACGCCTCGAAGGTCGCCCTCGTCCACCTGATGGCCCGCCTGCGCGCCGGGCGCTACCGGCTCGCCGATACCCAATTCGTCACCGACCACCTGTCGCAGTTCGGTGCCGAGGAGGTGCCGCGCCACGTCTACAAGCGCCGCCTTGCCGAGGCCCTCGATCAGGTCGCCGACTGGAACGTCTGGCCCGGCGACGGTTCGGTTCCGGGTACGCGGGTCCTCGAGGCGCTCGAAGCTCCGGATCGCCGTTAGTGCAGTGACGCGGGCCGGTGGCCGCTAGCGCCGACGCCGGTGGCGATAGCCGGTCGAGAACGAGGCGTATTGACGGCCGCGCACGGACCGGTAGCGTCGACGCCGGCTGGTGCTGGCCTCGACCGTCTCCTCCACCTGCGGGATCGGCTCGGCCATGGCCGCCGCGGGCGTTGCCGCCATGGCGACCGCCGTATCGGCCGAGGCGTAGCCCCCGGCGACGTTCTTGGCCGCCGGTCCGAACATCGCGAGACACTGGTTGTAGGCGAGGTCGTTCTTGAGACGCTCGCATTCACCGATGGAGCGCGGTGTCCCCTGCGCCAGGGCCGGCAGGGGCGCGAGCAGCACGACGAGAGCGGCCAGCGGCTTGAGGCAGAGAGTCGGGCGGTGCACGGAGGGGGTCTCGAGCGGCGACGGCAGGCTTGTGATCCCCGAGTGCGGCGAAATCGAGGGTTGGCCTCAGCGATCGGGTCGCTCCATCCACCGGATCAGCGGCATCAGTGGGAAGATCCACGCGATGCCGAGGATCGAGTAGATCACCGCCTGCACCGCCGCCGGCGTCTCCGAGATGCGGCTATCGGCCAGGGTCATCGCCAGCGGCCCGTAGAGGCAGACGAAGACCAGGATGGCGAGAGTGCCGATCAGGGTCCGGGTGCGGCGGCGCATTGCTGTGTTCCTGGACCGTGCCTTCGGACTGTGCTCCTGGTCCCGCGGGCGGCGCCGCGGGCTCGGACGGGCGACGGCTACCTTCCCGGAACCCGGTTGGCAACGCGCCCGCTGACGCGGGCTGCGGCGCCGGCGCCGTTGATGGGCGACCGGACATCCCCTAACCCGGGCACTGCGGGGGGCATCCCGGCATCCGCGGAAGGGACGTGCATGGACATGAGCGGCGCGGGCGACCGGCGGTCGGGGGCGGTGCGAACCTGGCTCTACGTGGTCGCGGCCCTGGTGGTCGCCATGGTGGCGGTCGGCGGTGCGACGCGGCTGACCGGGTCCGGCCTGTCGATCACCGAGTGGCGCCCCGTCACGGGCGCGATCCCGCCGCTGACGGAGGCAGACTGGGCGGCCGAGTTCGCCAAGTACAGGGACACGCCGCAATACAACATCCTCAACCAGGGGATGGGATTGTCCGCCTTCAAGGTGCTGTACGGCTGGGAATGGGGCCATCGCCTGCTCGGCCGGGTGATCGGCCTCGTGTTCTTCCTGCCGCTGATCGTGTTCTGGTGGCAGGGCCGGATCAGCCGGCGGCTCGGCCTCGGCCTGCTCGGTCTCGGCGCGCTCGGCGGCCTCCAGGGCGCCATCGGCTGGATCATGGTCGCCTCGGGCCTCCAGCCGGGCATGACGGCCGTGGCGCCGCTCAAGCTCGCCCTGCACCTCACCACCGCGAGCCTGATCCTGGCCGGGCTGGTCTGGCTGGCCGCGGGCCAGCGCCCCGGCGTCTTGGCGCCCGCCCCGGCGCGCCTGCGGGCCACGGCCCTGCTGCTGCCGATCCTGGTCCTGGTGCAGATCTTCCTGGGTGGCCTCGTCGCCGGCTCGCATGCCGGCCTCGTCTACAACACATGGCCGACCATGGACGGCCACCTCGTCCCGCCGCTGGACAGCCTGTTCGCGATCCGGCCGTGGATCGAGAATTTCATCGACAACCACGCCTTGGTTCAGTTCGACCACCGAGTGACGGCCTACCTCGTCTTCGTCGTGGCGGTGCTGCACGCCGTCGACGCCCGGCTCACCGGCCCGAAGAGCGCGGCTGGGCGGGCCACGGGGGTCGTCATCCTCGTCCTCGCCCAGATGGCGCTTGGGATCGCGACGCTGCTCCTCGCCGTGCCGCTCTGGGCGGCGCTCGCGCATCAGGTGCTCGCCATGGCGGTGCTCACGATGGCCACCGTCCATGCCCGCCTCGGCCGGGGATCCGGCCTGGTCGAGCCCGCAGCCGCCGAGCCGCCGCTGGGCTTCGAGGGGCTCGCCGCCGGCCGCATCTAGGCTCTCGTGCGGTGCAGCGGCCTTGCTGCGCCGCACGAGACTTTTACCGCTTTCAGTGGAACCTTGGGATAACTCCCCATCAGCAATCTGCACATGGAACGACTAATACTTCTCAAGCTTTAAGCTGCACGCGTTGCAGGAGGCTTCAAGATGTCTCTCGCGGAGGATGGTCGACCGCTCTCCCTGACCTGGCACTACACGCCGCGGGAGATCATGGCGGATGGCGTGATCCACGGTCTCGGCGTGGTGCTCGGCCTCGCCGGTGCCGTTGCCCTGGTGGCGACCGCGGTCACGGCGCATCTCGGGCTCGGCGAACGTGCGGCCGTTGTCGTGTACGCCACGGCCCTCGTCCTGATGCTCGGCGTCTCGGCCGTCTACAATCTCTACCCTGTGAGCCCGCGCAAATGGCTCCTGCGCCGCGCCGATCACGCGCTGATCTACCTGATGATCGCCGGGACCTACACGCCGCTGGTGGCCCTCGTCGGGTCGGGCCCGCGGGCCTACGCGCTCCTGGCGATGATCTGGGTCGTGGCCCTCATCGGGATCGCCGTGAAGCTGTTTCTGCCGGGCCGGTTCGACCGCCTGTCGATCGGGCTCTACCTGTTGCTCGGCTGGAGCGGGTTGTTCGCCTACGAATCAGTGATCGCGGCGCTTCAGCCGACCGCCCTGTGGCTCTTGGGAATGGGCGGAGCGCTCTATTCGATCGGCGTCGTGTTCCACATCTGGCGGACCCTGCCCTTCCAGAACGCGATCTGGCACGGCTTCGTCCTCGCCGCCACGGCCTGCCACTACGGGACGATCTGGGCCAGCCTGAACGGCTCGCCGATGACGTAGCGTTGGGATCGATTGCGATCGTGCGCGTAAAATTCCGGTTACCGTCCTGATGGAAAGGTCGAGACGCGGCGACCTGCTTTAAGTTTCCTGCGACCACGGGTGAACCACAACCTAGGGACTGATATTCCCGGGAGCTGGACCGTGGTCCCGAAGACGAACGACTCTGGCATCGCTCAGCGTTACCGGATCCTGCACGTGTTCCGCGCGCCGGTGGGCGGCTTGTTTCGGCACGTGATGGATCTCGCTCGCCTCCAGGCGGCCGCGGGGCACCATGTCGGTCTCATCTGTGATTCCAGCACCGGCGGCGACCGCGCTGCGGGCGCCCTGGCGGACTTGGTGCCCTGCCTGGACCTCGGCCTTGTCCGGCTGCCGATGCGCCGCAATCCGCATCCGTCGGACTGGTCCTGCCTCCGGGCCGTGGCGCAGAGGGCCGCGGAGGTCGGCGCGGAGGTCCTGCACGGACACGGCGCCAAGGGCGGCGCCTATGCCCGGCTCGCCGCGGCAGGTCCGGCGATCCGCGCCTACACGCCGCACGGCGGCAGCTACAATTACCGGCCAGGCAGCCCGCTGCACCGCCTCTACATGGGTGCCGAGGCGGTGCTCGCCCGCCGCACCGACGCGTTCCTGTTCGAGAGCGAGTACGTCGCCGGCCGCCATCGTAGCTTCGTCGGCGGTCCCGAGCGGGTGACGCGGATCGTGCACAACGGCATCGCCGAGGCCGAGTTCGCGCCGCTGGACCGCGTCGCCGAGCCCTTCGACCTGCTCTACGTCGGCGAGCTGCGGGAGGCCAAGGGCCTGCCCTACCTGCTCGAGGCCCTCGTCCGGCTGCGGGCCGAGGGCCGGGCGCTGCGCCTGCTCCTCGTTGGGTCGGGACCGGATGCCGAGATCCTTCGCGACACTGTGGCGCGGCTCGGCCTCGCCGACGCGGTGGCGTTCGAGCCGCCGCAGGCGATCCGCTCCGTGCTCGCCCGCGGGCGGATCCTCGTCGTCCCGTCGCTCGCGGAGTCGCTGCCCTACGTCGTGCTAGAAGCTGCCGCGGCGGCGCAGCCCCTGGTCGCCACTCGGGTCGGCGGAATCCCGGAGATCTTCGGCGCGGCCGCGCGCGACCTCGTGCCGTCGCGCGACCCGGCGGCGCTCGTGGAGGGGATCCGACGGGTCCTCGACGCCGCGCCGGAGGCCCTGGCCGAGCGGACGCAGAGTCTGAGCGCCTCGATCCGGCAGCGCTTCTCCCTGGAACGCATGGGCAGCGAGGTGATCTCCGGCTACGCCGCGGCCTTCGAGGCCCGCGCGGAGCGCCGCGATCCCGCACCGCGCGCGATCGCCGGAGCCCGGACCGCCTGACGACGAGACCATCAGCAAGAGGAACGGGGGCCTGTGCGCCGCGGTGGAAAAGGCGGCGGCGCCCGCGCTCTTAAATGTTCCCACAATGCCCCGTGCCAGGGTTTCGCCGAGGCAGCGACCGCAAGGCTCGGGGGGAGCCGATCGATGAGCGCGTTCGACATTCGCGATCTTCTTGAGGCCGCCGTCCCGATGGAGGCGTCCTCGACCCCGGCCGCGGGCAGCGTGCCCCTCGCCGAGACCGCCGTCCCCGGCCCGACGGCGATCTCGCCCGTCGTGGTGGCCGGTCTGGTGCGCGGGCTGGAATGCGCGCTCATCTTCGGCTTGGGCGCATTGCTGCACGTGCTGATGCTCCGCGGCCGCGTCCCGTTCGGACTGACCTACGCGGGCGCGATCGGCATGATCGCGGTGATCACCGTGACGCTGATCCAGGCGTCCGGCGGCTACCGGGTCGCTGCCTTCCGGAGCTTCTTCAAGACCGCCGTCCGGCTGATCGCGGCGTGGTCGATGACATTCTTGATGGTCGCCGCCGGCCTCGTGCTGGCCAAGGTCGCCGACCACTACTCGCGCCTCTGGCTCGCGACCTTCTTCGGCACCGGCCTCGCGATGCTGCTGGTCGGCCGCTTCGTCCTGTTCCGCATCATCGATGCCCAGACCCGGGCAGGACGGTTCGACCGGCGCACTGCGATCGTGGGCGGCGGACAGCCCGCGGAGGACCTGATCGCCGCCCTGGAGACGCAGAGCGAGAGCGGCATCCGCATCGTCGGGGTGTTCGACGACCGCAATGCCGATCGCTCTTCGGACGTGGTGGCGGGGCACCCGAAGCTCGGCAACGTCGACGACCTCGTCGCCTACGCGCGGCACGCCCGGCTCGACCTGATCGTCTTCACGATCCCGATCACCGCGGAGGCCCGGATCCTCCAGATGCTCGCCAAGCTCTGGGTCCTGCCGATCGACATCCGCCTCTCGGCGCACGCCGCAAAGCTGCGCCTGCGCCCGCGCAGCTACTCGTATCTGGGCTCCGTCCCGGTGCTGGACGTGTTCGACCGTCCGATCGCCGACTGGGACGTCGTGGTGAAGGCGCTGTTCGACCGCTGCGTCGGCCTGATGATGCTGCTGGCGCTATCGCCGCTCATGCTGGTCATCGCCCTCGCGGTCCGGCTGACATCGCGCGGGCCGGTGCTGTTCCGGCAGAAGCGCCACGGGTTCAACAACGAGCTGATCGAGGTCTACAAGTTCCGCTCGATGTACGTGGATCAGTGCGACGCCGGCGCGGCCAAGATGGTGACACGGGGCGATCCCCGGGTCACGCCGGTCGGGCGCTTCATCCGGAAGACCTCGCTCGACGAGCTGCCGCAGCTGTTCAACGTGCTCAAGGGCGACCTGTCGCTGGTCGGCCCGCGCCCGCACGCGTTGCAGGCCAAAGCCGCCAACACGCTCTACGACCAAGTGGTCGACGGGTACTTCGCGCGCCACAAGGTCAAGCCCGGCATCACCGGATGGGCGCAGGTCAACGGCTGGCGCGGCGAGACCGACACCTCAGAGAAGCTGCAGCGGCGCGTCGAGCACGACCTCTACTACATTGAGAACTGGTCGGTGCTGCTCGACCTGCAGATCCTGCTGACCACGCCGTTCGCGCTGTTCAAGACCGAGAACGCCTACTGAGAGGAAGGGCCGGCACCGGAGCGGTGCCGGCCGGAAGCCCACTACGGCAGCGCGCCGGCCTTCTCCTTGGCCTTCAGGATCGTGTCGCGGCAGCCCTGGGCGTCGCCGGCCTTGTCCTGCTGGCGCGCCTGGGCGACCAGCTTCTTGGCCTCCTCCACGCCCGAGGCGGTGGGCTTCACGGCGGCGTCCGACTTGGTGAGCGCTGGCGGCGTGTCGAGCGCCTTGGGCGAGTTGGAGGACGTGGTGCCGCCGGGCGGGGTCGTGCCGGTCACCGAGGCGGCGCCGGCACTGTCGAGCCGCCGCTGCAGCGTGTCGACCTCGTCGGCGCACGGGGTCGCCAGGGCCGGCGTGGCGGCCGCCAGGGCCAGGGCTGCGACGGCGAAACGGATGATCATCGAGACGAGGCTCCACGGTGTCGGGATGCGGCCGGCGCCGACCCCTCATGCGTGAGCGGGCGGTGATGCGCCGGTGCGGCTACCGGGGAGACGCCGGGCGAACGGGCCCGTTCCCGAGACAGGAGGCCGCATGCGGTAGCGCGGAAACGCGACGGGCGCCCCGCGCGGCCTTCTGGCCGCGGGAGGCGCCCGCCTCTCGACATTGCTGACGGATCAGTACTTCCGGATGATCGGCTCCGGCGACATCGGCACCGGATCGGCACCGAAGGCGTAGCGGATGCCGGCGTAGACCGAGAAGGGCTGCGCCAGGGTCGTGGTCCGCGGATCGCTGATCCGCAGGTTGCCCGCCACCGCGCCCGGCTCGGCGTAGGTGCCGAACGTGGTGTAGCGGTTGTTGGTCAGGTTGGTGATGAGGCCGAAGACCTCGAGGTTCTTCGTCACCTGATACTTCGTCTGGAAGTTCAGAACGTAGTAGGGCGGCAGCTTGCGGTTCAGGTTCGACTCGTCGCCGCGGAAATAGGACGAGGAGAAGGCCTGGAGGTAGAGGCCGAACTGCCAGTTGGGCGTGACGAAGTAGTCGAACCCGGCCTTGATCTGGTGGGTCGGCACCAGCGGCACGACGTTGCCCTTGCGGACCTGGATCGCGCCGTCATCCGCGAGCGGGTTGTTGGGCGACGACAGGGTGCCGTTGAACTGGAAGGTCGCGTCGACCAGCGCGTAGTTGGCGTAGACCCGCAGGTAATCGGCCGTGTACTCGCCGCCGACCTCGATGCCCTGCCGCTGCGTCGACGGCACGTTGACGAAGTAGGCGCGGGCGGTGTTGCCGGGGGTGGCCAGCGACAGGATGTCGTTGGCGAGATCGGTGCGGAAGGCGCCGATCTTGTAGGTGATGATGCCGCCGTCATAGGTGTTCGGCAGCTGGCCGCGGAAGCCGACCTCGTAGGTCCGCCCGGTGACCTGCTTGAGCGGCGGGTCGGCCACCAGCGAGTTCGGCAGCAGGCACGGCCGGTCCGGGTTGGCGCAGGCCAGCTCCAGCGGGGTCGGGGCGCGGTTCGATTCCGAGTAGCTGCCGTAGAGGTTCAGCGCGTCGAAGAACCGGTAGGTGAGGCCGGCGACCGGGTTGATCTTGTTGAAGTAGTGCGTGCCGGTCACGTCCGGCGAGAAGCCGGTCAGATCCTCGCTCTGGATGCGCGCGAAGTTGAGCCGCGCGCCGGCGGTCAGCGACAGCCGGTCGGTCACGTCGAGCGTGTCGAGGGTGTAGAGGCCCATGTAGAGGTTGGAGCCGTTGACCGAGCTCGGCGCGATGCCGAGCGCGCCGGCGGTCCGCAGCTGCGGTGTGCCGAGGCCCGGGACGTTGCCGTAGAACGGGTTGCTCGGGTTGGTTGTGATCGACAGATCCGGGTTGATGACGCCGAGCGTGCTGGACGACTTGAAGCCGTAATTGGCCGCGTCGATGCTGCCGCCGACCACGAAGGTGTTGGACAGGCCGAAGATCCGGTCGCGGTTGGCGGCCTGGAGCGAGCCGCCGAAGCCTGTAGCTTCCGTCCGGGTCGTGTCCAGCGTGCCGTACGGGATGCCCGCCCGGAACGGGATGCGCTGGTTCTGCTGCCCCAGGATCAGGAACTGGTTGCGGAAGGCGAGCTGCGACTGACCGGCCGCCGGGCTGAACCCGTCATCCTCGAAGCAGAGGTTGCCGCGGAAGCTGGAGCGCGTGCTGCAGTTCTCGAAGTTGCCGTCGTTGCCGTCGACGTAGGTCTGGCTGAAGCGGCGGAAATAGGCGTTGCCGGCGAGGTCCCAGGTCGGCGAGATGTCGACCCGGCCGGTCAGCTGGAGCGTGCCGACCTCGGTGGTGGTGGTCTGCGGGAAGGTGAAGATCGCCCGCGGGTCGCGGTGGGTGAAGTCCACCGGCGTGGCCGCGGCCGCGCCGAAGAAGCTGCGGGCGGCGAGCCCGATCAGGTGGAACTCCGCATCCTGCGAGCGGTAGCCGATGTCACCGTAGAGGCGGCCGATCGTGCTCGGGCTCTCGTAGCGCCAGCCGCGGTCGTTCAGGCCGTCGCCGGTGAAGTAGACGCTCCAGGGACCGGAGACCTTACCGTACTCGAGATAGCCGGCGGTGCGCGCGTCCGAGCCGCCCCAGGCCGAGATCTCGGTGCCCTGCCAGGTGAAGCCGTTCTTCATCTGGATGTTGACCGCGCCTCCGAGCGCGTTGAGGCCGAAGACCGGGTTGCCGGTGACCACGTCGATGCGCTGGATCGCCTGCGGCGGGATCAGGTCGAAGTTGACGATGTCGCCGAAGGCCTCGTTGATGCGCACGCCATTCTGATACACGGCGAGGCCCTGCGGCACGCCCTGCACGGGCGAGGCCGTGAAGCCGCGGTAGGTGATGTCGACGCGGTTGTTGTTGCCCTGCGAGTCGGAGACGTTGATGCCGGGCGTGCGCCGGGCCAGCGTCGTGGTCAGGTTGTCGCTGGCGCGATCGATCGTGATATCGCTCGCCGTGACCGATTCGACGGTGCTGGGGATCTTGTAGAGCGGCTGCTCGGAGCCGCGCAGCCGCACGCCGGTGCTCGGTCCCAGGGAGCCGGCCGGCGGCACCGGTCCGGGACCGTTGAAGATCTGCGCCTGGCTCGAATTTCCGCCGCCGGACCCGACCGGCGACGTCGAGACGACGCTGATCTCGCCGAGCGTGACCGATTGCTGAGCCTGCACCGCCGCCGGGAGAACCGTCCCGGCGAGAACCGATGCCGACGCGACCAGGCCGCTCCGAAGCGCCCGAAGTGACATCCCCAACCCCCTCAAACCCAAACACGTGCTCGTGACTGCCGAGCTTGGGTCTTTCTTGGAGGGTGCCGGGAACGCGCACAATTGGTTCAAGAACACGTGAGACGCGTTTCGGCCTCATTTCCGGCCTGCGCCGAGCGAAGCCGCCGCCACGTGGTTAAACAGCAACAGTTTCGGTAAAGATTTCAGCCACTTAAGGATATTTCGGCAATCTACCCGGGATAGTTTGGCAATGATCGCCGGCGCGTGGTCAGAGCCGTGCCTGAATCAGGCGCGCGATCTCGCCGAGCCGCTGCTCGAGCAGCTGCGGAACCTCGCAGACATAGGTCAGCGACTGGCTCCGCTCCTGAAAGATCCGGCGATCCCAGGCGAACTTCGTCTCCAGCTCGGACTGGTCTTTCGGGAGTTCCGTGGCGTCGGAGGCGCTCGGCGCGTCCTTCACCTGACTGATCTTGTCGGCCTCGTCGCGGATCCGCTCGGCCATACGGCGCTGGCCCTGCGCGTAGCGCGCGATGCCGCCGACCACCTTGTTGCGCTCGCCGTTCAGCACCTCGAACACGCCAGAGTAGACGCGGGTCAGGGCCTTGTCCTTCGCGTCCTTGTCGGAGCCGAACTTCTCCGCGAACGTGTCGAGGAGCGGGCCGACCTGCGAGAGGTCGGTGCGGCGCGACGCGATCTTCTGCGCCAGGACGGCGGCGTCGTTGTCGCTGCCCCAGTCGCCGGCGGCCTCCACGTCGGGGCCGGTCCAGAACTGGCCGGGACTGAGTGTGGCGACCTTGCGCTGGACGCAGGGCCAATCCGGATCCTGTTTCGGCTGCGCCAGGGCTGGACCGGCGAGGATCACGAGCCCGAGCGCCGGGCCGACGATGCGGGTCAGGAGGACGTTCATTGGGCGGACTCCATCAGGTGTTGTCGCCGGCCGGGCCGCCGCGCCGGGCCATGATGCCGCGGCCGGGGTCGTAGGCGACCACCGCCATGCCGAAGAAGGCGAGCCCCACGCCCAGCACCACGGCGCAGGCGACCGGCTCGAACTGGAGGTAGAGGGCGTAGCGGACGAGCTGGACCGCGTGGCTGAACGGGTTCAGCTCGCAGATCCAGTAGAGGGTCTCGGAGGATTCCCGGATCCGCCACAGGGGGTAGAGGGCCGACGAGGCGAAGAACATCGGGAAGATCACGAAGTTCATCACGCTGGCGAAGTTCTCGAGCTGGCGGACCAGCGAGGACAGGAACAGCCCGATCGCCCCCAGCATCAGCCCCGTGGCCAGGAAGGCCGGCAGGGCCGCGAGGTAGCCCAGCCACGGGATGTCGCTCTCCCAGAAATACGCCACGGCCAGGAACGCGTAGGCCTGCACGATCGACACGGCGACGCCGGCGATCAGCTTGGCGAGCAGGAGCAGCCACCGCGGATAGGGCGAGGTGAGCAGCACCTTCATCGAGCCGACCTCGCGGTCGTAGACCATGGACAGCGACGATTGCATGCCGTTGAACAGCTGGATCATCACGGCGAGGCCCGGCACCACGTAGACCTCGTAGAGCACGTAGGTCTGGTAGGGCGGCTCGATGGACACGCCGAGTGTGTTGCGGAAGCCGGCCGCGAAGATGAACAGCCAGACCAGCGGCCGGACCAGCGCCGAGAAGAACCGCTCCTTCTGATTGAAGAATCGCAGCAGCTCGCGGCGGACGATGCCGCCGAGGCAGATCAGGTAGCCGACCGCATCGAGGCGGCCGATCCGCGCGGCCTGGCCGCGCGGCGGGGCGGTGCCGATCCGGGTGGCGAGGGGCGTCGGGTTCGTCATGCCGCCGCCCTCCCCGGCTCGGCGACCAAGCGGCGGAACGCGTCGGCGAGGGCCTCGCCGGGCCTGCCGATCCCGCCGGCCCGGCCCCGGGCGACGATCCGGCCCCGGTGCAGCACCACGGCGTCGTCGTCGTCCGCGATCTCCTCGAAGATGTGGGTCGCCCAGAGCACCGACAAGCCCTCCTCCCGCACCAGGGCGCGGACGATCGCCACGATGTCGGCCCGCGACTCGAGGTCGAGGCCGACGGTGGGCTCGTCGAGGAGCAGCAGGTCCGGGCGGTGGATCAGCGAGCGGGCGATCTCGATCCGGCGCGACTGGCCGCCCGAGAGTGTGCGCACCTTGTCGTGGCGGCGGTCCGCGAGTCCGACGCGGTCGAGCAGCTCGCCCACACGGACCTTGGCGGCGCCGCGGGCGATGCCGTGCAGGCTCGCGTGGTAGAGGAGATTCTGCTCGACGGTGAGATCGGTGTCGAGGGTGCGGGCCTGGAACACGACGCCGAGCCGCGCCAGCGCCCGGGACGGCTCGCGATCCAGGGCGTGGCCGAAGATCGAAACCCGCCCGGTCTGGTTGTTGTAGAGCCGGGTGATAACCGAGAACAGCGTCGTCTTGCCGGCGCCGTTCGGCCCCAGCAGCGCGGCGAAGTGGCCACGCTCCACCGTGATCGAGACGTCGTTCAGCGCGGCGCGGGCGCCGAACTTGTGGCCGACATGCTCGATCAGGAGGGCCGCCGGCTCGGTCGCGCTCATCGGCCCAGGACCTTCCGGGCGTCGGAGACGGCGTCGAGGCACTCGTCGAACTCGCCCTCCTTCTGCTCCCGCTCGGCCACCCGCAGGGCCTCCCTGAGCTTCGGCACCGCCGTCTCGGGCGGGTTCAGGGCGAGGGCGTCGCGGATCATCGTGATGCCCTCGGCGCAGGACGAGGCGTCGTCGGCCGCGAGGGCCGGGCCGGCGGCGAGGAGGCAGGCGGAGAGGAGGAGGATGCGCATCACTTCACCGTCAGCGTGCCGGTCATGCCCTTGGACTCCAGGCCGTGCACCGACCACGTGTAGGTGCCGGGCTTGATCGCGACGAACTCGATGGCGATCTCACCGGGATCGTCGAACTCCAGGTGATCGGGTGGGCCGCCGCCGTGGATCTCCTTGTGCTCGATCACGATCTGGTTGAACCAGATGTAGCGGAAGAACTCCGGCGCGTAGAATTTGTATTCCTGGCGCCCCTTGGCGACGATCCGTAGCCGGTAGGCCTTGCCGGATTCCAGCGTGATGTCCTTGTTCTCGACCACGAAGTCGTTGCCCTGATCGTCGCCCAGGACGAGGTCGGGCAGGTTCTCCCGCTTCTTGGTCAGGTCGAGGGCACTGGCCGGTGCCGCGGCGAGCAGCCCTGCCAAGCCGAGGGCCGCCGTTCGAAACATGCGTGTCATGTCGTGTTCCACCCTAGGGCCGCGTCGCGCGCGGCCGTCCTCGCTCGGCGCCCGGAGGTCGCGCGGATCAGTTCGGCGAGATCGCCACGCCCCAAGGCAGGAGCCCGACCGGGATGCTCTTCACCACCTTCTCGGCGGCCACGTCGATCACCGAGACGTCGTTAGAGGTGCCGTTCGTGGTGAAGAGCTGCTTCTGGTCAGGCGTGAAGGCGAGCTGCCAGACCCGCTGGCCGACCGGCAGATACTTCTCGACCGCGTAGGTCTTGGCGTCGATCACGGCGACGCGGTTCGCCGGCCCGAGGGCCACGAAGGCCTTGGATCCGTCCTTGGTGATCCGGATGCCCACCGGCTGGATCGCCTCGTCGTTCACGCCCGGGATCTTGAAGGTGATCTTCCTGATCACGCGGCGCTGGGCGACGTCGATCACGCTCACCGTGCCGCCGACCTCCGCCGAGACCCACAGGAACTTGCCGTCGGCGGTGAACTCGGCGAAGCGCGGCCGGGCGTCGACCAGCACGTTGTCGATGACCTGGAATGTCTTCGTATCGATGAAGTGGGCCATGTTGGTCGTCTCGGAGGTGTTGACGAGGATCTTCCCGTCCGGCGACAGGCCCATGCCCTCCGGCTCGACGCCCACCGGTACCTCGGCGAGCACCTTGTTCTTCTCGATGTCGATGATCGTGACCTGGCTGTCGTCCTCGTTGGCCACGTAGAGCGGGTTCCCGGAGGCGTCGAGGATGAACTGCTCCGGATCCGGCCCGGAGCGCAGCGAGCGCACCACCTTTCCGGAACTGGTGTCGAGCACGTCGATCCGGTCGTCGTCGCTCGCGCAGACGAACAGCTCCTTGCCATCCTTGGAGACGGTCACACCGCGCGGGCGCCGCCCGACCTTCCACGTCGCCGTCACCGCCATCGTGTTGGTGTCGATGACGCTGACCGAGTTGCCCTTCTCGTTCGTCACGTAGGCGGTGAAGGCGGCGGCCGGCCCGCACAGGGCGAACCACGCACCGAGGGCGACCCCACTCAGACATGCCTCGACGCGGCGGCTCATACGGTTTCCTTCCCTTGCGACGGCCCGGCGCCCTGGGCGGACGTTCTCGGGGGACGTTTGTAGTGCGATTTCCGCGCGTTGCGAGGGCCTTGGCCGCTCGCCATCGCCGCAGGCCGCGGGTTCACTTGAACTTGCAGGTGGTCTCGGGGAGGTCGACGCCCAGCGTGTCGAGGGGCGTGCGCTGGTGCAGGAAACCCTGCTCCGGCGCGACGGAGACCAGCGCCTTCGGCTGTACCACGATGATCGCCTGCCGGAGCTGGTGGTCCCAGGGCCGGAAGCTCAGCGGCACGCCCTTGTAGGCCGGCAGCGTGAAGGCGGGCTCGACGAGGTACGGGGCGATCACGGCCGGGTCGTTGGTCTTCTTGGCCGTCACGGCCTCGCCCACCGTCCGCACCGCGGCCCAGACCTGATAGTCCAGCGGGCGCATCAGCCGGGAGGCGAGCCGCCGGAACCGGTTCTGGGCCTGCGCGGCGCCCCAGGTCTCCAGCACGGGGGACCAGGTCGTCGGCGTCAGCGCCTGCGTGCCGCCGACGGGGCGCGGATCGACGGTGCGGTAGGGCACGTAGTCGCCCCAGTCGCCCTCCTCGTCGGCCACGATGGCCATGTCGTAGTCGAGGCCCCGGGTGAAGACCATCGCCTCGGCGCGGGTCGGCGTGTCGCCGCGCGCCTTGGCGAGGGGGCCGAAGGTCCAGGGCTTCTCGGCGGTGATCTTCAGCGCGAACTTCCGCGCCGAGTTGCGCATCGCGTCGGCGTAGGCCTTGTCGGCGTCGGTCGGGCCGACGATCAGGAAGAGCTTCCGCCAGCGCATCACGGTCAGGTACTGCGCCAGGGCGTCGGTGAGCATCGCCCGCGACGGCAGGATGTGGAACACGTTGGCGCGGCACTCGGCGCCGCGCAGACGATCGTCGGGCGCCCCCGCGTTGAGCACGACCGCGCCCGTGTCCTTGACGGCGTCGGCCACGGCCAGAACCGCGTCGGCGGGGAGCGCCAGGACCAAGTAGCGCACGCCCTTGCCGATCAGCTCCTTGGCCGCCGCCACGGCGTCCGGCTTGTCGTCGGTCAGGGCGACTTCGTCCAGGACGTAGGTCTGCTTGGTGAAGCGGCCGGTGGTGTTGTTGTCGGCGATGCCCATCTTGGCGCCGGCCAGGCCCTCGTCCTCCGGCGCCGCCTCGGCATCGTACGAGGACGGGGCGGACTGCGGCCGGTAGATCAGGCCGACATGGGTCTCGAGCGTCTGCGGAGCGGCGGCCTGGGCCGGCTGCGCCGCCGCGGCCGGCGCCGGGTCCTCGGCCCGCGCCGCCGCCGGGGCGATGGCGAGCGCGACGGCGGCCGCGCGCAGCCAGGACGGGCGCGTCTTGTGCCGGAGGGCCGTGTCGGGTGCAGGATGGTGCATGCGCGCGGCCTCTATCAGCTTCCGCTCAGGCCGCTCAACCGCGGCGTCTCGTCCCGACGTTCACGTTACCGTCGTGGGATAGGCGGGCGCGGAAGTACATTGCCAAATTGTCCCTTCGCCCGACCTATGGCGGGAACGATGCCGCCGCCTCGGGCGGTCGAACGCCTCGAGAGGAAGCTCCCGCCGATGCGCCACACGTCTCTCCGCGCCGCGCTCGCCTGCGGCGTCGTCCTGTGGACCACCCTGCCCGGTGCGGCCGGCGCCGCCGAGAAGGCCGCCGTCTTCCCGGTCGAGCTGTTCGATCCCGGTGCCGCCTACGGATCCCGGACGCGGCCGGTGGACGCCCGGAAGCTCGCCCTCGTCACCGACGAGTTGCGCAACGCCCTGCGCGACAAGGCCGGTCTGGAGATCGTCGATACCGCGCCCAAGGCCGACGTCGTGGCCAAGGAGGGGCCGCTCTACAAATGCAACGGCTGCGCGGCCGACATCGCCAAGAGCCTGGGTGCGGACCTCGTCGTGACCGGTTATGTGGAGAAGGGGTCCGGCCAGATCTTCAACCTGAGCGTCGCGATCGCCGAAGCCGATACCGGCAAGGTGGTGCGCGGCGGGCAGGTGACGATCCGGGCCGACACCGACGATACCTGGGCGCATGCGATGCGTTGGGTGGTCAAGAACCGCCTGCTCGCCGAGCCGCTGCCCGGGAAGTCCTGAGACGGCCCGTTCAAGTTCGAGTGTTTCGTGCCCGCGTCCACCATCCAGCAAGACCCCCTGCCCCGGCTCCTCGTCAGCGTTCGCGATCCGGCCGAGGCCGAGGCAGCCCGCCTCGCCGGCGCCGACCTGATCGACGCCAAGGACCCGGAGCGCGGGGCGCTCGGCGCCCTGGACGAGGACGTCGTGCGGGAGATCGTCGCCCGCGTGTCCGGCGGTGCCGCGACGAGCGCGGTGGCCGATCCGGCGGCCGGATCCGTCGCCGCCCTGGCCCGGACCGGCGTCGACTGGGTGAAGGTCGGTCTACGTCCTGCCGAGATCCGGGACGCGGCGACGCTGGCCGATCGCGTCGCGGCCGCGCCGGGCCGGCTGATCGCCGTGCTGTTCGCCGAGGACGGGCCGGCGGCCCCGCATGTGCCCGCCCTGGCGGCGGCCGGCTTTGCCGGCGCCATGATCGACACCGCCGGCAAGACCGGCGCCCGCCTGCCCGACCTCGCCGCGCCCTCGGACCTCTCGGCCTTCACCACCGCCTGCCGGGCGAACGGCCTGATGAGCGGCCTCGCCGGGTCGCTGCGGGTCATCGACATCCCCGGCCTCTGCGCGCATCGGCCGGATTACCTCGGCTTCCGCGGCGGCCTGTGCCGGGACTTCGACCGCCGCAACGGCATCGATCCGCTGCGCGTGGCCGAGGCCCTGCGCGCCCTGCGGCCGAGCCGGCAGGACGCGGCGTGACGAGCGTCATCAAGATCGGCGGCAGCCTCGAGGCGGATCCGCATCGCCGCCGCGCCCTGCTGGAAGCGATCGGCGACGGCACGCACGGGCGCTGCATTGTGGTGCCGGGCGGCGGCGCCTTCGCGGACGCCGTCCGGGCCGCGCAGGCGCGGGAGCGCTTCGGCGACGCCGAGGCCCATCGCCGGGCGCTCGACGCCATGAGCGACGCGGCCGGCATCTTCCGCGGGATCGAGCCGCGGCTCGTGCAGAGCCTGGAGCCCTGGGCTGAGACGGCGCCCGCGCGGATTCGGGTCTGGAACCCGCGCGCTCTCCGAGCCGGCCACCCGGACATCCCGGAGACCTGGGACGTCACCTCGGACAGCCTCGCCCTCTGGCTCGCCGCGCGGGTCGGGGCGGAGCGCTGCGTCCTGGTGAAATCCGTCGATGCGCCGCCGGGCGTCGACCCCGCCGCGCTGGCGCGGGACCGGATCGTGGATGCCGCCTTCCCGGGCTTCGCGGCATGTTTCGGGGGGACGATCGAGGTCTGGGGACCGCACCGCCGCGTCGCGGTCGAGACGAGGGCCGCCGCGTGAGCACCGCCGAGCACATCGTCTTCGTCACCGGCCGCCTCGCCCGGGCGCGGCTCGAGAAGGTCGCGGCGGGGCTCCCGCAGACCCTCCACTGGAGCATCGCGGATGCCGGCGTGAAGGTCGCGGCGCTGATGACCGAGGAGATCATCCGCCGGCGGGTCGTGCTGCCCGAGGGCGCCACGCGGATCGTCCTGCCGGGCCGGTGCCGGGCCAATCCCGAGCACCTCGCGGCGCATTTCGGCGTCCCCGTGGAGCGCGGCCCCGACGAGGTGGTCGACCTGCCGGCCTGGCTCGGCCTGACCGCCCGCAAGGTCGACCTGTCCCGGCACGACCTCCGGATCTTCTCGGAGATCGTAGACGCGTCGAAGATGAGCGTCGACCAGATCCTCGCCAAGGGGCTCGATCTCGCCGGGCGCGGCGCGGACGTCATCGATCTCGGCGGTCTGCCCGATACCTCGTTCCCGCACCTCGAGGATTCCGTGCGGGCCCTGAAGGGCGCCGGCCTGAGGGTCAGCGTCGATTCCTTCTCCCGCGAGGAACTGGTCCGGGGCGCCGGCGCCGGCGCCGACTTCCTGCTGAGCCTGAACGAGGAGACCCTCGATCTCGCCTTCGAGACCGACGCGATGCCGATCCTCGTGCCGATGCGGCCGGACGACCTGCCCTCCCTCGATCGCGCGATCGAGCGCATGCTCAAGGCGGGGCGGCCGTTCCTGGCCGACCCGATCCTCGAGCCGATCCACCACGGCTTCGTCGACTCGATCGCGCGCTACCGCGACACCCGCGTCCGCTGGCCCGAGATCGACATGATGATGGGCACCGGCAACCTCACCGAGCTGACCGAGGCCGATTCCCTGGGCGTCACGGCGCTGCTCGTCGGGATGTGCTCGGAGCTGTCGATCCGCAACGTGCTGATCGTGCAGGTCTCCAACCACACCCGCCGCACCGTCGAGGAGCACGACGCCGCCCGGCGGGTCATGTACGCGGCCAAGGCCGATTCGGCGCTGCCGAAGGGCTACGGCCGGGCGCTCCTCGCCCTTCACGACAAGCGCCCGTTCGTGCAGACCGCCGACGAGATCGCCCAGGCCGCCGCCGAGGTGCGTGACCCAAATTACCGGATCGTGATCGCCGAGGACGGGATCCACCTCTACAACCGCGACATCCACAGGGTCGGCACCGACGCGATGGCCTTCTTCCCCGACCTCGACGTGGCGAGCGACGGCGCCCACGCCTTCTATCTCGGCGCCGAACTCGCCAAGGCCGAGACGGCGTGGCGGCTCGGCAAGCGCTACGTTCAGGACGAGGCCCTCGACTGGGGCTGCGCGGCCGACGCCGACATCGAGGATGCCACCGCCTTCAAGAAGGCCGGCCACACCCGCCATTCCGGACCCGACGCGCCCCCGCCCGGGACCCGCGACGCGCGCCTGGCCGGGCCCGAGGCCGGCGCGAGCCCGCCCGAGACCGTCCCGGAGGCCGCGGCGCGCGCCGCGGTCGCGCCCGAGCGCCCGCAGGATCCGCCGTCGAAGCTGGTCTGCGGGCGCCTCGTCCCCGCCGACAAGGCGTGAGGCCATGCCGCTGATTCTCGAGACCATCGTCACCACCTTGTCCCCGGCGGGCGAGCTGCACCTCGTCCCGTTCGGGCTGATCGGCGAGGATGAGGGCTACGTCCTCGCGCCGTTCCGGCCATCGCCGACGATCGTCAACCTGGAGGCCAATCCCTGCTTCGCGGCCTCGAGCCCGCGCGACATCCGGGTGATCGCCGGCGCGGTGACGGGCCGGCGCGAGTGGCCGACGCTGCCGTGCGCGGCGATCGAGGGCCGCCGCCTCGCCGACAGTTTCGGCCACGCGGAATTCGCGGTCGCCTCCGTCGAAGCCCACGAGACTCGGCCTCGCTTCCGTGGCCGGATGGTCCACAGCGCCGCGCATTCGCCGTTCATCGGCTTCAACCGCGCGCAGGCGGCGGTCCTCGAGGCCGCCATTCTTTCGACCCGGCTCCACATGCTGGAGCCCGAGAAGGTGTTGACGGAGATGGCCTACCTCGCCATCGCCATTGGCAAGACCGCGGGACCGCGCGAGCGCGAGGCCTGGGGTTGGATCGAGGACAAGGTCGCGGCGGCCCTCGGCCCCGAGGCGCGCGTCCTCGATCGCGACGACCGCTGAGGGCGGGAGGAGAAGGACAAGATGAAGAAAATCACCCTGGCCCTGGCGGCCACGGCGGCCCTGGTGGCGGCGACCGCGCAGGCCCACGGCCCGACCCGGCGCAAGATCACCGAGTCGATCGAGATCAACGCCCCCGCCGACAAGGTCTGGGCCGTGGTCGGCGACCTGAAGAATTCCGACTGGATGCAGAACGTCACCAAGACGGAGCTCAACGGCGACCCGGCCGGCAAGTTCAAGCGTGTGCTGACGCTCAAGAACGGGAATCAGATCTCCGAGACCAGCAACAAGTACAAGCCGGAGGACAAGCTGTTCTCCTACTACATCGACAAGGTCGACGTGAAGGATCTTCCGGCGAACGACTACTCGGCGACCATCACGGTCGAGCCCGAGGGCAACGCCAAGTCGAAGGTCGAGTGGAAGGCGGCGTTCTATCGCGGCTACATGAACAACGACCCGCCGCCGGATCTGAACGACGAGGCCTCCGAGAAGGGCGTCGGCGACTGGATCAAGGCGAGCCTCGCCAACCTGAAGGCCAAGGTCGAGAAGGGCTCGTGAGCCCGGCTCGGGGCCGCGCGACCCTCGTCGCCGGCCTCGTCCTCGTGGCGACCGCCTCCCGCGCCGAACCGGCCCGGGAGGCCATCGTCACCGCCCAGCTCGGCGGCGCGGTCGAGATCGTCGACCTGGCCGCCGGGAAGGTGGTGCGCCGCATCCCCGTCGACGGGGCCCCGGCTGGGATCGCCCTGTCGCCCGATCGCCGGCGGGCCTACGTCACGCGGCCGGAGGGGCACGGCCTCGCGATCCTCGACCTCGACGCCGGCAAGGTCCTGTCCGAGGTGCCGCTGCCCGGCGGCCCGCTCGGCGTCGCTTCCGACCCGCGGGGCGGCGCGGTCTACGTGGCCGACTGGTACGGGCACCGCCTGTTCGTGCTGACCGAGCGCGACGGCACCCTGGTTCCGGACGGCGAGATCGCCGTCGGCGCTTCGCCCTCGGGGATCGCCGTCAGCCCCGACGGGGCGACGCTCTACGTCGCCAACCGCGAGGCCGACACGGTCTCGGTCGTGGACGCCGCGACCCGGCGGGAGACCAAGGTCATCCCGGTGGGGCAGCATCCGTTCGGAATCACGCTCGATGCCGCGGCGGGGCGCGCCTACACGGCCAACGTGACCGGCGACGACGTCTCGGTGCTGGATCTGAAGACAGGGCGCGAGATCGGCCGCATCCCGACCGGCCGCCGGCCCTACGTCATCGCCCTCGCCGGCGGGCGCGGCTTCGTGACGGACCAGTATGCCGGCAGCGTCACGGCGTTCGACCTCGCCACGCTCAAGCCGATCGCCGATGTCGATGTCGGCGACCACCCTGAAGGGATCGCCGCGGATCCCGACGGACGCCTCTACGTCGCCAACTGGGGCGACAACACGCTGAGCGTTCTCGATTCGAAGACGCTCAAGGTGCTGGCGACCATCCCGACGGGCAACGGCCCACGCTCGTTCGGCGCGTTCCTGCGCTGAGCGTCAGCCCGGTCGGCGCTGGGGCGCCCGCCGGTAGGCCGCCCGGGCCATCAGGAGCGCACCGCCGACCTGCAGGAAGCCGGTCTCGCCGAGATCCGAGGGGGCGATATGCGCCTGGATCAGCAGCCGTGTCAGCGCGTTCAGCGCGAGCAACGTCAGGCAGAAGGCCGCGGCGGCGAGCAGGCTGGCGACGAACTCGGGCATGATCTCCCTCCCGTGTCGAACGGGGAGAGATTAGCAAGCCGCGCGCCAAGGCCAAGCTGCCGGGCCGTCCGACCTCAGCGCTTGCGTCCGGCGGGTGCCGGCGCCGGCGTCCCGGCCTGCGCGGCCGGCGTGGGCCGCGGCGTCTCGACGGCGAGCCGCTTCACCGGCCAGCCGTCGCTCCAGCGCTCCATGTCGGCGAGGCGCGGATTGTTCTTCAGCGCCGTCGCGTCCGATCCGGCGAAGGCCGCCGCGGCGGCGAGGTCGAAGGTCTTCCAGAAACCGAGATAATCGAGTGCGTCGACCCGGGCGAGGTTGATCTGCGAGACCAGGGTCTGCTGCTCGCCGGACAGCGCCATGTCGGCGGACCAGCGGAACGGCGGCGGCTTCGTCGCGTCCTTGGGCGCGTCCTTCGGCTCAGGGCCCGGCTTGATGGCGCCGCCGTCGTAGGCCGTGTCCACGCCGGCCGGGGCCGCCAGGGTCGCCGTCAGGGCCGGGAAGCCGTGATCGTCCGACAGCGCCCGCACGAAGAGCTTGCGCTCCAGCGGCACGGCACTCGCCTCGCGCAGGAGGCGCTTGGCCGCGAGATCGGCGGCCCGCGTGTCCTTGTCGCCGACCATGGTCACGATCAGCGTCGCGGGATCGATCGCCGACAGGTCGTTGAGGGCGATGCCGCGGGATTTCGGCCCGCTGGCGATGCCGCCAGGCATCACCGCGAAGATCAGCTTCGGCACCGGCAGGCCCTGGGCCTTGGCCGCGGCAGCCAGATCCATGGCGAGCGGAGCCCCGGCGAGGTGGCCGATCATCGCGACGCGGCCGAGGTCGGGCTTCGCCTCGCCGTCCGTCGCGATCTCGGCGAGGGCCGCCTTGACGAGGGATTCCGCGATGGCCGGGGCGTCGGCCGGGCGGGTCCGGTTCACCTCCTGAAATCGTGGATACAAGATGAGCCAGCCCTGGCGGGCGAGATGATCGATCCAGCCGCCGTAGCTCTGCGGATTGACCGCGCCCCACCCGTGCAGGACGATCGCGACCGGCCGGCCCTTCTCGGGGGCCGCGCCCGCGGCGTAGAACGCGTAAGTCGAGGCCGTGCCGCGCCCGAGCAGCCGCTTGGTCACCGTCGCCTTGCGGTCACCCACACCGCCCGCGCCGTCGGCGGGCTGGGCCGGCGGGGTCGCCGCCTGAACGGACGCGAGACCGGCCAGGGTCAGGATCGCGGCGGCGGTGAGCGATCCGCGAAGAACTGTGAGACGCATCCGGGACTCGACTGAGAGACGCACTGCGTCGGCAGGTCAGAATGCGCTGAATAGCAGATTCTCTCGTCTTGGCGACCCGCTGGCGCAGTCTCCTGTCAAGGTTCCGCGGCGGAAGCTAGGTCGGGCCGCAGCCCGCGGGACCCGGACGGTCGAGCTGCCGCGCCAGCGCCGCCAATTCCGCCGGCAGGTCGCGATCCGCCGTGCCGTAGACACTGAGCAGCCCCTCCCGGACCGTGTCGAGAACGGCGGATTCCGCCGAATCCCGCGAACCGGGGCGTCGGAGTGAATCGGCGTGGTTGGTTGCGACAATCTTCATGGCGGCGTCGGGGATCGGTTGTACTGCGGAAGTCCGGGCGCGGCGCGCTCCGGAGTGGCGTACAACTGTGCGGCCGCCTCAGGTTTCCAAGCCGGACGGGATTATTTTGCCGCCCGGTCCGATAACGGACGGTCCCGACCCGGCCGAGGGTCGCCCGGCCGCCTGCTCCACCCAGGCGAGGATGTCTTCGGCGCGCCACGGCTTCGGGATGAAGGTCGCCGAGACGCGCAGGTCGCTCGGCTGGTCGCCCGCGTCGCCCGAGGTCAGCAGGACCCGCACGCGCGGCCAAGTCACGCCGATGATCCGCGCGAGCTCGAAGCCGCCGATCGGTCCGGGCGTGCGGACGTCCGAGAACACGACACTGACCTCGTCCGCGCGATCGTTGAGGATCGCCAGGGCGCGATCGGCGGTCTCGGCCTCGATCACCCTGAAGCCGGTATCCTCCAGCAGCGTGGCCGCGAGGAAGCGCTCGTCGGGCTGGTCCTCCACGACGAGGATCACGGGCTTCTGGCCAGGCTGTACCGAATCGCTCATAGACCAGGACACTCTACAGGGGCTGAACGACGGTCGCTTCGATCGGTTCAACGCCCGAGCGCCGCGAAGGGCCAGACCCGCGCGGGCACAGATCCTCCTTGGATCCTTGCACGATTGTGAAGTTGTGGCCGTGTCTTGGGTAACACAGCCACCCCGGAACGCGCCCGATCGGGCGTCCTGGGCCGACTATTCAGCCGACGCCGTGCGATTTCAGGAAGGCCAGCGCGCGCTTCCAGCCGTCCTCCGCCGCCTCGCGGCGGTAGCTCGGACGATAATCCGCGTGGAAGCCGTGCGGCGCGTCCGGGTAGACCACGAGTTCGACGCTCTTGCCGGCCGCCCTGGCGCGGTCGCGCGCCTCCTCGACCGCCGCTACGGGGATGCCGGTATCGGCCCCGCCGTAGAGGGCGAGGAGCGGCGCGTGGATCTCGGCCGCCACGTCGCCGGCGGTGCGTGGCTGGATGTCGGTCCGCTCGCCACCGACCGGCCCGTACCAGGCGACGGCCGCCTTCAGGTCGCGACGATGCGCCGCGTAGAGCCACGTGGCGCGCCCGCCGCGGCACCATCCCATGACGCCGAGGCGGTTCGGGTCGCCTTTCGCCGCCGAGGCCGCCCAGGCCACCGTCGCGTCGAGATCGCCGATCCACTGCGCGTCCGGCGTCTTCGCGATGACGTCGCGGATGATCTGCTTCGGATCCGACATGGTCGAGAGGTCGCCCTGGCGGGCGTAGAGCTCGGGGGCCACGGCGCAGTAGCCAGCCTTCGCGAGCCTGCGGCAGATGTCCTTGATGTAGTCGTGGACGCCGAAGATCTCCTCGATCACCAGGACGATCGGGAACGGGCCCGCGCCCTCCGGAACCGCGCGGTAGGCCGGCATCGGCCCGTCCGCGGCCGGGATCTTCACCTCGCCGGCCTCGATGCCCGCACTGTCGGTGTGGATCACCTGGGCCTCGACGCGGGTGGTCGCGAGCGTCAGCCCGCTCATCAGGCTCGTCATCACGAAGCCCCGTCGCGACAGGGGCGGCGTGATCAACCCGTCGAGTCCGGCCCGGTCGTGATCCGCCATCGTGCTCTCTCCCTCGTTCCGAGGCTGAGGGCTATCCGCGGGCGGCCGCCCGGGTCAAATCGGCCGCCGTCGCCGGGTCCTCAGGCGCCAGCGGCCGCCAGGGCCCGGACGGGCCGCGGGCTGGCGGCGCGCGCCGGCTCGGCGATCTCGCGGGGCTTCAGCATGTCGCCCAGGCTCACGAAGGTCTCGGCGGCCGGCGAGATCACGGCGCGGATGCCGTAGCCCAGCGCGAAGGAGCGGATCAGCTCGGCGTCCCGCGGGATGCCGAACCGGTCGAGAGCGGCGAGGAACGCCTCGCGGAACAGGCTCGGCCGGCACCAGCGCTTCTCGGCCATCTGCAGCGGCCAGTCCCACAGGCCCTCCGCCCGGCGCGTCGCGAGCGCGGAGCGGGCGATGAAGTAGCCGGTCTGGCGGTGCTCGATTCCGTCCGCCTGCACCGACCAGTCGTCGTTGCCGAACAGTTCGACCTCAGCCGCGTCGCCCATCGGGTCCTCCGCCCTGAACCAGCCTTCCGGCGCGCCGGAACATTGCCGGAACACTGGAGCGGAAATCGGCGGTGGTCAAGGCGCTTGTTCCCGGTGCGTTCGCGAATCGCGCGGGCGCGCCTCAGCGGGCCTTGAACATGGCGTGCTCGATCCGGTCGCCCGGGGCGATCCCGAGCTTCGCCGCGGTGCCGGCGTTCAGCTCAAGTACCGCCACCACCGGGCCGCCCGACGGGATGATCGCCGTGGAGAGCGGCTCGGTGTCGGCGGCGATCCGGCTGATCGTCCCATCGGGCCGGATGAACACCATGTCGAGCGGCAGGTAGGTGTTCTTCATCCACATCGTGACGGGCTGGTTCTGCTCGAAGTCGAACAGCATGCCGTGGTCGGCCGCCATGTGCCGGCGGAACATGAGGCCGCGGGCGCGGGCGGCGTCGTCGCGCATCACCTCGACGTCGAAGCGCTTCGGCCCGGCCTTCGTGACGATCGTCAGCGGCTCCGACTTGGTCGCGGCGGCCCGGGCGGCCGCCTGCGCCACGACGGCGGGCGCCGGGGCGATCGCGGTCAGGGCGAGGCAGGCGATGGCGGCCGCCCGGGCGGTGCGAAGGAGGGGTCTCACAGGCTCATGCCTCTCGTGGGATGGCGCGCGGACCGTGAGGCCCGTCGCCCGGTGATAGACCAGGACATGCCGAAGGGAAATCCGGCTCCGGATTTTCCGAGCATCGGCAAGGAGATAGGACGGGGTATGCCGGGCCGGGGAAACGCGGCCTCAATGGGACGCGGGCATCGTCCCGTCGATCAGCCGCACCTCCGCCGCCATCACGCCCTTCGAGCCGTCGCCGTAGCGCACCAGGACGGAGTCGCCGGGCTTCAGCTCGGCGATCCCGTAGCGCCGCAGCGTCTCCATATGCACGAAGATGTCCGGCGTCCCGTCGCCGCGGGTCAGGAATCCGAACCCGCGCAGGCGGTTGAACCACTTCACGACGGCGGTCTCGAGCCCGCTGGTCGGCGTCACGGTGACGTGCGTGCGCGGCATCGGCAGCTCGGAGGGATGCACCGCCGTCGCCTGATCGAGGGAGATGACCCGGAAGGCCTGCCAGCCGCGGGGCCGCTCGACGGCCTCCACGACGATGCGGGCGCCCTCGCTGGCCGCCTGGTAGCCGTCGCGCCGCAGGCACGTGACGTGGAGCAGGATGTCGGGCGCACCGTCGTCGGGCACGATGAACCCGAAACCCTTGGAGACGTCGAACCACTTGATGCGGCCGGCCACCTCGACGAGGTCGAGCGCCTCATCCTCGTGCTGATCCAGTTCGCCGGTTCGGGCGACAATCCCCCGCTCGGGGTTCTCCGGCCCGGATCCGCGTTCGTCAGACATGGCCGAGCAACCTACACCGAATCACGCCGCGCGCTCTCCCAGCAAGATTAACGAAGTCCTGATGTCCGGGAAGCCCATTTGGCCGGCAGAACAGTGACGCCAAGTTGCAATCTTGGCGCAAGGAGGCGGGGCCGCAACAGTCGATCGGTCGCAGGCTCGGGCGAAACCGGCGTTTAAGCGTCGGGGCTGCCGAGGGGTTTTCCGGATGCCGGCTCTCCCTCCCGGCACTCCCGCGCACGCCGCGTCGGCGTTCACGTTTCCGAGAGCCGACGTACCCGCTTCGGGCTCGGTCGGAGCGTCCGTCGCACGGCGCGATGGAAAGGGCGGCCCCGACATGGTTTGGGTGCACCATCATGTCCGTTGACGTCACCCTCGACCGTCCCGTCGCCGCCTCCCCGGTCGCGCCCGCCTCGCAGCGGCGCCGCCTGCCGATCATCGACGCGGCGCGGGCGGCCGCCCTGCTGGCGATGGCGAGCTACCACACGCTCTGGGATCTCGGTCACCTGCGGCTGACCGCGGAGAACTACGCGCTGACGCCGACGGGGCGGCACGCCGCCGAGACGATTGCCGGCACCTTCCTGGTCCTGGTCGGCGTCGGCCTCGTGCTGATGAACGGGCGCGGGGTCCGGCTTCGACCGACGCTGCTGCGGTTCGCGCGGATCGGCGGGGCGGCGCTCCTCGTGACTCTCGGCACCTGGGTCATGTTCCCGGACGCCTTCGTGTTCTTCGGCGTGCTCCACTGCATCGCCGTCTCGAGCCTGCTCGGGCTGCCGTTCCTGTTCCTGCCGGTCCTGGTCACCGCCGTCGCGGCCGCGGCCGTGCTCGCCGCGCCGCACGTGGTGCACGCGCCCGTCCTCGACGCGCCGGCCCTGTTCTTCCTCGGCCTCGGCTCGGTGTTGCCGCGGACGAACGACTACGTGCCGCTCTTCCCCTGGTTCGGGCTGGTGCTGGCCGGCATCGTCCTGGGTCGTCTGGCCCTGCCGCGGCTCGCCCGGTCGCGGCTGGGAGCCTGGGCGCCGCGCACGCGGCTCGGCCGCGCCGCCACCTTCGCGGGCCGGCACAGCCTCGCGATCTACCTCATCCACCAGCCGCTGCTGCTGGCGCTGCTGACCGGGCTCGTCACGGTGGTCGGCGTCAATCCGCGTGCCGGGCTGCGGGCGTTCCGCGCCGATTACGTGACGATCTGCGCGCGCACCGGCGGCGAGCCGCCGCTCTGCCGCATCGCCGCCCGCTGCACCTCGGAGGCGCTGCTCCGCGAGGACCTGTTCCGGGAGGATGGCCGTCCCTTCAGCGGGACGGAGCGCCTGCGCGCGCAGGCGATCTCGCAGGGCTGCTACGCCACCCTGGAGGCCGCCACGCGATCCGCGCGCTGAACGCGGCGACCGACCTCGCAGGGTTGGTCGCCGGCGCGGACCGGATCAGTCCTTGGCGCGCTCGACGTAGGATCCGTCGGCCGTCATGACGACGACGCGGGTGCCGGCGGCGATGTGGGGCGGCACGGTCGTGCGCACGCCGTTCGACAGGGTCGCGGGCTTGTAGGACGACGAGGCGGTCTGGCCCTTCAGGACCGGCTCGGTCTCGGCGACCTCGAGCGTGACACGCTGGGGCAGCTCGATGGTCAGCGGGACGCCGTTATGGACGGAGAGCATCACCGCCATGCCCTCCTGAAGGTACGGGGCGGCGTCGCCGACCACGTCCTGCGGCACCGCGATCTGCTCGTAGTTCTCGGGGTTCATGAAATGGAACCCCTCGCCGTCGCTGTAGAGGAAGGTGTGCTCGCGATCCTCCACGAAGGCGCGCTCGACCTGCTCGGTCGTCCGGTAGCGCTCGGACACCTTCACGCCGTCCGTGATCCGGCGCATGTCGAGCTGGGTCACCGGGGTGCCCTTGCCGGGGTGGATGTTCTCGGCGAACAGGATCACGTAGAGCTTGCCGTCCTTCTCGACGACGTTGCCCTTGCGGAGCGTTGAGGCGATCACCTTCACGGAATTGCGTCCTGCATTGACATGGGGGCCGGCACGCGCCAAGCGCGGGCGCTGCATCTCGGACCCCGCCACTATCGCATCTGCGCCGCGGTTGCCAGCGGGCGGGCGCGGACCGTCGATGGCAACCGGCATCGGCCGCGGCGCGTCTCCGCGGCCCGGAGCCAGTCAGGTCCGAGGATGAGAGTGCTCCAGAACGCGACGCGTCCCGGTTGGAGCCGGCCGGTCCCGATCCGGCGCGGAGGCCGGTCGTGAGCGGACCCGCCTCCCCCTGGTGGTCGGCCGGCCGCCACGCCGACCGGCGCCCGGCGCTGCTCCTGCGCAACCGCGTCCTCGCGGCGTTCCGCGCGTGGTTCGCGGACCGCGACTTCGTCGAGGCCGAGGCCGCCTGCCTGCAGGTCTCGCCCGGCAACGAGGCGCACCTGTCCGCCTTCGCCACCGAGGCCGTCGGTGCGAGCGGCGCCCGCACGTCCCTCTACCTGCACACCTCGCCGGAATTCGCCTGCAAGAAGCTGCTGGCGGCGGGCGAGCCACGACTGTTCAGCGTCGCCCGGGTGTTCCGAAACCGCGAGCGCGGGCCGCTGCACCATCCCGAATTCACGATGCTCGAGTGGTACCGGGCCGGCGCCCCCTACACGGCGCTGATGGCGGATTGCGCCGACCTGCTCGCCGGCGCGGCCGAGACCGCCGGCGCCCGCCGCTTCACCTTCCGCGACCGGGAGACGGATCCCTTCGCCGAGCCGGAGCGCCTCACCCTGGCCGAGGCCTTCGACCGCTTCGCCGGGATCGACCTGCTGGCGAGCGTCGCGCCGGGCGGCGAGACGGACCGCGAGACTCTGGCCGCCGCCGTCGCGGCCTCCGGCCTCCGGGTCGCCCCGGACGATACCTGGGCCGACCTGTTCTCCCGCGTCCTCGTCGCGCGGATCGAGCCGCATCTCGGCCTCGGCCGCCCGACCATCCTGTGCGAGTACCCGGTCAGCGAGGCCGCCCTCGCCCGTCCGGCGCCGCACGACCCGCGGGTGGCCGAGCGGTTCGAACTCTACGCCTGCGGCGTCGAGCTGGCCAACGCGTTCGGCGAGCTGACCGACCCGGCGGAGCAGCGCCGCCGGTTCGAGGCCGAGATGGCCGAGAAGCAGCGGGTCTACGGCGAGCGCTACCCGATCGACGACGAGTTCCTCGCGGCGCTGGCCGTCATGCCGGAGGCGTCGGGAGTCGCCCTGGGCTTCGACCGCCTGGCGATGCTGGCCTGCGGGGCTACCCGGGTCGAGGACGTGATCTGGACTCCCGTGGCGGAGACGCGGCCATGAACCGGGTCCTGCGCAGCGCGGACGACCTCCTCACCGGCGGCCTGATCTCGGGGGCGGAGGCCGAGGCCCTCGGCGCCGTCCTCGCGCGCTACGCGGTCTCGGTGACGCCCGACATGGCCGAGCTGATCGACCCGCAGGACCCCGACGACCCGATCGGCCGCCAGTTCGTGCCCCGCGCCGCGGAAGCCGTGGCGACGCCGGAGGAGCGCGCCGACCCGATCGGCGACGCCGCCCACGCCCCGGTGACGGGGATCGTGCACCGCTACCCGGACCGCGTGCTGCTGAAGCCGCTCCACATCTGCCCTGTCTACTGCCGCTTCTGCTTCCGCCGGGAGATGGTCGGACCCGACGGGCTCGGGACCCTCACCGACGCCGAACTCGACGCCGCCCTCGCCTACATCGCGCAGGATCCGCGGATCTGGGAGGTGGTGCTCACCGGCGGCGACCCGTTCGCGCTCTCGCCGCGCCGCCTCGGCGCCATCGCGGAGCGCCTCGCCGCCATCCCCCATGTCCGGGTCATGCGGGTCCACACGCGCGTGCCCGTGGTGAAGCCCGATCTCGTCTCCGATGCCCTGGTCCAGGCGCTCAAGCGGTTCGGGCGGGCGGTCTTCGTCGCCGTGCACGCGAACCATCCGCGGGAATTCACCGCCGCCGCCAGCGCCGCCTGCGCCCGGCTGGTCGATGCCGGCATTCCCCTGGTCAGCCAGTCGGTGCTCCTGCGCGGCGTCAACGACGAGGCCGCGACCCTCGAGGCGCTGATGCGGATCCTCGTCGAGAACCGGATCAAACCGTACTATCTCCACCACGGCGACTTGGCCCCCGGGACGGCCCACCTGCGCACGGACGTGCCCAAGGGGCAGGCGCTGATGCGCGCCCTGCGCGGCCGCCTCTCCGGCCTCGCCCAGCCGACCTACGTGCTCGACATTCCCGGCGGCCACGGCAAGGTGCCGATCGGACCGGGCTACCTGCACGACACCCCCGACGGGGTGCGCGTGACCGATCCGGGCGGGCAGGACCACGCCTACCCGCCGAAGGCGTGACGGAGACTCTTCGATTATGCGCAGGCTTTGGGGCCGCCTCACCTCGGTGAACGTGCAGAAGGCGGTGTGGGGACTCGACGAGACGGGCCTGCCGTACGAGCGGGTCGAGGCCGGCGGCGCCCACGGGGTCGTCGACGACCCCGGCTACCGCGCGATGAACCCGAACGGCCTCGTCCCGACCTTGGAGGAGGACGGCTTCGTCCTGTGGGAATCCAACGCGATCCTCCGCTACCTGGCGGCGGTGAGCCCGGCCCTGGCCCTGCCGGCTGACCCCCGGGCGCGCGCCCACGCGGAGCAGTGGCTCGACTGGCAGGCCACGAGCTTCACGCCGGCCATGCGCGACGCCTTCTGGCAGCTCTACCGCGCGGCCGATCCGGACCGCGGCCTGATCGCCGCATCGCTGAAGAAGAGCGAGGCCATGGCGGAGATCCTCGACCGCCATCTCGCGGACCGGACCTACGCGGTCGGCGACAGCTTCGGCATCGCTGACATCGCCCTCGGCTGCGCGGCGCATCGCTGGCTGAACCTTCCGGCCGAGCGGATCGAGCGCCCGGCGCTGCGGCGCTGGTACGACCGGATCGCCGTCCGGCCCGGTGCCGCCCGGGCGCTCGGCGAGCCCATCGCCTGACGGCCGCCGCGGGCGCCCGGAGCCTTGCCGGCACGCCCGCGCGATCCACCTTCCCCGACCGCGCCGCCCGGACCGGGACCGGCCTTTCACGGAGCCCCCGATGGCGATCGACCCAACCCTGCGCGACGCGCTCTCCGCCGTGACACCGGCGAGCCTCGCCCGCGCCCTTGCGCGGGCCGGGGTGAAGGCCTGCACGCCACACGGGCTCTCGGCGCGGGGGAGCGGAACCGTGGTCGGGCCCGCCTACACGATGCGGATGATCCCGGCCCGCGACGACGCCGCGGGCGATCTCGCCGCGGCCATCGATGCCGTCCCCGAAGGCGCTGTGGTCGTGATCGATGCCGCGGCCTCCGCCCTCGCCCTGCCATTCGGAGCGATCCTGGCGGCACGCCTCGCCCAGCGCGGCGCCGTCGGTCTGATCACCGACGCGGCCCTGCCCGAGGAGATCGGCCTCCCCGCCTGGTGCCGGCCGGCCGCGGCCACAGGGGCCCTGGCCCTGGTCGGCACGCAGGAGCGCGTCGCCTGCGGCGGCGCCGCCATCCATCCCGGCGATATCCTGGTCGGCGACTCGAGCGGCCTCGTCGCCGTGCCGGCGGCGCTCGCCGAGCGGGTCGCCCTGGAGGCCGTCGAGCAGCAGCGCCTCGATCTCTGGATCCAGCGCGAGGTCGAGCGCGGCGCCGACCTCGCGAGTCTCCTTCCGCCGGACGCCGCGGCGCTCGCCCGGTTCGAGGCCGAGACGAAGCCGGCCTGAGCACCGTGTTCTTCCCCGTCTCGAAGGTGATCTTCTTCCTGATCACCCCGTCGAACTTCTGCATCTTCGCGATCCTGCTCGGGATCGCCGTCGCGGCGGTGACGCGGTGGCGGAGGGCCGGCCTCGGTCTGGCGCTGCTCGGCACCCTGCTGCTCGGCGCGGCCGGGCTGGCGCCCCTGTCGGACGTGGCCCTGATCCCCCTCGAGCAGCGCTTCCCCGCCTATCCGGATGACGGGCCGGCCCCGGCCGGGATCATCGTGCTGGGCGGCGGCATCGAGACGGGCCTCTCGGAGGCGCGTCGCCAGATCGTCGTCAACGATGCCGGCGAGCGGCCGATCTATCTCGCCGACCTCGCCCGGCGCTACCCGGCGGCGCGGCTGGTCTTCTCCGGCGGCAGCGGCTTCATCGCGGGCGGCATGGCCGAAGCCGACATCGTGAGCCGGCAGGCGGACGTGATCGGCGTTCCGCGGACGCGCCTTATCCTGGAGAACCGCTCGCGCAACACCCACGAGAACGCCGCCTTCTCGGCGGCCCTGGTGCAGCCGAAGCCCGGCGAGCGCTGGCTGCTCGTGACCTCGGCCTGGCACATGCCCCGGGCGGTCGGCTGCTTCCGCCAGGCCGGATTCGCGGTGGACGCGTTCCCGGTGGATTACCGGACCCGCGGCTGGGGCGACGTCGCGCATTTCCACGGCTTCGCGTCGGACGGGCTGCTCCAGTTCGACCTGGCCGTGAAGGAGTGGATCGGCCTCGTCGCCTATCGCCTGTCCGGCTACACGCCGGACTGGCTGCCGGGACCGGATTCCAGGGGGGCTTCCGAGGCCGCATCGGAGGTCGGCAGCGACAGGCGGTAGATCCCGCGGAAATCGTCCGGGTCGACGGGCTTCCCCTTCCGCAGGATCGCGATCCGCCCGGCATGGGCGAGCCGCACCGCGACCCGGCGCACAGGCTGCATCAGCGGGCCCCAGCCGTCCGGGTGCGGGCCGCCGAGGGCGCGGGCGACCTCCGAGGGGCAGACGGTCTTGTCGGCGCCGCGCTCGGCCACGAGGCGCAGCATCGCCGTCTCGATCGCGGCGTCGTCGGGTCGTGGGTCGGTCATGTGCGGGCCTCTTCGGCGGGCGACAGGAGCGGCGCCTCGAGCGGTCCCTCGTGGGGCCCCTCCCCGGCTTCGAGGAGAGCCTTGCGGATCTCCGAGGCAAACTGGCGGCGCCACATGATGATCACGACGGCCGTCGTCGAGACGAACAGCACGTAGGGGCTGATGAACCAGCCGAGATAGGCCAGCGCGAAAAAGAACGCGCGCTGACCGCGGGCGAAGTGCCGCCCGGCGCTGACGTTCATGGCCGCGAGCCGCCGCACCGCCCGCAGCATCTCGACGTCGCTCGTGCCGGACCCCTTGTGCGGCACGGCGCCCAGCAGGATCGCCGTGTAATTGAACAGCCTGTAGGCCCAGGCGAATTTGAAGAACGCGTAGACGAAGATCAGCGCGAGGCCGGCGACCTTCAGCTCCCAGGTCAGGCGATTGGCCACCGTCCCGAAGGGCAGCGTGGCGAACAGGTTCAGGACGTCGTCCCCGGAGCGCGACAGGGTCAGGACGGAACCCAGCGCGATGAGCGAAGTCGAGGCGAAGAAGGCCGTACCGTTCTGCAGCGAGGCGTTGATCTGCGTGTCGACCACCCGGTTGTCGCGGCCGATGACCTGGCGCGCCCAGTTGGCCCGGTGGCCGTTCATGATCTGGCTGAGGGAGACCATCCTGCCGCGCAGCCGGCCGACGGACAGGCCGTAGGCGATCCAGGCGAGGACGAAGTAGAGCAGCGCCGCGAGATCGAGATGCGAGAAGGCGGCGCTGCCGGCGGACAGGTCGGTCATGGTCTCCGGATGGCGGATACGCGAAGGGGCCGTCCGCCATACCAGTCCGCGGGCGCGCGCTGAACCCGCCGCGGCGATCTCAGTCGCGCAGGATCCGGAATTCGCCGTCGCGCGGCACGTCGCCGCCGTCCCGCGCGGCCACGTCGGTCACGCGCGCACCCGGCGGACCCGACCGGCACAGGGCCGCCATCTCCGCCACGGCCTCCGGCGCGCCGCTGAAGACCGCCTCGACCGTGCCGTCGTCGCGGTTGCGCACGGAGCCGGCGAGGCCGCGGGCGCGGGCCTCGGACTGCGTCCAGGCCCGGTAGGACACGCCCTGGACGCGACCGGTGACGATGACGGAGATCGTCCGGGTCTCGCTCATGCGGGCGCGGTCTCGCCTGGATGGGCCCGCGCCGGCGGCGCGGGCCGGGATGGCCTCACTCGGCCGCGATCGGGCGACGCATGCCGGCACCGAGGGCCGGGGTCCGCGTCGCGCCGGTGCGGACATGCGTGGAGTAGAGCATCAGGCCCGTGAAGGCGATGCCGCCCACGATGTTCCCGATCAGCGTCGGGATCTCGTTCCAGAGCAGGTAGTCCATCACCGTGAGGTGGCCGCCCATGAGGATCGCCGACGGGAACAGGAACATGTTCACCACCGAGTGCTCGAAGGTCATGAAGAAGAACACCGTGATCGGCATCCACATCGCGATGACCTTGCCGGGCACCGAGGTCGACAGCATGGCGCCGATGACGCCGGTCGAGACCATCCAGTTGCACAGCATGGCGCGGACGAAGAGCGTCAGCATCCCCGAGGCGCCGTACTTCTCGTAGCCGAGGGTGCGCGCCTCGCCGATCCCGGCGATGAGCTTGCCGACGGCGTTCGGCTCGGTGGCGAAGCCGAAGGTGAAGACGATCGACATCATCACCGCGGTGGTCAGGGCGCCCGCGAAGTTGCCGAAGAAGACCAGCACCCAGTTGCGGGCGACGCCGGCCACGGTGACGCCGGGGCGCTTGTCGATGAGGGCGAGCGGCGTGAGCACGCAGACGCCGGTGAACAGGTCGTAGCCGAGCAGGTACAGCATCGAGAAGCCGACCGGGAACAGCAGCGCCGCGACCAGCGGCTGGCCGGTCGCCTGGTTGACGCTCACCGCGAAGGCGGCGGCGAGCGCCAGGATCGCGCCGGCCATGTAGGCCCGGATGAACGTGTCCTTGGTAGCCATGAAGACCTTCGCCTCACCGGCATCGACGGCCTTCTTCACGAAATCGGCGGGCGCCAGATACGACATGCACAACTCTCCCTCGCGAACGCACGCCGATCGTCGTTGACCGACGGGCGCGCCGCGCAATCACGGATGGCCGGACGGGCGCGGTGCTGCCGCTCGCCCTCCAGCTCGCTCGTGGGCAAGCATGTCGCGTACCAACTGCGCGACGCTCAAGCGGGCAGGCCGCGGGTCCAGGTGCCGAGTTCCCGAAGATAGGCGGGCGGCAGCTGCGCCGCGCGCGCCGCCGCGACGACCGCCTCCAGGTACCCGGGCCTCGGACGCCCGGGCGCGGTCGAGCATCCGCGATAGATCAGGGCGCGCTTGACGCCCTCCCCGGTGCGGATCGGCAGCGCCGCCTTGGTGTAGAGCCCCCCGGCGACGCCCTCGTAGCGGTCGAGGGCCGGGATGTCGTCGGGAGCGAGTTCCCACAGGACGCCCCAGACGGTGCGCCTTCGATCGGGCACGACCGACGCGTAGCCCTCGCGCATGATGATGAAGCGGTGGTTCGGCAGATGTCCGCCGCCGATCAGCCGCGAAACCGGGCAGCGCAGCGCCATCGCGGCGGCATCCATGTTGGCGCCGTAGGCGAAATAGAGGGGCATGCCGGAGCTGTGAGAGCCTACTCGCCCGCTGGGGGATCGAGGCGCTGCGCGGCCCGCTCGTTCGCGCGCACGGCCGCGTAGGCGATCGCCAGCGTGATCGCCGGAATGCCGAACGTTACGAAGATCCAGTCGTAGTTCACGGCTTCAGGCTCCGGAGGGCACGCCTCGCACCGTAACAGTACTGCGCAGCCGGTCCCCAGCCAAACGAGCGTGAAGATCGCGTTCTCGACGCGCAGCGCCGGTGCACTCGGCACACCGAAGCTCGCGGCCGTCATCGGCGTGACGAAGCCGATGACGACGTAGGCAACCGCGATGTTGTTCAGCGCCGTCGCCAGCAGCTTGGTCTGCTCATTGTGAACCGTAGTCACGGCCGCGAGCGCGACGCGTGCCCCGCGATCAGGCGAATTCCAGGATCACCGCGTCGACCGCGAGGCTGTCGCCCTCCTTGGCGTGGATCTTCCCCACCGTCGCGTCGCGCTCGGCGCGGAGGACGTTCTCCATCTTCATGGCCTCGACGACCGCGATCGGCTCGCCGTTCTTCACCTCCTGGCCCTCGGTGACGAGGATCTGCTTCACGAGGCCGGGCATCGGGCAGAGCACCTGCTTGCCCGAGCCGGCCTGCTCCTTCACCGGCATCAGGGCGGCGAGCTCCGCCTCGCGGCGGGTGTAGACCCGGGCCTCGGCGGCCGCGCCGGCGTGCTGCAGGAACACGCCGTTGAGCAGGCTGCGCACCTGGATCGCCACGCGCTCCGAGCCGATCGTGCCGATCCAGACCGGCTCGCCCGGGCGCCAGGCGCTCGCCACCGTGAGCGCCGTGCCGTCGTCGCGGGTGACGAGGATGTCCTCGCCCTCCGGCTCGACCGTCACCGGGAAGGATTGACCCGCCAGGATCACCACGCGCTCACGCTCGAAGGCGAAGAGGCCGGGCGCGCGCATCTGCCCGGAGATGCCGCGCTTGCGCTGGTTGAGCTTGTGGTCGATCGCCGCCGCCGCCGCCATCATGCGGATCGCCACCGGGCCGGCGGGCTCCGGAGCCGTGAAACCCTCGGGGAATTCCTCGGCGATGAAGCCTGTGGACAGCCGACCCTCCTGCCAGCGCGGATGGGCCATCAGCGCCGAGAGGAACGGGATGTTGTGGCGGATGCCGTCGATGGCGAAGGCGTCGAGGGCCTCGCCCTGCGCGGCGATCGCCTCGGCCCGGGTCGGCGCCCAGGAGACCAGCTTGGCGATCATCGGGTCGTAGTGGATGGCGATCTCGCCGCCCTCCTCCACGCCGGTATCGTTGCGGATGATCGCCGTGCCCTGCTGGCCCTCCTCCGGCGGACGGTAGGTGGTCAGCCGACCGATCGAGGGCAGGAAGTTGCGGGTCGGGTCCTCGGCGTAGACGCGGCTCTCGACCGCCCAGCCGTTCAGCTTCACGTCGTCCTGGGTGATCGGCAGCTTCTCGCCGGCCGCGACGCGGATCATCAGCTCGACGAGGTCGAGGCCGGTGATCATCTCGGTGACCGGATGCTCGACCTGCAGACGGGTGTTCATCTCCAGGAAGTAGAAGGACTTGTCCTGCCCGGCGACGAACTCGACCGTGCCGGCCGAATCGTAGTTCACCGCCTTGGCGAGCGCGACGGCCTGCTCGCCCATCTTGCGGCGGGTCTTCTTGTCGAGGAGCGGCGACGGCGCCTCCTCGATCACTTTCTGGTTACGGCGCTGGATCGAGCACTCGCGCTCGCCGAGGTAGACGACGTTGCCGTGCTTGTCGCCGATCAGCTGGATCTCGATGTGGCGCGGGTCGGTGATGAACTTCTCGATGAAGACGCGGTCGTCGCCGAAGGAGGAGGCCGCCTCCGACTTGGCGCGGGCGAAGCCCTCCGCCACTTCCTCGCCCGAGTAGGCGATGCGCATCCCCTTGCCGCCGCCGCCCGCGGAGGCCTTGATCATCACCGGGTAACCGATCTCGTCGGCGATCTTCCTGGCGTGCTCGGGTGATTCGATCACGCCGAGGAAGCCCGGAACCGTCGAGACCTCGGCGGCGGCCGCCGCCTTCTTCGACTCGATCTTGTCGCCCATGGCGGCGATGGCCCCCGGGTTGGGGCCGATGAACACGATGCCGGCGGCCTCGAGCGCCTTCGGGAAGGCCTCGCGCTCGGAGAGGAAGCCGTATCCCGGATGGACGGCCTGGGCGCCGGTCTTCTTGCAGGCCTCGACGATCTTCTCGATCACGAGGTACGATTCGGAGGCGGCAGCGGGCCCGATATGCACGGCCTCGTCGGCCATGGCGACGTGCACGGCGTCGCGATCGGCATCCGAGTAGACCGCTACGGTCTTGATGCCCATCCTCCGGGCCGTCTTGATCACCCGGCAGGCGATCTCACCCCGGTTGGCAATCAGGATCTTGTCGAACATCGCTGGCGCACTGCTTTCGAGATCGCCGGATTGCGCACCGGCTTGACTGTCCCGATAGATCAGTTGCGCCGCCGACGGAAGCTGCGCCTTGGTCTGAGGCTCAGGCGGCCAGGGCGAAGGTCATGCGCGGGGCCTGGACCGTGTCGCGGGCGCGACGGTTGGCCTCGAGGGCGAAGGCCACCAGTGATTCGGCGCTGCTCTCGGCCTCGCGGACGACTTCCATGGCGATCCGGGCACCCACCGCGCTCGGGCCGTCGCGGCCGCTGAGCGAGGCGGCGAGCCACGCGGCGACGTCGCGGTCGATGTAGCCGGTCGGGCGCGAGCCCCACACGGCGAAGTCGACGACCGAGGCGACCAGGAAGTCGGCGAAGGCGTCGGAACCGATCACCGCCCGCTCGAGGGCGATCAGGAGGTCGGCCTCCTCGCGGTTCATGAGGCCGTCCGGGAGAACCTCGCGCTTCAGGACGAGCAGGTCCTCGTCGCTGATCGTGCCGGCCGAGACAGCATGGTTGCAGAACTGTTGAACGGAAATGGTGGTCATGATCGCCTGCCTCCCCGACCTTTGTTGCGGTCGGCTCTAGTCCCTGTGTGTCTTCAACTTACGGGACCGCTCCCCTTCCAGAGGTTAATGGCGAGATCTGAACGGAAGTTCAGGTAAACACCCCCCGAGCAAGCAGGCTTATTGGGACGTTGACCGGTTGCGTTACCGGACGATGACCGTGGCTCCCACGGGCACCCGGTTGTAGAGGTCGACCACGTCGATGTTGCGCATTCGGATGCAGCCCGAGGAGACCGCCTGGCCGATCTTCTCGGGCTCGTTCGTGCCGTGGATCCGGTAGAGCGTGTCCCGACCGCGATCCGACAGGTACAGGGCGCGGGCGCCGAGCGGGTTCATCGGGCCGCCCTGCATGGCGTGGACGTGCGGCCAGCGCCGGATCATCTCGGCCGGCGGGTTCCAGGCCGGCCACTCCGCCTTGCGGTCGATCCGGGCCGTGCCGGTCCAGCCATACGCCTCGTCGCCCACCGACACGCCGTAGCGCATCGCCCGGCCGTTCGGCAGGACGAGGTAGAGCTGGCGCTCCTTGGTCTCGACGACGATCGTGCCGGGCGCTTCCCGGGTCGGGTCGGCGATCTCGTAGCGGGCGAAGTGCGGATCGAACTCGGCCTCGGGCACCAGGGCCATGTACTCGGCGTCGCGGGCCGAGAGCGCCGGATCGGGCACGCCCTTGAAGGTGCAGCCCGCCAGCAGCAGGGCGCAGCCGAGTCCCGAGATAATGCGCATATCCCCGCCTCGAAGGTCGTCGCGGCCGCGGACGGGGCGCGCGGATCGCCGATCCGGGTCCGTCCCGTGGAAGAATCACGCAACCATAAGGGGGCAACGGCACCCCGCCGTAGTCCGCGCGTTGGGCCCGTGGCACATTGCCGGCTCCTGTTGCCGGTGCGCGACAGGCGAGCATCCCGGGAGCGACCCTCGTGACCACCCTGTACGTGAGCCATCCCGCCAGCTTCGATCACGAGGTCCCCGAGGGGCATCCGGAGCGACCGGCCCGGATGCGCGCGGTGGAGCGGGCCCTGGAGGACGAGCGCTTCGCGGGCCTCGTGCGGGCCACGGCGCCCCGGGGCGAGATCGAGGCCGTCACCCTCGCGCACCCGCGCGAGTACGTGGACGCGCTGGTGGCGGCGGTGCCCGAGCACGGCATGGTCGGCATCGATTCCGACACGATCCTGTCGGCGGGCAGCCTCGAGGCGACGCTGCGGGCCGTGGGCGGCGGGATGCACGCCGTCGACGCCGTCGTCGGCGGCGAGTGCCGCAACGCCTTCGTGGCCATGCGCCCGCCCGGCCACCACGCGGAGCGGACCCGCGCGATGGGCTTCTGCCTGTTCAACCACGCCGCCATCGCGGCCCTGCACGCCCGGAAGAAGCACGGCGCCGAGCGGGTGGCGCTCGTGGACTGGGACGTCCACCACGGCAACGGCAGCCAGGACATCTTCTGGAACGACGCCTCGGTGCTCTACTGCTCGACCCACCAGATGCCGCTCTATCCCGGGACCGGATCGCCGTCCGAGCGGGGCGAGAAGGACACGATCGTCAACGTGCCGCTGCGGCCGAACGACGACGGCGAGGTGTTCCGCGAGGCGTTCGAGACCGGCATCCTCTCCCGCCTGGAGGCGTTCCGGCCGGACGTGATCGTGATCTCCGCCGGCTTCGACGCGCACCGGCTGGACCCGCTCGCCAATCTGCGGCTGGAGGCCGAGGATTTCGGCTGGGCGACCCGCCGCCTGATGGACCTGGCCGAGCGCTGCGCGGGCGGCCGGGTCGTCTCGATCCTCGAGGGCGGCTACAGCCTCGAGGGCCTCGGCAAGTCGGTGGCCGCCCACGTCGACGCGCTGATGGGCCGCTGACGGCGGCTGCGTTGCGGTCGTCCGGCGGCAGGCGATAATCGGCGTCTCGGAGGAGATCGCCGCCATGCCGCCACGGAGCCGTCTGCGCCCACCCCTGCGGAGCATTCCCGTCCCGGCCGCGGGCACCGCTCGATGACGCTCGCGGGCTTCCTGACCTACGCGCTGGCCCTCGGGGTCGCTGCCGCGATCCCCGGGCCCGGCGTCGTCGCCCTCGTCGCCCGGGCCCTGGGCGCCGGTTTCGGCGCCGCGATGGCCTTCTCGCTCGGCCTGATCCTCGGCGACCTGACCTATCTCGCCGCCGCGATCTTCGGCCTGTCGCTGATCGCAGAGGCGCTCGGGGCGGTCTTCGTCGTCGTCCGCTACGGCGCGGCGCTCTACCTGGCCTACCTGGCGTTCCGGCTCTGGCGCGCGGCCGGAGCCGCAGCCCGGGTCGAGGGGGAATCGCGGGACCGGCCGTGGACCAGCTTCGTCGCCGGGCTGACCATCACCTTGGGCAATCCGAAGACGATCGTCTTCTACCTCGCGATCCTGCCAACGCTCGTCGATCTGCGGGGCGTGACGGCGGCGGATTGCGTCACCCTCGTCGTCATCACGGCCGCGATCCTCTTCGCCGTGATGACGCCCTACGCGGCGCTGGCGGCGCGGGCGCGCGAGTCTCTCCGGCGGCCGGCCTTTCGCGCGCGGCTGAACCGCGGCGCCGCGGCGATCATGGCCGGCGCGGCTTTCTGGACCGTCCTGCGCCGCGCCTGACCGGGGCGCTCTTCCGGGCCTCAGCCCTCCAGGGGCTCGTCGCCGAGGAGCTCGATACCGAAGCCCGAGAGGCCGACATAGGAGCGGGACGAGGTGGCGAGGTTGCGGATCGAGACCACGCCGAGATCGCGCAGGATCTGGGCGCCGAGCCCGACCTCGCGCCACTGCCGCGCCCGCAGCGCCTCCGTTCCCTCGTCGGTGACGCTCTTGACCGGGACACCCGCGGTGCCGTCGCGGAGATAGACCAGCACGCCGCGCCCGGCCGCCGCGAAGCGCTTGAGCACGGCGTCGATCTGCTTGCCGCCGCCGATCACGTCGGCAGCGACGTTGGAGCGGTGCAGGCGCACCAGCACGTCGCGGCCGTCGCCGATCTCGCCCATCACGAACGCGAATTGCTGGATCGACTCGAAGGGCGTCGAGAAGACGTAAGCGTTCAGGTCGCCGTGGTTCGAGCGCACCGGGAAGTGTCCGACCCGCTCCACCAGACGATCGCGGGCCTGCCGATAGGCGATCAGGTCAGCCACCGAGACCTGCTTGAGGCCGTGCTTCTCGGCGAAGGTCTCGATCTGCGGCCCCTTCATGACGGTGCCGTCGTCGTTGGCGAGCTCGCAGATCACGCCTACGGGCGGCAGCTCGGCGAGGCGGCACAGGTCGACGGCGGCCTCGGTGTGGCCCGAGCGCATGAGCACGCCGCCGTCGCGGGCGATCAGCGGGAAGACGTGGCCGGGCCGCACGAAGTCGCCGGCGCCCATGTTGCCGTTGGCCAGCGCCCGCACGGTGTTGCAGCGCTGCTCCGCCGAGATGCCGGTCGTCAGCCCGTGCTTGACGTCGACCGTGACCGTGAAGGCGGTGCCCAGCGGTGCGTCGTTCGACGCCACCATCGGCGCGAGGTGCAGGCGCCGGGCCTCGGCCTGCGTGATCGGCGCGCAGACGATGCCGCAGGTGTTGCGGATGATGAACGCCATCTTCTCCGGCGTGCAGAGCGAGGCGGCGACGACGAGGTCGCCCTCGTTCTCGCGGTCGTCGTCGTCGGTGACGACCACGATCTCGCCGCGGGCGAAGGCCGCGATGGCCTCGGTGACGGTGCAGTGGGGCACGGGCATTCTCGAATCGTTGGGACGGGCCCGGATCAGGGCTGGGATCCGACCTGTCCGCGATGGCGCAGATAGTGATCAGCCAGCACGCAGGCCATCATGGCCTCCGCGACCGGCACGGCGCGGATGCCGACACAGGGATCGTGCCGGCCCTTGGTGACGAGATCGACCTCGCCGCCGTCGCGGGTGACGGAGCGGCGCGGGGTCAGGATCGAGGAGGTCGGCTTCACGGCGAACCGCACCACGACCGGCTCGCCGTTGGAGATGCCGCCCAGGATGCCGCCCGCGTGGTTCGCCAGGAAGCGCGGCCGGCCGCCGTTGCCGGCCCGCATCTCGTCCGCGTTGTCCTCGCCGCGCAGGGCCGCCGCCGCGAACCCGTCGCCGATCTCGACGCCCTTCACGGCGTTGATCGACATCATCGCGGCGGCCAGGTCCGCGTCCAGCTTGCCGTAGACCGGTGCGCCGAGACCGGGCGGCACGCCCTCGGCGACGACCTCGATGACAGCGCCGACCGACGAGCCGTCCTTCCGGAGCCCGTCGAGATAGGTCTCGTAGAAGGACGCCGTCTCGGCATCGGGGCAGAAGAACGGGTTGTTGCCGACCGCGTCCCAGTCCCAGCGGGACCGGTCGATGGCGTGCGGGCCCATCTGCACGAGGGCCGCCCGAATAGTCACGCCCGGGATGACCTTGCGCGCCACCGCGCCGGCCGCGACCCGCGCGGCGGTCTCCCGCGCCGAGGACCGGCCGCCGCCGCGGTAGTCGCGGATGCCGTACTTCACGTCGTAGGTGTAGTCGGCGTGGCCGGGGCGGTAGCTGTCGCGGATCTCCGAGTAGTCCTTCGAGCGCTGATCCGTGTTCTCGATCATCAGCGCGATCGGGGTGCCGGTGGTGAGCTGGCGGCCGCCGGTGCGGTCGTCCGCGAAGACGCCGGACAGGATCTTGACCTGATCGGGCTCGCGGCGCTGCGTCGTGAAGCGCGACTGGCCGGGCTTCCGGCGATCCAGCTCGGCCTGGATCTCCTCGGCCTCCAGGGGCAGGCCGGGCGGGCAGCCGTCGACGACGCAGCCGAGCGCGATCCCGTGGCTCTCGCCGAAGGTCGTGACGCGGAACAGGTGGCCGAAGGTGTTGTGCGACATGGCGCGGCTGCCTTAGCGCGGGAGCGGCGGGGGCACAAACGCGGCCCGTGCAGGGCGGCCGGGCAGACCCGCGCGCGGTGACGGGTCGGAGCGCCCGGCAGCCTCACCGGGCCTTCGGCGAACAGGGCAGATCGAGCCCGCCCCGCGCCTTGAGCGCCCGGTACGCCGCGACCGCCGCCGCGAGATCCCGGCGCAGCCGGCGCTCGTCGCCGAGATCGGCGAGGGCGTAGGTGAGGCCGAGGATGTGGGCGGCCTCGTAGCCCTCCGGCAATTCGCCCGCGCTGCCGAGGGCGATCGCCGCGTTCGGCAGCGCGTCGGCGAAGTCCGACAGCCGAGTCCTGAGCGCGGCGCCGCTGGCGCGAAGATGGGCACCGGCCGCCGGACCGTGGCTGCGGATCGCCGCCACCGTTCCCTGCGCCAGCGACAGGTGCACCGCCTCGCGGTTCGCCGGAAACAGGTAGACGAGGTAGTAGCCCCGCGTGGCGCTGGTGGTGACGGCGGGATCGAACACGGCGATCCAGGGGATCGCGGCCCAGTGGCTCCCGCGCCCCGGGCTGCCCTTCACCAGGAACGGCCCGTCGATCGGCTCCAGGGCGGCGCGCAGCTCGTCCGGCGCACCCCTGCGGATGACGGCGGCGAGCGGGTGGCCGGCCGGCGGGTCGAGCCGGGCGAGCGGGTATTCCTCGACGATCCGCCGGAGGGCGTAGCCGAGGCTCACGGCCGCGCCAGCACCCCGCCGGTGATGGCCTCGCGTACCCCGGTGGTCGCCGGGAAGGTGATCGGCAGGCCCTTGAGCGAGCGCACCGCGAGGTACGCGAAGGCCTGCGCCTCCAGATAGGCGGAGGACCAGCCGATCGCGTCCGCGGTCGTGATCTCGGCGCGCAGGTGGTAGTTCAGGAGCCGCACCAGCTCGCCGTTGCGGGCGCCGCCGCCGGCCACGATCCAGCGGGTCGGGACCTCCGGGGCGTGGTCAAGGGCGCGGGCCACGGCCCGGGCCGTGAAGGCCGTGAGCGTCGCGGCGCCGTCCTCGGTCGAGAGTTGCCCGGCGAGCTTGTGCGAGAACCAGTTCCGGTCCAGCGACTTCGGCGGTTTGCGGAAGAAGAACGGGTGCGTCAGGAGCCAGGCAAGCAGCTGCTCGTCCGGGCGGCCGCGGGCCGCCGTGCGGCCGCCATCGTCGAGGTTCTTGCCCTCGCGCTCCTGCATCCACTCGTCGATCAGGGCGTTGCCGGGACCGGTGTCGAAGGCGATGACGCCGCCCTTCGAGTCGATCAGCGTCGCGTTGGCGACGCCGCCGATGTTGAGGATGCCGAAGGGCCCGTCGAAGCCCGACGCCTCGGCGAGCGCCTTGTGGAAGACCGGCACCAGCGGCGCCCCCTGCCCGCCCGCCTCGATATCGGCCCGGCGCAGGTCCGAGACGACCGGGATGCCGAGCCGGGTCGCCAGCGCCTGCCCGTCGCCGATCTGGATCGAGATCCGCTGGTCCGGGCGGTGGATCACGGTCTGGCCGTGGAAGCCGATCACGTCGATCTCGGAGGCATTCAGGCCGTGCTCCTCCAGGAAGCGCTCCACGGCCTCGGCATGGGCGAGGGTGACGAAGGCCTCGGCCTCCGGCAGACGCCCCGGCCGGTCGGCGGGATGGAGGACGGATTCGGCGTCCTTGGTGGCCGCGCGCAGCAGCGCCTTCTCGTCGTCGGCGTAGCCGCGGTAGCCGGTGGGGCCCAGCGGCTCGAGGAAGTTGTTGTGGCCCTTGACCACGTGGACGCGCTCGCCGTCGGTCTCGATCAGCGCGATGTCGACGCCGTCCAGCGAGGTGCCGCTCATCAGTCCGATCGCGCGCATCATCGCCATGCCGTGCTGCCCCGTGCCTTTCGGCCAACGCCCTGCTAAGAGCGCGCCGTATCCTGAACCCAGCGCGAGCTAGCATGCGGGGCCTCGGCCTGTCGCGCCAGCGCGCGACCCGAGATGGCATCCATGACCGCCGAGAGCTTCGCGCCGAAATCCGACTTCCTGCGGATCCTGACCGAGCGCGGCTATATCCACCAGACCTCGGACCTCGCCGGCATCGACGCCGCGGCCCTCGAGGGCCGGCTGACCACCTATGTCGGCTACGACTGCACGGCGCCCTCGCTCCATGTCGGGCACCTCCTGTCGATCATGATGCTGCACTGGCTGCAGGCCACCGGGGGCAGGCCCATCGCCCTGATGGGCGGCGGCACGACCCGGGTCGGCGACCCGTCCGGCCGCGACGAGACCCGCAAGATCCTCACCGTCGAGCAGATCGACGCCAACAAGGCCGAGATCCGCAAGACCTTCGACCGGTTCCTCCGCTTCGGCGACGCGGCCGGCGACGCCGTGATGGTCGACAACGCCGAGTGGCTGACCAAGCTCAATTACATCGAGATGCTGCGCGACGTCGGCCGGCATTTCTCGGTGAACCGCATGCTGTCGATGGACAGCGTGCGCCTGCGCCTGGAGCGCGACCAGGAACTCTCGTTCCTGGAATTCAACTACATGATCCTCCAGTCCTACGACTTCGTGGAACTGAATCGCCGCTACGGCTGCGTCATGCAGATGGGCGGATCGGACCAGTGGGGCAACATCGTCAACGGCATCGATCTCGGCCGCCGCATGGGCACGCCGCAGCTCTACGCCCTGACCTGCCCGCTGCTGACCACGTCGTCCGGCGCCAAGATGGGCAAGACCGCGGCCGGCGCCGTCTGGCTCAACCCGGACATGCTGAAGCCCTACGAGTACTGGCAGTTCTGGCGGAACACCGAGGACGCGGACGTGGCCCGCTTCCTCAAGCTGTTCACCCTGCTGCCCATGGAGGAGATCGCGCGCCTCTCCGCCCTCGCCGGCTCCGAGATCAACGCGGCCAAGACGGTGCTGGCCACGGAGGCGACCGCGCTGATGCACGGCCGCGAGGCCGCCGAGGCCGCCGCCGAGACCGCCCGCAAGACCTTCGTCGAGGGGACGCTTGCCGCCGACCTCCCGAGCGTCACCGTGCCGTCCGCCGCCCTGGAGGCGGGCCTCGGCGTGCTCACCGCCTTCGGGCCGGAGGTCGCCAAGCTCGTGCCGTCCACCAGCGAGGCGCGCCGTCAGATCAAGGGCGGCGGCCTGCGGGTCAACGACGTGCCGGTCACGGATGAGAAGGCTGTCCTCGGCCGCGGCGACGTGACCGCGGACGGGGTGATCAAGCTCTCCTTCGGCAAGAAGCGGCACGTGCTGTTGCGGCCCGAATAGGCCGCCCGAGACCGCCACGAGGGACGGAACGCGTGAGCATAGCCCGCATCCTGGTGATCGACGACGAGCCGCCGATCCGCCGGCTGCTCCGCACCGGTCTCGGGACGCAGGACTACGCGGTCGTCGAGGCCGCCGACGGGGCCGCGGCCCTCGCCGCCCTGGAGGCCGGCGGGGTGGATCTCGCGCTCCTCGACCTCGGCCTTCCCGACATGGCCGGCCACGCCCTCCTGGCGGCGGTCCGCGAGCGCTGGCCCGACCTGCCGGTCGTGATCCTGTCGAGCCGCGACGACGAGCGCGGCAAGGTCGAGGCCCTCGATCTCGGCGCCGACGACTACGTCACCAAGCCCTTCGGCATGAACGAGCTGCTGGCGCGCATCCGCGCGGCCCTGCGCCATCGCCTCGCCAAGCAGGGTGAGCGGCCGGTCTTCCGGGTCGAGGACCTCTCGGTCGACCTCGTCCGCCGCATCGTCCGGGTGGGCGAGCGCGACGTGAAGCTGTCGCCGCGGGAATACGAGTTCCTGCGCGTGCTGGTGCAGCACGCCGGCAAGGTGCTCACCCACGCGCAGCTCATGCGCCACGCGCCGGCTTCGTCGGACCCGCAGTACCTGCGCGTCTACATCCGGCAGCTGCGCCAGAAGCTCGAGCCCGATCCCGAGCGCCCGCGCTACCTGCTCACCGAGACCGGCGTCGGCTACCGCCTGCGCGCGCCGGACTGAGCCCGGCGCGCCGGCTCAGGGCTCCAGCCCCTCCTCGACGCGCCGCGCGGCGCGCAGCTTCTCGACCCGCGCCACCGAGAACACCGAGGCCTCGTAGAGGAGCAGCATCGGGATCGCGAGGGAGAGCTGCGAGATGACGTCCGGCGGGGTCAGGATGGCGGCGGCGACGAAGACCAGCACGATCGCGTAGCGGCGCTTCTCGCGCAGGAACGCCGCGTCGATGATCCCGATCTGGCCGAGCAGCGTCAGGATCACCGGCAGCTGGAAGGCGATGCCGAACGCGAAGATCAGCGTCATGATCAGCGACAGGTACTCGTCGACCTTCGGGAGCAGCTTGATCGTCGGCTCCCCGGCGACGCCCACCTGCTGGAGCGACACCGAGAATTTGATCAGCAGCGGCATCGCCAGGAAGAATACCACGAGCGCGCCGAGCAGGAAGAAGATCGGGGTGGCGACGAGGTAGGGCAGGAACGCCTTGCGCTCGTTGCGGTAGAGGCCGGGTGCCACGAAGGCGTAGATCTGCGTCGCGATCACCGGGAAGGCCAGGAAGGCCGCGCCGAAGACGCTGAGCTTGATGTTGGTGAAGACCTGCTCGAGGAAGTGCGTGGCGATCAGCTCGGCGTTCTGCGCACCCACGATCGAGACGTAGGGGTAGACCAGCACGTTGTAGATGTCGCGCGAGAAGAAGAAGCACGCGAAGAACATCAGCACGAAGGCGATGAGCGACTTGATCAGCCGCGACCGCAATTCGATCAGGTGCTCGAGCAGGGGCGCCCGGGATGCCTCGATCTCGGCCTCGTCCGCCTCGCTGATCATCGGGCAGCCGTGCCGTTCTTGGACTCTTCGGTGGCGGGATGCGCGGCGGGCGGGGCGGGCGGAGGGCCGAACGGATCGTCCACCGAGCCGGGCACGGGCAGGGGCGCCTCCGCGACCTCGGTCGTCGCACCATGGTCCGACGCGCCGGCGGGCGTGACCGGATGCGTATCGGAGGCTTGAGGGGTTGCCGCGGCTTCCTGCTCGGCCTTCAGCTGCGCCGTGGCGTCGGCCAGCGACCGGGTCTCGACCGGCGGGGTCTCGGGGCCGGGCATCTCCGGTCCCATCTTCTCCGGACCCATCTTGGCCCGGCCCTCGACGGCGCCCTTCAGCTCGTCGCGGATCGTCTGCACCGGATTGAAGGTCGAGCCCGCCGTGCGGACGGTGTTGCGGATGCCGTCGACCTCGCGCCGGACGTCGTCGAGCTCGGCCTCGCGGATCGCCTCGTTGAACTGCATCTGAAACTCGCCGGCCATGCGGCGCAGCTTCGTGGTGATCTGCCCGACGGTGCGCAGCGCCTTCGGCAGATCCTTCGGCCCGATGACGATGAGGGCGACGCCGCCGATCAGCATCACCTCGCCCCAGCTCATGTCCAGCATGTCGTCGACGGTCCTGCTGCCCCGAGATCCGGCACGGCGGCCGGACCCCGTCAGGCTCTACACGAGCGCGCGCGCTCTGACAGTCCTACAGTCAAGCTCGCCGTCAGACCGGCTTGCGCTCGCCGCCGGGGATATGACTCGCCGGGATGGCGGTGCCGGGGCTCGTCTCGGCGGTGTGCGGGATGGTGCGAACCGGCTCGGCCGGCGGCGGCGCGGCCTGGGCCGCCGGCGGGGTCTCGTCCTCGGCCATGCCCTTCTTGAAGGCCTTGATGCCCTTGGCGACGTCGCCCATCAGGTCGGACACCTTGCCGCGTCCGAAGAGCAGCATCACGATGACCGCGACGATGACCCAGTGCCAGATACTCATGCTGCCCATGGCAACCTCCTGCGGGCGCCCCGAAGAAGCGGGAGCGTGACGCCACGTCCGGTTGAGGATTTCGGGGCGAACCTAGGGATCGCGCCGCCCGAACACAAGCAGAGGCGATGCCACGGCCGGTGGAAGGCCGCGATGGAACGTCGCGCGGTGTCTCAGGTCAGGCGGCGGCGAGAGCCGCGGCGAAGCGGTCGCGGGCTTCCGCGACGTCGAGCCCGTCGCCGGCGGGGTCGAGCCGCGCCAGCGCAGCGGCGGCGCGCCGCGCGGCCTCGCCGGTCAGTTCGGGCGCCGCCTCGGCCACAGCCTGCATCTCGTCGCGCGCGCCGTTGCAGTGGAGGCCGATGTCGATCCCCGCCGCGAAGGCGCGCTCCGTCCGGTCGCGGAACGTGCCGGTCAGCGCGTGCATGGACAGGTCGTCGGTCATCAGCAGGCCGTCGAAGCCGATGGCGCCGCGGATGATGTCGCGGATGACGGTGTCTGACTGGGTCGCCGGCCGGTCGGGGTCAATGGCGGTGAAGACGACGTGCGCGCTCATCGCCATCGGCAGGTCTGCGAGGGCGCGGAAGGTGCGGAAATCCTGCCCGGCGAGATCCGCGCGGGTCGCGTCGACCACCGGGAGGCCGTGGTGGCTATCGCAGGTGGCGCGCCCGTGCCCCGGAATGTGCTTCATCACCGGCAGGACGCCGCCGGCCATCAGGCCCTCGGCGACGGCGCGTCCGATCTCGGCGACCCGTTCCGGACTCGTCGCGTAGGCGCGGTCGCCGATGATGTCGTGCGAGCCCGGCGCCGGCACGTCGAGGACGGGGGCGCAGTCGACGTTGATGCCGACCTCGGCGAGGTCGTGTGCCATGAGGCGCGCGCCGAGGCGGGCGATGGTCGCGGCGCTGCCGTTCAGCCGACCGTAGCGACCGCCGGCCGGATAGGCCGGCCAGTGGGGCGGGCCCATCCGCTGGACCCGGCCGCCTTCCTGATCGATCAGGATCGGCGCCCGGTCGGACCCGACGCAGTCCCGGAGTGCCCCGGTGAGGGCGCGGACCTCGTCGGGCGTCCCGATGTTGCGCTTGAACAGGATGAAGCCCCACGGCTTCACGTCCCGGAAGAAGGCCCTCTCCTCCGCCGTGAGCGACGGGCCGGTGCAGCCGAGAATCAGGGCGCGGGAGGTCATCTGGAACGGCTCGGATACTGCTCGGTGGCGGCGCGAAGACGGCGCGAGAACGGCGGCGGAACCGCCGGGCGGCGCGAATCGATGGCGACAGAGTCGGGCGGGAACGGGGAGCCGGCAAGACCAAACCGGGGCCCCGGACCAGTGGCCGGGGCGATCGCGCCGCCCGTGTTGCCTAGGGGACTCGGTCGGACGGGCGACGCGGATCACCGCGGACGGGCACGCCGTCCCGTCCGCGAGGTGCCGTCAGGAGATCAGTTCTTGGCCACGAAGCACTGGCCGCCCGCGCCCTGCAGGGCGCTGCACAGGCTCGCGGCCTGAGCCTTCTCCAGCGGTCCGACGCGGACGCGGTAGATCGTCTTGCCGTTGACCTCGGCCTGCCGGATCAGCTCGGGCTTGCCGGCGAGCTGCGCGTACTTGGCCTGCAACTGGTGGAACGCGGCCTTGGCCTCGGCGGCGGAGCTGCGCACTCCCAGCTGGACCGAGAAGCCGCTGACCGGGCCGGACTTCACGGCGTCGTCGTCCGTCGTGGTGCTGGCGGTGGTGTCGGGCGCGGCCGCCCCGGCCGGAGCGACGGCGGCGATGCGCTGGGCGGCCTTCGGCGGCGGCTTCACGGCCACCGGCTTGGGCGCCGGCTGCTCGACCGCGGCTTCCGGCTGCGCGTCGACGGGCGTGGCCGTGGTCGCCGGCATGGCTGCGGCGGTCTGGCGGACGGGCCTGGACTTCGGGGCCGGCGGAGCGGGCGGCTCGTCGCTCGGCAGGACCATGGTGGGGATCGGGGCCGGCCCGGCATCGGCGGCCTGCTGCTCGCGCGGCGGCGGCGCGGGCGGCGCTTCGGGCTTGACCGCCACGGTGCGGACGCGGCGCGGCTCCCCGAAGGCCTCGAACGGGCCGCTGCCCGGCGTCGTGCCACCCTGGGCGCCGCTCGGCTGCGACGGGCCCTGGGCCGCCCGCGCGGCCTCGGCCACGTCGAGGGGCTGCTCCTCGCGGTTCACGATCTTGATCTGGCCGTCCTTCTTGCCCTTCGGGTCGTAGATCTGCCGGTTCTGATCCGGGATCTCGACGCCGTCGGCGACCTTCGGGGCGACCTTGAGGGGCGTAGAATCGGCCTGGACCACCGGAACGCCGCCGTGGCCCGAATTGCTCAGGCCCTTGTAGGTGAGCGCCCCGGTGACGGCGAGCGCCACCACGGCGACGCCGGCACCCACCGAGGCGAGCCGCCGCCGCGGATTGGCGCGCCGGAGCGCGCGGCTGTCCGCGTAGGTCTCCTCGTCGCCGGTCGAGGTCGGGCCGCCCTCCGGAGCGTAGCCGGCGCCCTCGCGGTGCGTGTCCTGCTCTACCGAGGCGAGATACTGGTCGAACGCGTCGGCCGGCGTGGCCTTGGCGGGTTCCGGGGCGAAGCTCGGCTCGACCCGGGCATTCCAGGCGGCCTGCTGCGGGGCGGCGGGCGCGACGGCGCGCATCTCGTCGCGGGCCGCGAGCAGCGCCCGGAACGGGTCGTCCTGGCCGACGATGCGGGCGAGTTCCGCCAGCGGGTCGCCCTTGCCGGACGCCTGCGGCGCCTGGCCCTTCTCCTGACGCAGATCGCGCGCGAGGGCGTCCAAATCGACCTGAGCGCGCGAAGCGTTCGTCATGGCAGCATCCTCACATCAACGCCGAAGACCGGCCCGATGCACCCGGGCCTATCGCATCTCGTCCGGCGCGGTCACACCGAGAATCGCAAGGCCGGCCGCCAGCGTGCTCCGCAGAGCTTCGACGAGCGCCAGCCGGGCCCACGTCGACTTTCGGTCGGTTGCATTAACAAACCGTAATTGCGGCAAGTCTTTGCCCTTGTTCCAGAAACTATGCAGCGCGGAGGCCAGTTCATAGAGGTGGAAGGCGATTCTGTGCGGCTCGTGCGCCAGCGCCGCGGATTCGAGGACCCGCGGGTACTGCGCGATGAGGCGCATCATCTCGATCTCGCCCGGGTCGCTCAGCACGGAGAAATCCGCCTCGCGGGCCAGCGCCGCGGCCGAGAGGTCGGCGTCCGGGAAGGCCTCGCGCGCTTGCCGCTGCACCGAGCGGACGCGGGCATGGGCGTACTGGACGTAGAAGACCGGGTTGTCCTTCGTTTGCTCCACGACCTTGGCGAGGTCGAAATCCAGAGTCGCGTCGTTCTTCCGGTAGAGCATCATGAACCGGATCGCGTCGCGGCCCACCTCGTCGATCACGTCGCGCAGGGTCACGAACTCGCCGGCCCGCTTGGACATCTTCACCGGCGCGCCTGCGCGCAACAGCCGCACGAGCTGGCAGAGCTTGACGTCGAGCGTGGCCTTGCCGTCGCTGACCGCCTTCACGGCAGCCTGCATGCGCTTCACGTAGCCACCGTGATCGGCCCCCAGGACGTCGATCAGCTCGGTCGCGCCGGCGAGGTACTTGGCCCGGTGGTAGGCGATGTCGGAGGCGAAGTACGTGTACGAGCCGTCCGACTTCAGCAGCGGGCGGTCGCTGTCGTCGCCGAATTCCCGGGTGCGGAACAGCGTCTGCTCGCGGTCCTCCCAATCCTCCGGCAGCTGACCCTTGGGCGGCGGCAGGCGGCCCTCGTAGACGAGGCCCTTGGCGCGCAGTTCCGCGAGCAGGGACTTCACGGCCCCGCTCTCCTGGAGCGTGCGCTCGGAGAAGAACACGTCGTGGCGGATGCCGATCGCCGCCAGGTCGGCCCGGATCATATCCATCATCATGCCGAGCGCGGTCTCGCGCACCGCGGGCAGCCACTCCGCCTCCGGCTTGTCGAGGAGCGCGCGGCCGTGGGTCTCGGCCAGCGCGGCGCCCACGGGCTTCAGGTAGTCGCCCGGGTAGAGGCCCTCGGCGATCGCGAAGGGCTCGCCCAGGGCCTCGCGGTAGCGCTGGAAGGCCGAGCGGGCCAGCACGTCGACCTGAACGCCGGCGTCGTTGATGTAGTATTCCCGCGTCACCTGCCGGCCGGCGGCGACGAGCAGGTTGCACAGGGCGTCGCCGAACACCGCGCCGCGGCCGTGACCGACATGCATCGGCCCCGTCGGGTTCGCCGACACGTACTCGACGTTGATCGGGCCGCCGGGCAGCCGCGAGCGGCCGAACGCCTCCGGCGCCGTCAGCGCGTCGCGCACGACCGCGTGGAAGATCGCGGGGTCGAGCCGCAGGTTAATGAAGCCCGGCCCGGCGACGCTCGCCTCGACGATCCGCGGGTCCGCGCGGAGTTCCTCCGCCAGGGCCTCGCCGAGCGCCTTCGGGTTGGTCCGCGCCTCCTTGGCGAGCACCAGGGCGGCATTCGTGGCGAGATCGCCGTGCGACGCGTCGCGGGGCGGCTCGACGACCACGCGGCCCAGGTCGAGGCCCTCGGGCAGGTGGCCGGCGCGGGTCAGCGCCTCCACGGCCTCGCGCACGCGCGCCTCGAACAGGGCGAAGATGTTCATGGGTCTCGATCTCGCTCGCGCGGGGGTCTCGTCGCCCGGCCCGTCCGGCCTGCGCCCGCCCCGGCGGTCTAGCAAGGGGGCGGGAGGGTGTCACGGCGCCGGGCCGCGCACCGACCGCGCGGAATCCGCGGTCGCGGCATCGCTCCGGTAACCACGTGCGCGTCGCCGACGGGTTATCCCGCGCGACGAATACGGATCGCCCAGTGTCCGTCTTGTCTCGAACGAGACGACACGGTGTCATCGTTGGCGATCGTGAGTAGGCCGATCGCGGAGTTACTGATGAAGACCTTGACGATTGCGGGCACGGCGCTCTGCGCGCTCATCCTGGCCACGCCGAGTGCCGAGGCGGGCGGGTTCCGCGGCGGCGGATTCCATGGTGGCGGATTCCATGGTGGCGGATTCCGGGGCGGTTACCGCGGCGGCTACGGCTACCGCGGTGGCTACGCGGCCCGCGGCTTCTACGGGCGCGGCTACGGTTACGGCTACCGCGGCGGCTACGGTCGGGCCCTCGGCTACGGGCTGGCCGGCGCGGGGATCGGCCTCGGGCTCGGGCTCGCCGCCGGCAGCGTCTACGGCGGCTACGGTTATGGCGGCTACGGTTACGGCTACCCGGCCGCCTACGGCGGTTACGGCTACGGTTACGGCTATCCCGCCGCCTACGGTGGCTACGGCTACGGCGGGTGCTACGGCAGCTTCACCTGCGGCTGCGGCTGCTGACACGCGCCGGCCCCGCGCCGGGCCCTCAGGGCTCGGCGAGGGGCAGGCCCCGGCTGGGCAACTCCCAGTGCAGGTCCGGCGTCGTCGCGTAGAGCTTGCGGTGCGCCAGGACCGCGTAAGTGTCGGTCATGCCGGCGATGTAGTCGGCAACACGGCGGGCGACCCGGGCCTCGGTGGCACCGTCGAGACCGGCGCTCCACTCCTCCGGCATCCGGGCCGGCGCCGCGGTGAACGCGGCGAACAGGTCGTTGACGATGGCGTCGGCCTTCTTCCGCACGGCCACCACGCCGGGATGCCGATACATCCGCTCCCACAGGAAGCGCATGATCTCGGCGTCAGCCGCCGCGATCTCCGGCGAGAACACGATGACCGGCTGATCCGCGTCGCGGATGTCCTCGACGCGCTGCGGATCCAGGGCGGCGATGCGGCGGCCGCCCTCGCGGATGACGTCCTCGACGAAGCGGGTGATCACCCGGCGGGCGAGCTCGTGGATCATCCGCGACGGCTCCAGGCCCGGATGCAGCCGGTCGATCTCGTCGAGCAGCCCGGCCAGGAACGGGACCGCCCGCAGCTCCGGGATCTCGAACAGGCCGGCGCGCAGCCCGTCGTCGAGGTCGTGGGCGGCGTAGGCGATGTCGTCCGCCAGCGAGGCGGCCTGGGCCTCGGGGCCGGCCTGGCTCCACAGGTCGAGGGGATTCAGCGCGTCGTATTCCAGGATCGCCGCCGGGATGCCGCGGGCGGCGTAGCGGGGCGTCGGGTGGCCGTCCGCGGTGAGCAGCGGACCGTTGTGCTTGACGAGGCCCTCCAGCGTCTCCCAGGCGAGGTTCAGCCCGTCGAAGCCGGCGTAGCGCCGCTCCAGCCGGGTGACGATCCGCAGCGCCTGGGCGTTGTGGTCGAAGCCGCCGTGGCGCGCCATGCAGGTGTCGAGGGCGTCCTCGCCGGTATGGCCGAAGCAGGTGTGGCCGAGGTCGTGGCTGAGGGCCAGAGCTTCCGCGAGGTCCTCGTCGAGCCCGAGGGCGCGTGCGAGCGCCCGGCCGATCTGGCTCACCTCCAGCGTGTGGGTCAGGCGGGTGCGGTAGTGGTCGCCCTCGTGATGCACGAAGACCTGCGTCTTGTGCTTCAGGCGCCGGAACGCCGTCGAGTGGATGATCCGGTCCCGGTCGCGCTGGAAGTCGCTGCGGGTCGGCGAGCCGGCCTCCGGGATCAGGCGGCCCCGGGTGCGGGCCGGGTCGGTGGCGTAGGGCGCGCGCCAGCGCTCACCGTTCGGTCGCACGGCATCCGCTCTGTAACTCACGCACCCTGCTCATGACGGCTCCCCGCCCGGCGCGTTGCGGCGCGGGCTTGCGGCTCATATCTTGTGGGTCGAGGCGCCCTCGGCAACGGGCCGGGCGCGCCGTCCACCGAACGAATGCGTGGCCAGAGACCGATGGCTGAGATCACCCTGACCGCCCGCGCGGCCAAGCGCATCAACGAGATCATGGTGGCGGAGCCGGCGGGCTCGTCGCTGCGGATCAGCGTCAACGGTGGCGGCTGCTCGGGCTTCTCCTACGCTTTCGACATCACCCGCGCCCGCGAGGCGCAGGACGTCGCGATCGAGCGCGACGGCGCCACCGTGATCGTCGATCCGGTCTCGCTCGAGTACATGAGCGGCTCGACCATCGATTTCGTGAACGATCTGATCGGGCAGTCTTTCAAGATCGAGAACCCGCTCGCCACCGCCTCCTGCGGCTGCGGGACCTCCTTCTCGTTGTAGCCCCCGCCCCGGCGCCGACGCGCCGTTGCGTCCGTACGACACCTTTCCAGGCTCGATCGCCCGGGCCGGCGCGCGCGATTGCCTCGCCCGGCAAAACACGGCACGGCTAGGGCATCCCCGCGAGAGCCCTGGTCCGGACGCTGCCATGAACCACCCGAAGGCCCGTCTCCGCCTCCGGTCGGCCTGGGCGACGGCCGCCACGCTGGCCCTTCTCGGCCTCGCGCCCGCGCCGCTCGCCGCGCAGGAGGGCGCCGCCGCCGTCCAGGACGTGACGGTCAACGACGTGGTGATCCCGCTGGGCGGCACGCTGCTGAAGGCTCCGAAGCTGACGGCCAGCGGCACCCGCCTCTCCAAGGAGGATCTCGCGGCGATCCTGCGCCCGGATTCCAACGTGCCCTGGGAGCAGCGCCTCGCCCGGCTCGACGCCGGCAGCCTGACCGTCCCGGTCCTCGTCTCCGAGAACGCGGGTCCCGGCGAGAACCGGCAGACCGTCACCTACCGCGACGTGGTCGCCCGCGACATCCGGGCCGGCCGCGTCGGCGAGCTGACGGCGGCCGGCGCGACGGTCAGCTCCGTCGCGGGGCCGAACCGCGGGTCCGGGACCTACGGTCAGGTGCGCGCCACGGACCTGGATCTCGCCGCGCTCAGCCGGCTCTACACGGTGCCCGGCGACGGCAAGGGACCGGTCCAGCGCGTCTACGGCACCATCCAGGTCTCGGACGTCACCTACTCGGACGCGCGCGGCACCACCGTGAAGATCGCCCGCCTCGACGGCCGCGACCTCGGCGGCCGGCAGGTCCCGGACGGCTGGAGCGGTGCCTTCGCCATCGTGGCGAACGGCTTCGACGGCGCCAGCGACCGCCGACCGCTGGCCGCCGCCGCCGCCGATCTCATCGACGCCACCTCGGTCGGAAGCCTGGAGATGCAGGGCCTGAGCGTCAGCGACACCGATCCGAAGGGGCCGGTGCTGTTCGAGATCGGCCGGGCCGCCTACACCTCCTCGGGCTCCGAGGGCGGCACCACCCTGGACAACCTGTCGATGACCCGCGGCGCGCTGCGGATCCATGTCGGCCGCGTGGCCGCGCTGGGGACCTCCCTGGCGCCGACCGTCGCGACCCTCCAGGGCATCGCCGCCGAGCCGACGGGCGGCGCCGGCTTCTCCGACGTCGAGATGCGTCGCCTGACGCCGAAGCTCGGCACGCTCACCCTCACCGACCTGTCGATCGACCTGCCGCCCGAGGCGGAGGTCGAGCGGGCGCCTCCCCGCGACGTCCGGCCCCCGGCCCGTAGCGCCCTGCCCGAGCCGGGCCGGTCGGCGCGGACACCCGAGCCCAGGCCGGCCGACAGGACCGCGGATCCCCTGGCGGTCACGGTGTCGCCGCGGACGTCCCCCCGCGTCGCGCTGCGCGAGGCGGCCCTGGCCTTCGGCCCGCTGACCGATGGCGTGCCCAGCGCGACCCGCATCAGCCTCACCGGCCTGAGCCTGCCCGCCGACCTGCTCGCGGGCGCGCCGCTCCTCGGCCTGCTGCCGGCCTACGGCTACCGAGACCTCGACCTCGACCTCGTGGCCGACGCGAGCCTGGACGAGAAGGCCCGCGACCTCGCCCTGCGCGAGGTCACGATCTCCGGGCGGGACATCGGCACCGTCCGCCTGTCCGGCACGCTCGGAGGCATCGGGCCCGAACTGTTCTCCGGCACCCTGCCGGCGGCGACCATGGTGATGTTCTCGGGCAGCGCCAAGACCCTGAACCTGACGGTCGAGAATGCCGGCCTGTTCGAGCGCTTCCTGGCCGCGCAGTCGAAGGATCTCAGCCTCAAGCCGGACGAGTTGCGCAAGGAATACGTCACCGCCAGCCTGCTCGGCGTGCCGATCATCCTGGGCAACAGCGCGGCCGCCAAGGGGATCGGCGCCGCCATGGGCCAGTTCGTGATGAAACCCGGCAAGCTCGTGGTGCACGCCAAGTCCAAGGAGCCGGCGGGGATCGGCTTCATCGACCTGGGCGCGGCGCGCTCACCGGCCGCCGTCCTCGACCGGCTCGAGGTCGAGGCGAAGGCGAACTGAGGGGCGCCGCGATCGGCCGAGGCCATGGCCCGGCTCCGAAGGCGACGCCCGCATATCTGGAAGGGCCGCCCATGCTCGCCGTCCGCCTCTCGAAGGCCGCCCTCGTCGGCGCCCTGGCCCTGACTTGCACGCTGGTCGTGTACGGCAACGTCACGGAGCCGGCAGTGAACCTCGCCTTCGTGCAGCACGTGCTGTCGATGGACACGATCCTGCCGGATTCGGGCATCGCCGACCGCGCGATCACCGATCCGGCACTGCAGCGCGGCGCCTTCGCGATGATCGTCGCCGCGGAGGCTGTCACGGCGCTCCTGCTCTGGATCGGCGTCGCGCTGATGCTCGCGCGGCTGCGGGCCCCGCGCGGCGACTTCGACCGGGCCAAGACCTGGGCGATCGCCGGCCTGAGCGTCGGCTTCCTGGTCTGGCAGGCGGGCTTCCTGGGCATCGGCGCCGAGTGGTTCGGCATGTGGATGTCGAAGGTCTGGAACGGCCAACAATCCGCCTTCCGCTTCGCCATGACGGTCCTCGGCGTGATGATCTACGTCGCCCTGCCCGAGGCCGAGGATCCGGAGGCGGGCCGCATAGGCTGAGATCGCGCGGCCAGCGCTGCCCCGACGCGGGGGCTGTCGTGCCGACCGCGTTCTCGGAGTTCGCCGCACCGCCACCCGGAACGATCGGGAATCGCGATCAGTTCGTTCCATAAGTTCTGTTGGATTGAACGCTCGGCGAGAGGGATGGTGGCTCCCTGTTCCGGAGCCGAGCCGTGTCGCGCAGGACCAACCCTCTTTCGATCGCGTGCCGCATCCGCGGTTCCGTAGCCAGGCTTGGCTCCCGCCTCGCGGTCAGCCCCAGAGCCGTCGGCCCGAGGCGGTCGAGGTCGCGATCGTCGACCGGGCCCTGAACCTGCACCCTCGCTCGCCGCGCCCACCGCCGTCAGCCTCCACCTGATCCGCCTTCTCGGCATCGCGTGATGCCCGGGTCCAGTTCGAGGAGCGTCAGGAGAGAGATCGGACCGCGCAACCGCGATCTGCAAACCGCAGAGCAACGGTCATCGAGTTACCCCACGCCGTTGAGGAGACATCGCCGTGAGCCAATCCGCCCTTCCCCGCCGTGCCGTGCTGGCCGGCCTCGGCCTCGGAGGCCTCGCTGCGGCCGCCCCGGCCTGGGCCGCCGGCACGGTCAGACTCCCCCTGCCCGGCGGTCCCGAGCAGCGCGCGGTCACGACCGCCTTCCCCGGGAAGGGCGCGATGATCCTGCAGCGCACCCGGCCGCCACTGCTGGAGACACCCTTCGCGGTGTTCGACGAGGGCGTGTTCACCCCCAACGACCGCTTCTACGTGCGGTGGCACTGGGCCGAGATCCCGACCGCGATCGACGTGCCGTCCTTCCGACTGACAGTGCGCGGTCACGTCGAGACGGCCCTGTCGCTGTCCCTCGACGCACTCGCCGACATGCCGCGATTCGAGATCGCGGCGGTCAACCAGTGCTCGGGCAATTCGCGGGGCCTGTTCGTGCCGCGGGTCCCCGGCGCGCAGTGGGCCAACGGCGCGATGGGGAACGCCCTCTGGACCGGCGTACGCCTGAAAGACGTGCTCGACCGCGCGGGCGTGAGGGCCGGGGCCGTACAGGTGCGCTTCGCCGGCCTCGACGAGCCGGTCGTGAGCGACGCGCCGCACTTCCGGAAATCCCTCGCCCTCGACCATGCCCGCGACGGCGAGGTGATGATCGCCTACGCGATGAATGGCGCGCAGTTGCCGCTGCTGAACGGCTTCCCGCTGCGCCTCGTCGTTCCGGGCCGGTACTCGACCTACTGGGTCAAGATGCTGTCGGACATCGAGGTTCTGGACAGGCCCGACGATCAGTACTGGATGGAGACGGCCTACCGCATCCCGGACGTGCCGGGAGCCAACGTCCAGCCCGGCCAGACCGGCTTCAAGACGGTGCCGATCGACCGCATGGTGCCGCGCGCCTTCGTGACGAACCTGCAGGACGGCGCCCGGGTCGCGGTCGGCGCGCCGGTGGCCGTGCGCGGCATCGCCTTCGGGGGCGATTGCGGGGTCAGGTCCGTGGAGATCTCCACCGACGGCGGCGCGTCTTGGGCGCCGACGCGGCTCGGGGCCGACGCGGGCGCCTACAGTTTCCGCCGCTTCGACGTCGACTTGCCGGCCCTCGCGACCGGCACCCGCGCCATCAAGGTCCGCTGCACCAACACGAACGGACTCGCGCAGCCGATGGACCCCGTCTGGAACGGCGCGGGCTTCATGCAGAACGGCGTCGAGACCGTGACGCTCCAGGTCGCCTGAGGAGGAGTTTCATGTCCCTGACGCCAATAGCGCGCTGCCTGGCCGCGCTCGCCCTGATCCCCGTCTCCGCGGCCGCCGCGCCGGAGCCGATGCGCTTCGCGTCGCAGCAGGTCGAATGGCCCACGTCCGATCAGGTCTTCCCGGCGGGACCGGGCGCCGAGGCGATCAGCAACACCTGCCTCGCCTGTCACTCGGCCGGGATGATCCTCACGCAGCCCGCCCTGTCGAAGGCGCAGTGGAGCGGGATCGTCGACAAGATGATTCACAGCTACAAGGCCAGCGTGGATCCCGCCGACCGGCAGGCCATCATCGACTATCTCGCCGCGCTGAAGCCGCGGCCCTGACTGCGCCGCTCACGGCGTCCCGTCCCGGATCAGGCCGAGCAGGGCGTCCGCGGCGCGGCTCCGGTACCGTTCCCTGTGGCGCAGCATCCGGAAGGTCCGTGCCGGCAACGGGAACGGCGGCGCGACGAGCGCGCCGGCGGCCAGCTTGCCCGCCACGACCGCCTCCGACAGGACGCCCGCACCGGCCCCGGCCTCGATCGCGGCGAGCACGGCCTCGTTGGAGGGCAGCTCGAGCGACACCGTCACATCCGCGAGCGCCAGCCCCGCCGCCGCGAGCGCCGCCTCGAAGGCGGAGCGCGTTCCGGAGCCCGCCTCGCGCAGCACCCACGGGTGGCCCGCGAGATCGGCGGCCGTGAGGGTCTCCCGGGCCGAGAAGGGGTGGCCGGCCGGCACGACGAGCACGAGCCGATCCTGCGCGACCGCCGCGCTCGCCAGGATCGGATCCTCGACTTCGCCCTCGACGAAGCCGAGTTCGGCCGAACCATCGGCGACCGCCCGCGCCACCTCCGCGGTGTTGCCCACGGCGAGCCGGATCGTGACGTCCGGATGGGCGGCCCGGAACGCGACGAGATGGCGGGGCAGCCAGTGGCTGGCGATGGTCTGGCTCGCGTGAACGCGCAGGCTTCCCCGCCGCAGGCCGCTCAGGTCGGCCAAGACCCGCTCGGCCGCCTCGGCGCGGGCGAGGACCGCGCGGGCCTCTTCGAGGAAGACGCGACCGGCATCGGTCAGCTCGATCCCGCGGCCGACCCGGTGGAACAGCTTCACCGCGTGGCGCTCTTCCAGCCCGGACACCGCGGCGCTGACTGCGGACTGCACGATGTTCAAGGCCTCGGCCGCGCGGGTGACGTGCTGACGCTCGGCGACCGCCACGAAGATGCGCAACTGATCGAGGGTCATCGACGGGCTCTGCGACCGCGAGGGACGATCCAGGCTACCACGCCTTCGCGCCGCGCCCTGTCGTGAGCGCGAGCGCCGTCGCGGCCAGCGCCAAGGGCGCGAAGGACACCCAGAGAACCGTGTCCCAGCCGTAGCTCGTCAGCAGGCCCCCGGACGAGAACGAACCGACCGCCACCATTCCGAACACGATGAAGTCGTTGATCGACTGCACCCGCGTCCGCTCCTCCGGGCGATGACAGTCCAGCACCATCGCGGAGGCGCCGACGAAGCCGAAGTTCCATCCGACGCCGAGGAGGATGAGGGACAGCCAGAAATGCCCGACGTCCGCGCCCGCGAGTCCGACGAGCGCGGCCGCCCCCGTCAAGGTGAGGCCGGTCGCCACCACGCGGGACGCGCCGAAGCGCGTGATCAGCCGCCCGGTGAAGAAGCTCGGGCCGTACATGGCGATGACGTGCCACTGCAGGCCCAGATTGGCATCCTCCTGCGCGTGGCCGCACAGGCGCATGGCCAGCGGGGCGGCCGTCATGACGAAGTTCATCAGGAGGTAGGACACGGCCCCGCAGATCACCGCGATCACGAAGCGCGGCTGCGCGAGGATGACGGCTAGCGGTCGTCCGCCCGAGACGGACCCGGTGGACGGCCGCGGCAGGCGAACGCCCGCCAGGATCAGGGCGGCCGCGGCGGCGACGGCGGCCTGGGCCAGGAAGGTGGCGGCGAACAGGTAGGGAGGCCACAGGTCCATGGTGTGGGTGACGAGCTGCGGCCCGATCACTCCGCCGAAGACACCGCCGGCCATGACGGCCGACAGCGCCCGCGGGCGGCGGTCGGCCGGAACGCAGTCCGCGGCGGCGAAGCGGAACGAGAAGACCACGGCCGCGTAGGCGCCCCCGAGGAACATCGCCGCGCAGAACAGCCAGAAACTGGCCGCGACGATCGCCCAGGCCGAGAGCAGGCCGACGAGCACGCCGCACCCGGTGCCGACAATGAAGGCGGTGCGGCGCCCGTGGCGCTTGGCGATGCTGCCGGTCGGAAGGGCGCAGGCGGCCATCCCGACCACGAAGATCGAGATCGGCAATGTGGCCAGGACCTTGCTGGGCGCGAGCATGTTGCCGACGACCGCGCCCGTCGCGAACACGACGGTCGAGTTCGCGCCGGCGAGGGCCTGCGCGACGGCTAGCCTGACTACATTGCCGGTGCCCGACCGGTCGGCGACGGGCGCGCGGTCGATGGCCGAGGGGGACGTGCGGGACATCGGGACGCTCTGGATTCGACAAGGCTCCGCGGCCGGCCGGTGCGACGAGGGCACCGGTATAGCGGCGGCGTTCCCGTCCGTATCGCGATGCGATGACAAACCGTGCCGCCCGGTCCTTCGCCGCGACTCGCGTATCCGGGCCGATCGGCGCCCGCTCGCCGCAGGATCGCCCGCCGTGCGGCAGCGATCCCGAGCGGTCGCGCCTGCCGCGGCTCTTCCGCCATGTAGGCTTTCGCCCCGCTGCCCGACACGGCCTCCGCCGCGTCGCTGAAGGTGCCGCGTTCCAGCACCTCCCGCGCCGCGTGCGCGAGACCGCCGAGGGCCGCCCGCGCGAACGACCTGCCGACACTGATCCCCACCTCCCTCGAGCGACCCTACGCCGCTCGGGTCCCGCGGGGAGATGGCCTACCTGGCCGGGGATCGTCCGAGGTTGAGATGGAGGGAGGTTCAACGATCCGTTCGGGAGGCGCGCTGAACGCAGTGGCCGACCTGGACCGATTGCATCGGCCGAACGGCCGGCGCGACACGCGTCACTGCGCGATGATCTCCGGATGCCGCGCGGCGAGGTTCGCCCGCGTCGCCTCGGCCCAGGCGCGGTCGCGTTCCCGGCGCGGCCGGTCGAGGCGGACGTCGGCGATGAGACTGGCCGGGCGCCGCGACACGAGGAGCAGCCGGTCTGCGATCCCGATCGCCTCGGCGACGTTGTGCGTCACCATCAGCACGCTCATGCCGGCCCGGTCCACCGTGTCCACCACGAGGCCGCGCAGTTCCGCGGCGGCGGCGTCGTCGAGGGACACGAACGGTTCGTCGAGGACGAGGACGCGCGGGCCGTCGGCCAGGGCGCGCGCCAGCGCCACGCGCCGCTGCATGCCCAGCGACAGGGCCTTCGGGTAGCGCGTCCGCCACGCCGTCAGGCCGAGCCGCGCGAACAGATCGTCGAGATCGCGCCCGCGCCGTGCCCGGGGTAGGCCGAGGCGGACGTTGTGCTCGACGCTGCGCCAGGGCAGCAGCCGCGGCTCCTGGAACACGATGCCCGCCCGGTCCGCGCCGGAGACGCGGCCCTCGAAGGCGGTGTCAAGGCCGAGCAGGATCCGCAGGGTGGTGGTCTTGCCGGCGCCCGACGGCCCGATCAGGCAGACGATCTCCCCGGCGCCGACGCCGAAGGTCAGGTTCCGGACGGCCTCGACCGCCTCGGCCCGGGCGGGCCGGTACCATTTCGACGCGATCGCGACTTGGAGGACGGGCTCAGCGCCAGCGACGGACATAGGCTTCGAGCCGCTGGAGGAGGAGGACGTCGATGCCGATCATCACGGCCATGAAGACGAGGCTGTAGCCGATGATGGCCGCCACGTCGGTGCTCTGGACGAAGTAGTAGTTGATCGCGAAGCCGACCCCGTCCGGGCGCCCGAGCAGCTCCACGACAAGCACGATCTTCCAGGCGAGCGAGAGGCCCGACCGCGCCGCCGTGACCATGTAGGGCTGGAGCTGCGGGATCAGGATGTCGCGGGCCCAGCTGCGCCGGTCGAGCCGGTAGGCGCGAGCCATCTCGTCGAGCCCGGGATCGAGATTCCGCGCGCCCTCGCGCACGATCACCGCGACGTTCGGCAGCTTGTTGAGCACCACCGCCAGGATCGCGGCGGTCTCGGTGAGGCCGACCCAGACATAGGCCAGGACCGTGATCACCAGGGCAGGCGTGTTCAGGAGGACGAGCAGCGGCGTGTCGAGGGTGACGTCGGCGGCCTTGGACCGTCCGAGCGCGACGCCGAGGAGGACGCCGAGGACCATCGCCACGGTGAAGGAGATCGCCACGCGGAGCAGCGTCATGCCCACGTTGTGCGCGAGGTCGCCGCGCTCCGCCTCCTGAACGATGAAGCGCAGCACCGCGAGGGGCGCCGGCAGCAGGCGGGAGCCCGCCTCCATCGCGGCGAACTGCCAGGCGGCGAGGAGCACGGCCAGGGACGCGATACGGGTCAGCGCGCCCATGCGGTCCCGATGATCCTGATAGTCTTGACGGTCGACACGCGCGCCCGCCGGGCGGCCGCCTCAACCATTGCGGCCGATGTAGTAGAGGTCCGGCGGGAGCGCGTTGCCCTTTCCGACGAGGCGGGCGCCGCCGAGCCGCGCCATCACCGCGTAGAGCTTCTCGGCGTCGGCGCGCTCCTCCGCGATGGAGCGGCGCGGAATGCCGGCCAGGAAATCGTGCTTCAGAGCCTCGAAGGTCGCCTCGTCCTCCGCCGCCATCAGCGGGCGCACGATCTCCCACGTGCTCGGGTCGGAGGCGAGCATGTCCTTGGCGGCCCGCGAGGCCCGGGCGAAGGCCGCCACGGCCGCGGGCTTCTCCTTCACGGTGGCGTCCTGGAACAGGTAGCCGATCAGCGCCACGTCGCCCGGGACCCCAAGGGCGTGCATGATGTCCTCGGCCCCGACCAGCTGCCGATAGCCCTTGGCCTTGAGGCGGGCGCAGTAGGTCCAGTAGGTCAGCGCCGCGTCGAGGGCGCCCTGCTCCAGCTTCAGCGTGATCAGAGGCGGGGCGCCGTAGGCGATCTCGGCGGCCTGCTCGAGGTCGATGCCGGCCGCGTCCTTGGCCTGTGCCCGGAGGAGGAGCCAGTTCTTGTCCAGGGGGCCACCCGCCACCCCGAGGCGCTTGCCCGCGAGATCCTTGAGGCTCTTCACCGGGCTGCCGCCCGGCACCATCACGCCGCCCTCGGAGGTCGAGTACGGGATGAAGCGGACCGCCTGGCCGTCGTTGCCGAGGCGGGCAGCCCAGAGCAGGTCGCCGATGATCGTGTCGACCTGCCCGCCGATGAAGCTGATCCGGGCCGCGTCGTTGCCGGCGAGCTTGACCGCGTCGAGCTCGAAGCCGTTGGCCGTGTCGAGGCCGCGGGCCTTGATCACCGCCGCCTCCCAGGTAGACGTGCCGAAGGGCAGGCTGCCGAGGCGGATCGTCGGCACGTCGGCGCGCGCCGCCCGCAGGCCGAGGCCGCCGAGCAGGCCCCCGGCGAGCATCGCGCGCCGTGACAGCATCACGCCTTCTCCCATCGTATTGCGCAGTCTTCAGCGGCGGCAGACTGGAGTGCCGATCGAGCCGGACGCCATTGCCAAAAGGTCATAGGGCTCACATCGGTTTCCGTCCACCGCGGCAAACACGCTTGCGCGCAACCGGCCGCGGCGGCACCCTCGGCAGCGACGGTTTCATCGGAGATGGATCATGAGCGAGCGACGCGAGGGCGCACTGGACGACGCGACCGTGGAGGCGCGGCTGAAGGCCGAGCTGCCCGCCTGGCGGCTGGAGGACGGGTGGATCCGGCGCACCTACAAGACGTCCGGCTGGAAGAGCACCCTGATGGTGATCAACACGGTCGGCCACCTCGCCGAGGCGGCGTGGCACCATCCGGACATCACGGCCTCCTACGCCTGGGTCGAGGTCCGGCTGATGAACCACGCGGCCAAGGGCATCACCGACAAGGATTTCGCCCTCGCCCGGAAGATCGAGGAGGTCGTCTCCTGGCAGCCGGGCCTGGAGGGACAGGGGCTCGAGGGCACCCCGACCGATCCGCGCTTCGCCTATATCAAGTACGAGAAGTAGCGGCCGCCGCGTGCGTCACCGCGGCTCCTTCACCCGGCGGCACTCCGTCTTCAGGTAGGCGGTCTTGCCGATCTCCTCGCGCAGCTCGGTGCGGGCGATGATCTCCTGCCAGCCGGTGGCGCAGCCGAGTTCGTTGGCGACCCGGACCTTGCGGACCTCGAGCGCCTGGGCGTCCGTGCAGGACTCCTGCGCGATCCCGTTGGCGCAGACCAGGACGACGGCGATGAAGGCGTTCATGGGCGGGACGGTCCTCGTTTCCGTCGCACCCTACGCGCCGGAACACCGTCGGGTTTCCGGCGGTGTGGCCCCGCTCGCGTGAAATATCGTCACGGTCGGCCCGCCCTGAGGGGGCGGAGGGGCGGGCCGACCGTTTCTCGCAGCGCCCGCGGGCGCCGCGATCGCGTGAGCCGGCAGATCAGCCGGCGTGGGCCGCCGGCGCGCCGCCCGTCTCCGGGCGGATACGGTAGCAGCCGACGTAGAGCGCGGGCAGGAACAGGAGCGTCAGGAAGGTCGCCGCCAGGATCCCGCCGATCATCGCGAAGGCCATCGGCCCCCAGAACACCTCGCGGGCGATGGGGATCAGGCCCAGGCTCGCCGCGGCCGCAGTCAGGAGGATGGGCCGCATGCGGTGGTGGGTCGCCTCGAAGACCGCCTGCCAGGGCGCCATCCCCTCGGCCCGGAACTCCTCGATCTGGCTCACCAGGATCACCGCATTGCGGATGATGATCCCGATGAGCGCCAGGATGCCCAGGATGGCGACGAAGCCCATCGGCTTGTCGAACAGGAGCAGCGCCGGCACCACGCCGATCAGGCCGAGCGGTGCCACGGTGAAGACGAGGAGCATCCGGCCGAAGCTCTGGAGCTGCATCATCAGCAGGAACGCCATGGCCAGCAGCATGACCGGGACCACGGCCGCGATCGGGCCCTGGCCCTTGGCGGATTCCTCGACGGCGCCGCCGGTCTGGACCGTGTAGCCCTCCGGGAGCGCCTTGATGAAGGCGTCGAGACCGGGCTGCAGGGCGGCCACGATGGTGGCCGGCTGGGTCGCGTCGTGGATCGTGGCGCGCACCGTCACGGTCGGGAGGCGGTCCCGGCGCCAGACGATCGGCTGCTCGAGATCGTAGCCGATCCGCGCGAAGGCGAGCACCGGCACCACCGTGCCATTCGCGAGACCGACCTGCAGCGACTGCAGGGTGTCCAGCGACGACCGCTCGGCGGCGCGGGCGCGGCCGACGACGTTGACGAGGTAGATCGAGTCCCGGACCTGCGTGATCGCCTGGCCGCCCTCGATCCCGTTCAGGATGCCGGCGACGTCCTGGCTGGTGACGCCGAGCTGGCGCGCCTTGTCCTGGAGGATCTCGACCCGCAGGACCTTGCCGGGCTCGTTCCAGTCGAAGGTCGGCACGTCGAGGCGCTTGTCGGCCGCGACCACGTTGGCGAGGTCGAGCGACAGGCGGCGCACCGTCTCCATGTTCGGGCCGCTGAGGCGGTACTGCACCGGCCGGCCCACGGGCGGCCCGAGGCTCAGGGGCTGCACCAGCACGTCGGTGCCGACGAAGTCGCGCAGGCCGATGGTCTGCAGGCGCGCCATCACGCGGTCGCGCACCTCCAGCGACTTTGTGACGATGACGATCTGGCCGAAGAAAGCGTTGGCGAGCTGCTGATCGAGCGGGAGGTAGAAGCGCACCGCGCCCTCGCCGACGTAGGACGACCAGCTCGTCACGTCCGGATCGTCCTTCAGGTTCGCCTCGAACCGGTCCATCTGCGCCCGGGTCTCGGCGATGGTGGCGTTCTGCGGAAGGGTCAGGTCGACCAGCACCTCGGACCGGTCCGAGGACGGGAAGAACTGCTGCTGAACGTGCCCCATCCCGACGATGGCCGCCGCCATCAGCCCGAGGCAGACCACCACCGTCGTCCAGTGCCAGCGCATGGCGAGCCGCAGCGCCCAGACGAACAGGCGCGTGAAGATCCCCTCCTTCTCCGTGTGGTGCTTCATGGTCTTCGGCAGGAGCGTGACACCGACAAGCGGCGCGAACAGGACCGCCACGACCCAGGAGACCAGCAGCGAGGCCGCGATCACCACGAACAGCGAGTAGGTGTACTCGCCGGCGCCGGAGCCGTTGAAGCCGATCGGCAGGAAGCCCGCCACCGTCACGAGCGTCCCGGTCAGCATCGGGAACGCCGTCGACGTGTACGCGAAGGTGGCGGCCTTCCGCAGCGTGTCGCCCCGCTCCAGGCGGGCCACCATCATCTCGACGGTGATCATGGCGTCGTCGACGAGGAGGCCCAGCGCGATGATCAGCGCGCCGAGGGAGATGCGCTGGAGGGTGACGTCCATGATCTGCATGACGACGAAGACGATCGCCAGCACGAGCGGGATCGACACCGAGACGACGAGGCCGGCCCGGACGCCGAGGCTCACGAAGCTCACCCCCAGCACGATGATGACGGCCTCGACCAGCGCCTGGGTGAAGCCGCCGACCGCGTGCTCGACCTGCTTGGGCTGGTCCGACACGAGATGGACGCCGACACCGAGCGGCAGGGTGGCCTCGATGGCGCGCATGCGCTCCTTCAGGGCCTCTCCGAAATGCAGCAGGTTGGCGCCCGGACGCATCGCGATGGCGAGGCCGATCGCGGGCTTGCCGTCCACCCGGAACAGCGGTGCGGGCGGATCCTCGTAGCCGCGGCTGATCTCGGCGATGTCGGCGAGGCGGAAGAAGCGGTCATTGACCCGCAGGTTGAAGTCCTGGAGCGAGGCCTCGGAGGCGAAGGAGCCGCTGACCCGCAGCGAGATGCGCTCCGGCCCGGCCTGCACCACGCCGGAGGCCGAGACCGCGTTCTGCGCCTGCAGGGCCTTGATCAGGGCCTGGAAATCAATGCCGTAGCCGGCGAGCTTCCGGGTGGAGAAGTCGAGGTAGATCGTCTCGTCCTGCGTGCCGATCAGCTGGGTCTTGCCGATATTGGGCACCCGCAGGACCTCGGTGCGGATGCCCTCGACGTAGTCGCGCAGCTGCCGGTGCGTCAGGCCGTCGGCCGTGAACGCGTAGATATTGCCGTAGACGTCGCCGAACTCGTCGTTGAAGAACGGACCCTGCACGCCCTCCGGGAACTGACCCTTGATGTCGCCGAGCCGCTTGCGGACCTGGTAGAAGGCCGGCTGGATCTCGTTCTTCTTGAGCGTGTCGCGGAACTGGACGAAGACTGTCGACGATCCGGGCGTCGTGTAGCTGCGGACGAAGTCGAGGCCGTTGAGCTGCTGAAGCTCCTTCTCGACCCGGTCGGTGACCTGATCGAGGGTGTCCTTGATGGTCGCGCCGGGCCACGTGGTCTGCACCACCATGGTCTTGATGGTGAAGGGCGGATCCTCCTCACGGCCGAGGCGGGTGTAGGCCATCAGGCCCGCGATCAGCGAGACCAGCATGAGGAACCAGACGAACGAGCGGTGCCCGAGCGCCCAGTCGGAAAGGTTGAAGTCCTTCACGCGAAAACCCCGTGCGGCCGGATCAGACGGCGCCGTCGGTCAGGCGCACGGCCTGGCCTTCCTTGATGACGTGGACGCCCGCGACCACGACGCGCTCGCCGGCCTTCAGGCCGGCGACGACCGCGACGCGGCCGTCCTCGGCGTTGTCCCGCGCCGCCACGGTGACGTCGCGGCGCGCTACCGACTTCCCGTCGGGCGAGACGACCCAGACCGAGCGGCGGTCACCGTCCTCAAGCAGCGCCGAGGCGGGCAGAAGGACGGTGGGCGCGACCTTGCGCATGAGCGACACGTTGATGGTCGCGCCGAGCCGGAAGGCCGGGCCGGGATCGTCCAGGGTGATCCGGATGCGCTTGGACCGCGTCCCCGACTCGGCGAGGGGCGCGATCTCGCGGACGCGCCCGCGCGCCGTCAGCTCCGGAGCGCTCTGGAGCGCGACGGTGAACACGCCGTCCGACGGCAGAGCCCCGACATGGGCCTCGGGAATGTCGACCACCGCCTCGCGAACGTCGGGCCGCGCCACGGTCACGACGCCCTGGCCGGCGCTGAGCACTTGGCCGACTTCGGCGAGGCGCTGGGTCACGACACCGTCGAACTCGGCCTTCAGCTCAGTGTAGTCCATCTGGTCGCGGGCCTTCTGGAGGCTCGCCATCGCCTGATCCACCCGGGCCCGGGCGGTCTCGCGCTTGGCGACAGCCTGGTCGAGCGTCGCCTGGGAGACGGCGTTGCCGGTCATCAGGCGCCGGGTCCGCGACTCCGCGGCCTCTGCGTTCTCGGCCTGCGCCTTCGCGTCGGCCAAGTCGGCCTCGGCGCGGGTCAGGTCGAAACGGGTCACGATGGTGTCGAGGGCCGCGAGGCGCTGGCCGCGGGTGACGAGGTCGCCGATCGTCACGTCCCGCGCGACCATGCGCCCGGGGATCTGAAAGCCGAGCTGCGCCTGGTAGCGCGGCTCGATCGTGCCGGCGAACGGCCCGAACGTGACGGTGTCACTCGGTACGACAACCTGCGTCAGCACCGGACGGACCGGGGCCGCCGCGGCCTCGCCTCCCTCCTCGCCGTGACCGTTGCACCCGGCCAGTGCCGTCGCGAGGAGGCCCAGGACGAGATACGCGCGCGCTGTCATGGGCGGTCTCCGATCTCGGCGGCCGCGACCGTCTGGCCGGGACGCAGGAACTGGATGCCGGCGATGACCACGCGCTCGCCCGGCTCGACGCCGCGCTTCAGCGCGATGATATCGGGGCCGAAGCGATCGATCTCCACCGCGCGGACCGAGACGGTCTTCCGGTCCGGATCGTAGACCCACACCGAGGGCTTCCCGTCGTAGCGGTAGAGCGCCGACCAGGGCAGGATCACCGATTCGTGCGGCGCGAAGCGCCCGCGACCGATCACGACGGCGCCGAGCCCCATGGCGTCGGGCGTCGACTTAAGGCCGATCTTGACCCGCACCGTGCCGCTGGCGGCATCCACGGTGGGAGAGATCTCCCGCACGGTCCCGACCGCGGTGACGGACGGGTCCGACTGCAGCGCCACCGCGACGGTGTCGCCGGCCGGCGGCTGGGCCAGCAGCGATTCGTAGACGTTGAAGACCGCGTCGCGGGGCCCGTCCTGCGCGACGACCAGCACGGTCTGGCCCGACTGGACCACTTGGCCGACCTCGAAGCTGCGGCTCGTCACCACGCCGGACACGCCCGCGCGCAGCTCGGTATAGGAGAACTGCTCCTGCGCGGTTCCCAGCGCCGCCTTGGCCGAGTCGACCGCCGCCTGCGTGGTGCGCAGCTCCTGCTCGGCGTTGTCGTAGGTCGAGCGGGTCGTGAAGCCGCCGGCCAGGAGCTGCTTCTGGCGCTCGTACGACATCTTCGCCTGCGTGAGCAGCGCCTCGGCCGAAGCCAGGGCGGCCTTGGCGTTGTCGAGATTCGCCTGCTGCGTCAGGGGTTCGAGGACGGCGAGGACCTGATTGGCCGTGACGTGGTCGCCGATCTCGACGCGCCGCTCGGCGACCTTCCCGTTCGTTCGGAACGAGACGTTGACCTGCGCCTGGGCCTGGACGTCGCCGGTCACCACCACGTCGAGCGCCATCGGTGTGCGACGCGCCTGCACGACCCGCACGCGCGCCACGGCGGAGTCGAGCGCCGTCTCGGGCGCGGCCTGGGCGCACCCGATCCACGCGAGCGCGGTTAACATCAGCAGCGCGGATGCGGATGGAAGGAAGGCGATGCGGTTCATGCGATCGACCGTGTCGGCGCGACTCGTGCGAATTGCGTGGCGCGTTCCTACGCCATCCGTTACATACCGTCCAGACGGTTTTTAGTGCAGGTCCGTGATGCAGGCGAAGCGACAGCGACTGGCGGCGCGCCCCGAGATCATCCTGGAGGCGGCCGCGGCCGTTCTCCTGAAGGGAGGCGTCCGCGGGCTGACCATCGACGCGGTCGCGGCCGAGGCCGGGCTGAGCAAAGGCGGCGTCCTGCACCATTACGCGTCGAAGGACGCCCTGGTGGGGGCGCTGGTCGCCCGCAAGCTCGCGGACGTGCGCGCGGAGATCGACGCCTGCGCGCGGGAGATACCGGCCGGCCCGTCGCAGCTTCCCAGGGCGATGGTGGCGCATATCCGCGGGCACTACTGCGACGACAACGAAGCGGCGCGCGCACTCCTGCTGGCATCGATGGAGTCACCGGAGGCGCAGAAAGACTTCCAGGCGTTCGTCGCGGATCAGCTGGACCAGCTCGGACGGATCGAGGGCGCTCCCCCGGGCGAGGGCTCCGTCCTGTACTTCGCCATCCTCGGTCTGTTCATGAGCCGGGCGCTGGGCTTCCAGCAACTCGACGAGGACGCCCTGGCGCCGATGCTCGAGGCCCTCGACCGCATCGCCGGGCGAGCCGGCGGCTAGATCCGGACGCTCAGGCCTGGAACGCGAGGACGGCGCGCGTCCCGGCGCTTCGGGGGGCATACGACAGGGCCGAGCGCAGGTTCGACGCCATGGCGCGCACGATGCGCGACCCGAGACCGGTGCCGCGGACCTCGCCCTCCCCGGTCCAGCCGATACCGTCATCCTCGACGGCGAGCAGCACGGTGTCGGCGGCGTCCCGCTCGACCGCGACGCGGATCTCGCCCGACGTGCCGACCGGGTAGGCGTACTTGTAGGCGTTGGTCACGAGTTCGGTCACGACAACGCCGACCGACACGGCCTTGTCGGTCGAGAGCCGCACCGGCGCGGCACGAAGGCGGATCGCGTGGTCGCGCCCGCTCGCCCGCATGGCGGCCTGCAACTCCTCGACCAAGCTCTGCAGGTAGGCGTCGAGCTCGACGGATTCGACGTCGTCGGACGTGTAGAGGCGGCGGTGGATGCCGGCGATCGCCGAGATCCGGGCCTGCATCTCGTCGAGCGCCGCCTTGGCGGCCGGGTCCGTGACGGCGTTGCGCTGCATGTGCGCCAGGGCGGCGACGAGGGCCAGGGAGTTGGCCACGCGGTGGTTGACCTCGCGCAGCAGCAGCTCGGCGCGGTCGCGCGCCTCGCGCATCTCGGCCTCGGCCCGCTCCTTGTCGCGCCGCAGGCTCTCCTGCCGGAGGGCGGTGGCGACGGCCTCGCCGAGCAGCTCGCGGAACTGACCCTGGACGTCCTTCCAGACGTAGTCCACAGCTCCGGCCTTCAGGGCCGCCACGGCGACGCGGCTGTCCTCGGAGCCGGTCACGTAGATGACCGGCGGCGCCTCGGGCAGCGCGCGGATCTCGGGCAGCAGGTCGAGGCCCGTCTGTCCCGGCATGTGGTGGTCGAGGGCGACGGCGTCGATCCCGCCCTGGGCGAGCCGCGCCAGCCCCGCCGCGCCGTCGGGACAGAGCTCGACCGCGTAGCCGCGCGCCTCGAGGGCGCGCCGGACCAGGCGGCCGAGGCCGGGATCGTCGTCGATGTAGAGGATGCGTGCCGCCGCGGCGGTGCCGTCCCCGCTGGCACGCCGAGCAGTCATGGGTTCTGCGGAACCTGCATGACCGAGAAGAACAGACCGAGCTGGCGGATCGCGTTCGCGAAGCCGTCGTAGCTCACCGGCTTAGTGATGTAGACGTTGGCCCCGAGGTCGTAGCAGCGCTGGATCTCGCGGCTGTCGTCCGTCGTGGTCAGGACCACCACCGGGGACCGACGCGTGTGCGGGTTCGCCTTCACCTTCTCGAGGATGTCGAGGCCGGTCATGTCCGGCAGGTTGAGGTCGAGCAGGATCAGCAGGTGCCGTCGGGCGCTCGCCTCGCCGGAGCCGTCCGGCCCGAGCAGATAGTCCAGCGCCGAAGTGCCGTTGCGGAACGGCACGATGTCGTTGTTGACGCCGGCGCGTCGGATGTTGCGCTCGATCAGGCGCGCATGGCCCTCGTCATCCTCGATCATCACGATGCTGACGGGGTGCACGGGCCGCTCCACGCTCATTAGGCGGCGATGGGCGCCGGTTCGGGGTCGATCCGGACCGCTGTAGCTGTCCCGTGCGGCAAGGTCACGTCGAACGTCGTGCCCACACCGAGTTCTGAACGGATCTCGATCCGGCCCCCGAACGAGCGCACCAGCGCCTTCACGTGGGCGAGACCGATCCCCTCGCCCGGGCGGTCCTGGGCGCCCGATCGGCGGAAGAGTTCGAAGACGCGGGCATGGTCCCGCGCGGCGATCCCCCGGCCGTTGTCGGCGACGGAGAAGCAGACGCCGCGTTCGCCCACGGCCTTGGCCGTGACGGTGATCCGTCCAGGCCGGCTCGGGTCGAGGTATTTCACGGCGTTGTCCAGCAGGTTGCCGAAGACCTGCTCGATCGCGAGCCGGTCGGCGACGATCTCGGGCAGGTCGCGGGCGATCGTCACCGTGGCCCCGACCGCCTCCGCCTGATGCCGCTGGGCATCGGCCACGCCGCGGAGCACGCCCGTCATGTCGAGGGCCTCGGGCGAGAATTGTCGCCGGCCCTCTCGCGAGAGCTTGAGGATGGCGGCGATCAGCCCCTCCATCCGGTTCACCGCCGCCTTGATGAAGCCGAGCGCCTCGCCGAAATCGGCGTCGAGCCGCTCTGCCGCGGGGTGATCCCGGAGGGCCGCGGCGACCTCGGTCCGGGTCGCCTCCAGCTCGCTCGTGAATCCCATCACGTTGACCAGCGGCGCGCGCAGGTCGTGGCTGACGATGTAGGCGTAGCGCTGGATCTCCTCGTTGGACTCGCGCAGGTCGGCTTCGGCCTGACGCTGCTCGGTGATGTCCGTGTGGACGCCGACCCACTCGCGGATCTCGCCGCGCGCGTCGATGACCGGGATGGCACGGATCGCGAAGTGTCGCCACGTCCCGTCGCGCACCCGAACCCGGTGCTCGTGGACGTAGGTGCGCCGCGCCCGGACGGTCGCGTTCCACGTCTCGACGGAGGCCTCCATGTCGTCGGGATGGACCGCGTCGGCCCAGCCGTAACCCTGATACTCCGCCCGCGTCTGACCGGTGATCGCGCTCCAGCCCGGCTGCTCGCCGAGCATCCGGCCCGTCGCATCGTTAGTCCAGAGCACGCCGCGCACGGCCTGCACGGCGGCCCGGAACCGCGCCTCGCTCGCCTGGAGCTCGCGCTGCACGCGCTGCTGGTCCAGCGACGAGGCGAGCATCGCCAGGAACAGGATGAGGAACGTGGCACCGGCGACGTAGAGGGCGAGGTTCTTCTGAGCCGGAGCGCCGGTCACCGCGTGGGCGGTGTGGGCGCCGCCCGCCTCGGCGGTGATCGTCGCCGCCGCCATGCCGGTGTAGTGCATGCCCGCCACCGCGAGGCCCATCACGCAGGCCGCGACGAGCTTCTGCCAGACGCCGTGTTGCCGGAAGGAGAGCCACAGGGCGGCGGTCGCCGCGGTCACGGCGATCGCCACCGAGAGCGCGATGATCGCCGGGCTATAGGCGAGGTCGCCGGGGATCCGCAGCGCCGCCATGCCGGTGTAGTGCATGCCGGCAACGCCCAGGCCCATCAGCGGGCCGGCGACGAGAAGGCTGCCGGTCCCCTCGCCGACGCGCGCCACCCACAGGAAGGCGGCGCCGGTCGCCGCGACGGCGATCGCGAGGGACAGGAGCGTGAGTCCGGTATCGTAGGCGGCCGGCAGGCCCATCTCGAAGGCCAGCATGCCGATGAAGTGCATCGACCAGATGCCCCCGCCCATGGCGAGGGCGGCGCCGGCGATCCACGGCCAGCGCGGTCCCGCGACGGGCCCGCGGATCCGCGCGCCCAGGTCCAGCGCGGTGTAGGACGCGAAGACCGCGAGGCCGATCGACAGGGCGACCAGCGCCGGATTGTAGCCAGTATGGACCATCGACTGCGATCGACGCGTGAATGAGCCTTCTCGCGATGTATCCCGGGTGATCCGTCGGCGCTATCGCGATTCCGAGACGCATGAAGCTCCCGAACATCGAGCCGCGTCGGCGAGCACCGAGACCGGCACCGGGACCAGAACGGATCGGCCACCGCGATCGGCATCCCGGTGCGCGCCACACAGGCTCAGGCTAGCAGGGTCAGCGATGATGCACCGCGACCCCCGTCAGACGAGACCGGCAGACAGGATGCGCGCCAGAGGCTGGATGACGGCGACGCTGGCATCCCGGCCGGAATGCCTCGGTGGACAGGCGCGTATCGCCGCCGCTGCGCGGCCGAGCCGCGTCGAAAAAAAACGCGTTCGTCACACAGCGACGGTCTCTCCCGGCGGTCGCGCGCGTTCTAGGTTCTGTTGATCGCTCAACGCGAATGCAGGTTCATGAACGGACACGCCGCGGCACGATTTCCGGACGACCTGCGCGAAGCCCTGGCGCAGGCTCTGTACGATTGCGAGCGGACGGACGGGGAGGATCGCGCCGCCTGGACCGACACGGACCTTGAGGCCCGCCACCCGGGCCTGCGCGAGCGCTATCGCCGATCCGCCGACGCCCTGGCGGCCGGTCCGCTCGCGGACCTGATGGCCGCCCGCCATGCCGACGAGGAGGAACTGCGGGTGCTGCGCCGGCAGAGGATGTCGCCCGAGCGCGAGCGGGAGCTGCTGGAGGCGAACAACCGCCTCGTCGCCCGCGCCGAGGCCGCCGAGACGGCGCGGCACACCGCGGAGGAAGCGCTCGCGACGCTGCGCCGCGAGCGGGATGTCGCGCGGGAAGCCGAGGCGTTCTGGCAGCAATTCGCCTTCGACGCCGACGATCTCGCGACCCGGCGCCTCATCGAGCAGACCGACGCCCGCGCCGAGGCCGAGCGGCGGGCGATCGAGGAGCGTTGCCGACGGGAGCGCGCGGAGGCGGCGCTGCGCCTGTTCGCCGACCGGGCCGACGTCATGCCCAAGGAGGGATGGGCGTCGGAACTGGCGAAGGCCAATCGCGACATCCCGCTCTGGTGGTTCCACGCGGCCCGAGTCGCCCTCGAGCCGCCGGACCTGTCCCGACCGACCGAGGGCGGCGAGGCCTGAACGCCTCAGGCCGCCGCGGGCTGCTTCGCGGGCGTGTCGCGGAACAGAGCCGTACAGCCGGAGCCGCGATGCATGCTCAGGATCGACGCGCGGTCGATCTCCGGGTGCGTCTTGAGCACCTTCTGAACGCAAGCGAGCACCCGCTCGTACTGCGCGGCGTCGTAATTCGGTTCGAGCGGGCTGACGGCGATGTAGGTCTCGACCACCAACACGCGCTCGGCGCGGTCGTGGGCGACGTCGACGGCGATCCAGGACGACTTGATCAGGCTGGTGCTGGCGAGCATGGGCGTTCCTCGTGCAGCGTTACATCGTTTCACCCACGGCCGCGACGCGTATTTCATCCCGCGGCTGGGGCAATTTTGGCGAAATCATGGACCGCCTGTCGGCGAATGCCAAGGGGTCGCCGCCCCGGACCCCCTGCACGCTGTGCAGCGTGTTGAGCGCGAGCCCGCACCGGCTTACGGTCGGCCATCGGCCGGTGCCGGAGGTGTCCACAATAGGCACTCGCATCCGGCAAATGGCATGTGGTATACAAACTGGCGGACTCGTCACCCCGGGTCCGCGTGACGGTGTCGCGATACGACGGGACCGCGCTGTGGGAGGGAGAACAGACATGATCCGTTCGAGGATGGAAGGCCCCTGCCCCTCAGTCGCGGCACGCGCGACACGGGCCCGTGCAGGCATCGAACCGATATCCCGCGCGGCCTGAGCCGCCCTCCGACATCCCCAAACCGACTCCAGCTCCGAGACCGATCATGACCAAGGCCCTCGAAGGCGTCCGCATCCTGGACTTCACCCACGTTCAATCCGGCCCGACCTGTACGCAGCTCCTGGCTTGGTTCGGCGCCGACGTCATCAAGGTCGAGCGGCCGGGCGCGGGGGACGCCACGCGTCAGCAGCTTCAGGACATCCCGGACGTGGACAGCCTCTATTTCACGATGCTGAACCACAACAAGCGGTCGATCACGCTCGACTCGAAGAACCCGAAGGGCAAGGAGGTTCTCTGGCGGCTGATCAAGGAATGCGACGTCCTGGTCGAGAATTTCGCGCCCGGCGCCCTCGCCCGCATGGGCCTGACCTGGGAGAAGATCCATGAGGTCAACCCGCGGATGATCCTGGCCTCCGTGAAGGGCTTCGGTCCGGGCCGCTACGAGGATTGCAAGGTCTACGAGAACGTCGCGCAGTGCGCCGGCGGCTCCGCGTCGACGACGGGCTTCCGCGACGGAATCCCGATGGTGACGGGCGCGCAGATCGGCGATTCCGGCACCGGCCTGCACCTCGCCCTCGGCATCGTCACGGCGCTCTACCACCGGACCCAGAGCGGCCTCGGCCAGAAGGTCGACTGCGCCATGCAGGACGGCGTGCTCAACCTCTGCCGGGTCAAGCTGCGCGACCAGCAGCGTCTCGCGCACGGGCCTCTCAGGGAGTACAGCCAGTTCGGCGAGGGCATCCCGTTCGGCGAGGCGACCCCGCGTGCGGGCAACGATTCCGGTGGCGGCCAGCCTGGCCGGATCCTGCGCTGCAAGGGCTGGGAGCAGGACCCGAACTCCTACATCTACGTCATCACCCAGGCCGCCGTCTGGGAGCCGATCTGCGACATCATCGGTGAGCCGGATTGGAAGACCGATCCGAACTACGCGACCCCGAAGGCCCGCCTGCCGCATCTCAACGAGATCTTCACGCGGATCGAGGCCTGGACGATGAAGGTGTCGAAGTTCGAGGTGATGGACACCCTGAACAAGTACGACATCCCCTGCGGCCCGATCCTGTCGATGAAGGAGATCGCCGAGGACGAGTCCCTGCGGAAGACCGGCACCATCGTGGAGGTCGATCACCCGACCCGCGGCAAGTACCTGACGGTCGGCAACCCCATCAAGCTGTCGGCGAGCCCGAGCGAGGTCACCCGCTCGCCGCTCCTCGGTGAGCACACCGATGAGATCCTGCGCTCCGTGCTCGGCTACTCCGAGGCCGAGGTTGGCGAGATCGCCGAATCTGGCGCGATCGGCGCGGTCCAGAAGATCGCGGCGGAGTGATCGGTCTCCGGCGATCCGGGGGCGAGATCCCGGATCGCCGATGTTACAATCCGGGGGCGTGCGTGAAGCGCGGCCCCGGATTCCGGGTGACGCCGTTCGACAGCCGGGGCACGGTCGCGCCGCCGAGCCCGCGTTCGGTTTGTTTCTCCCCGGCCCCGCTCAGGGTCCGGATGACACCCAGGAGCCTGCATGCGCATCGCCTTCATCGGTCAACAGGATTTCGGAAAAGCGGTCCTGGAGGCGTTCCTCAAACGAGGCGATGAGGTTGCGGCGGTGTTCTGCGCGCCTGAGAAGCCCGGCGCCAAGCCGGACGTCCTCAAGACGGCGGCCGTCGAGAAGGGGCTGACGGTTTTCCAGTTCCCCAGCCTGAAGAGCCCTGAGGCCGAGGACGCCATGCGCGGCCTGAACGCCGATATCGGCGTCATGGCCTACGTGCTCCAGTTCGCGCCGCAGAGCTTCGTCAACATCCCGAAGCACGGCACCATCCAGTATCATCCGAGCCTGCTGCCGCGTTACCGGGGCCCCTCCTCGATCAACTGGCCGATCGCCCGGGGCGAGTTGCAGACCGGCCTGACGATCTTCCGGCCGACCGACGGTCTCGACGAGGGGCCGGTGATCCTGCAGAAATCCTGCCCGATCGGCGCCGACGCGACCCTGGGCGACGTCTACTTCGACAACCTGTTCCCGATGGGCGTCGAGGCCATGCTCGAGGCGGCCGACCTCGTCGTGGCCGGCCAGCATGTCGAGATCGATCAGGACGAGGACGCCGCGAGCTACGAGGGTTGGTTCCGCGGCGCCGAGGCGGAGATCCACTGGTCGGCCCACGCCGAGCAGATCTACAACCTGATCCGCGCGGCGAACCCGGCACCCGGTGCCTGGACCACGCACGACGGCAAGAAGCTCCAGATCTTCGACAGCAGCCTGCATCGGATCCGCAAGCTCGCCGACGTCGTCGGCAAGCCCGGCGAGGTGATCGCCGTCGACGACGAGGGCTTCAGCGTCTGCGCGCAGGGCGGGCGCCTCGAGATCCGCAAGGTCAAGGCGGAGGGCGGCAAGAAGGTCGCGGCCGCCGAGTACGCCCGGGAGGCCGGGCTGGCGGTCGGTCAGTTTCTCGGGCGCTAGGTCACCCGCGCGTCAGGTCGTCTCCGGCGCGGTCGGCCGCGCCGCATTCAGACCGTAGCCGCGGAAGCGCTCGACCGTCGTGCCGATCTCGTCGTCGGACAGGATGATCGGCGTCCCGATCTGCCGCGCGACGGCGTATTGCTGGCAGAGCGTCTCCAGCTCGACGGCGAGCCACAGGGCCTTCTCCAGGCTCGCCCCGGCCGCGATCATGCCGTGATTGGCCAGGAGGCAGACGTTGCGGTCGACGAGCGCCGCGAGGGCGAGGTCCGAGAGTTCCGCGGTGCCGTAGGGCGCGTAGGGCGCGCAGCGTACCGTCGGGCCGCCGAAGGTCGCGATCATGTAGTGGACCGCCGGGATGGCCTCTCCGCACATCGCGAAGGCGGTGCAGTAGACCGGATGCGCGTGGACCACCGCGTGGAATTCCGGACGGGACGCGAGGATGTCCCGGTGGAAGCGCCATTCCGATGACGGCTTCCGATCCGGCGCGTGGGTGCCGTCGAGACCCATCCGGACCACGTCGTCCGGTCCGATCCGTTCGGTGGGCACGCCCGACGGGGTGATCAGGAGCCCGTCGCGGAAGCGCACCGAGACATTGCCCGACGTGCCGCGGTTCAGCCCCTGTGCGTCGAGTGCCCGCGCCGCCGCTACGACGCCCTCGCGCGCGATCCGCTCGTCCCTGTCCATGCCCGATCTCCGGAAGGCCCGGTTCCCGGTATGCAGGAAGCCCGGCGCCGTAAAGACGGCGCCGGGCTTATTCGCTTCGGTTCGGCGCCGCGGCGGCGAGCGATCGGGGCCTGCTACTGCGCCAGCACCGGCGCGAGGCCCGCCTCGGGCTTCTTGGTGTAGGCGGCGCGCATCGGCTTGAGGACGAACAGCGCCAGCAGGGCCGCGAGGATGTTGAGGGCCGCGGCCGCGAGGAACACCGTGTGCCAGCTTCCGGTCATGGTCGTGAGCACGCTGGTGTAGGGAACGATCAGCGCCGCGGTGCCCTTGGCCGTGTAGAGCAGCCCGGCATTGGTCGCCGCGTACTTCGAGCCGAACGTGTCGCCGCAGGTCGCCGGGAACAGCGAGTAGATCTCGCCCCACGCGAAGAACACGAGACCGGTCAGCAGCACGAAGGCGATCGGATTCTGGCCGAACTGGCTCAGCGCGTAGATGCCCAGGCCCTCGATCGCGAAGGACAGGAACATCGTGTTCTCGCGGCCGATATGGTCGGAGACCCAGCCGAAGAACGGGCGCGTCACGCCGTTGAGAACCCGGTCGAGCGTGGCCGCGAAGGTCAGCGCCGGCAGCGTGATCCCCAGGAGCGAGACCGGGACGTCGGCGATCTTGAAGTCCTTGGCGATCGGGCCGAGCTGCGCGGTGGCCATCAGGCCGCCGGCGGCCATCATGACGAACATCGCGTACATGACCCAGAAGATCGGGGTGCGGACCATCTCGGAGGGCTTGTAGTCCCGCTTCGACTGGCTGACCCGGGCGACTTCCGGAACCTGGCCCTTGGCCGGCGCGCGCAGGAACAGGGCGATCAGCATGACGATCACGCCCTGCCCGATCCCGAAGTAGAAGAAGGCCGCCTCGTAGCCCTGGGACTTGATCATCGCCTGGATCGGCACGACCGTGAGTGCCGAACCCGCGCCGAAGCCCATGGCGGTGATGCCGGCGGCCAGGCCGCGGCGGTCGGGGAACCACTTCAGCGAGTTGCCCACGCAGGTACCGTAAACCGCGCCTGCACCGGTGCCGCCGATCGCGGCCGCGATGTAGAGCACGGTGAGCGAGTCCGCGTAGGAATTGATCACCCACGCGACGGCGCAGAGCAGGCCGCCGAACAGCGTGACGATGCGCGGACCGTACTTGTCCACGAACCAGCCCTCGATCGGGACCAGCCACGTCTCGGTGACGACGAACAGCGTGAACGCCACCTGGATCGCCGCGCGATCCCAGCCGTGCCGCTCCTGCATCGGGCTCACGAAGAAGGTCCAGCCGTACTGCATATTGGCAATCATGCACATGCAGACGACGCCGAAGGCGAGTTGCAGCCAGCGGCCGCGCCCAACCGGTTTGACGATCTCGGACATACCGTTCCCTCTTGGCAGTATTCTTGTCGGCGTTCGCGCTCGAACCGGGCTTATGCCCTGCCACGGCGCAGCTTGTCAGAACAACGTGATCGGAATTCTTCGAAAAATTCTTGGCCCGCAGACAAATAATCTCTGCAGTACAGCAGCATCCGACGCCGAGTCGGCCTTGATGTCCGATGGTCGACGGTATGCCAGCAAGATGGTGCTGATTTAATCCCGGGGTGTCAATCAAACCTGCAAAAAAACACAGGTTCGCGACCGGGGATTAAATCGCCTTCCCGAACGTGTCGCGCTAGGCGACGGGTGATGGTCGCGCCGCGGCCAATTTTTCAGGTGCCGAGCGCCGGCAATGGTCACAGGTCTGTGGGACCGCTCCGCGATCGACTAGGATCTCGCAAAGGTTTGGGTTAGGTCGTTTGAGAGCGCACGACAGAGAATGCGTGCGAGACATCATGCGTGTGAGCTGACTGGACGAGGGATGTCGAATTCCGAACCGCTGAGCGTGAAGCCCATCGTCGCCAGCTCCAGTCTCCGGACATTGGCCTACGAGGCGCTCAAGACGGCCATCACCAACATGGACATCTACGGGCGTCCGGACGAGGTGCGGCTCGACGAGCGCAAGCTGTCGCAGGATCTCGGTGTCAGCCGCACCCCGGTGCGGGAGGCCCTGACGGTTCTGGAGCAGGAAGGCTTCGTCCGCTCCGAGGCCCGGCGCGGCGTCTTCGTGATCAAGAAGAACAAGCGCGAGATCGTCAGCATGATCCACGCCTGGACGGCGCTGGAGAGCATGGCGGCACGCCTCGCCTGCGCGCGCGCCACCGACGGCCAGCTCCGCTCGCTGCGCGAATCCTTCCCCGAGTTCTTCGAGGGCCAGCCGTCCGAACACATGGACGAGTATTCGGACGCGAACATCCGATTCCATCAGCGGATCATCGCGCTGGGTCACTGCGAGGCGATCGCCGATCTGACCAGCAATTTGCTCATGCACGTGCGCGGCATCCGCAGCACCGCGCTCCGGCAGGGCGATCGGGCGGAGCGCTCCATCCGGGAGCACGTCGCCATCATCTCGGCGCTCGAAGCCCGTGATGCCGATCTGGCCGAGAGACTCGTTCGCGAGCACGGTCTGGGTCTCGCGCAGCACGTCGACACCTACGGCGATTATCTGGATTGAGCGACCGTTCAGTCCTCGCCTGACGGATCGCCCGGCCCGGACGACACCTCGTGCCTGTGCGGCATGATGATGGGCCAAGGGCGCGAGCGGCGCTCGGGGGGAACCCTCGTTTGCCGCGCCGGCTATCACACAAGCTCAGCACGCGCCTGAATATAAATCGCGCGCAAGCGTTGATGCACTGCAGAACATGTTCGGCGAGGCCACAACCTTTCAAAGCTGATCGGTTGTGCATTTTTATGCATGACTGGGCAACAATCCGAACTTTGTGGGCTCGATCTGCGCGCCCCATGCATGTTCGACATAATCGGTATTCGTAATCTGGCATACCAAGTTGCGCAGCAGCATGGCACGCATTGCGTCGCAACATGAGGCGGTTCCAGACCGCGCCGGAGAATCCGATGATCGCCAGCTTCCTCGCCATCTTTGTCGCCTTCGCCGCCTGCCAGGCGCTGCTCACCGTCAAGTTCGCGGACTTCCTCTCCGCCGACCGTGCCCGGAACACTGTCGAGCCGACCGCCGACGTCGCGAACGCCAAGCTCGCCTGAAGTCAGAGCTGGATCCGCGATACCAGAGAGTGCGTAGGGGTAACGCTTTCCTCAAATTTTACGCGTAGGGTGAACCGATCGTTGACCGTGCGGGCGAGGAGCTACCGCGTTGGCCCTCGGCGCAGCCTCGGTTTTCTCGGACGGCCCCTTCGTCCTCCTCGTATCGGACCGCCCGTCCGAACGATCGGCCCTCGAGCGTGCCATCGCGCTCGTGATGAACTGCTGGTCGATCCCGCCCGGCGCGCCGCTACCGTCAGGCCGCCCGCACCTCGTCATCCTCGACCTGCCGCCGGCCCAGACCGCCAGAGTGCAGTCGACCCTCCCCCAACACGGACCGCCGGTTCCGCGCCTCGTCCTCGTGCGCGGCGAACCCATGCCGGCTACCCGCTATCTGCGTCAGCTGCCGGCCGCCTCGCCCCGGCAACTCGTTCTGGCGAACGTCTTCGCCATGATCGAGGAGGCGACGCGGTCCGCAGAGCTGCGGCAGCGCCGGCTCCTGGAGCGCGTCTCGGGCGCGACCGCCGTCGTCGCCGAGATCTTCGACAGCGCCGCCCTCGGGGCCCGGCTGCAGCGCGCCGACGCGGATCGCGGGACCGAGCTCGTTCTGGCGGCCATCTCCGAGGTCGGGATCTCCGAGTGGCTTGCCGAGGTCTGGCGCCACGAGATTGGCGTCTATCAGCACACCCTCGGCGTCGCGGGCCATGCCGCCACGTTCGGCTCGCAGATCGGGCTCGGTCAGACCGATCTCGCACTGCTGGTGCGGTCGGCGCTCCTGCACGACATCGGCAAGGCGCGCATCCCCGTGGAGATCCTCAACAAGCCGGGGCCGCTCAACGCCGAGGAATTGCGGCTGATGCAGCGCCATCCCGACATCGGCGCCGATCTGCTCCGGGCGCACGGCGATTTCGAGGACGCGGTGATCGACGTGGTCCGCCACCACCACGAGCGTCTGGACGGGAAAGGATATCCCGATCGGCTGTCCGGCCCCGCGATCTCCGACCTCGTGCGGATCGTGACGATCTGCGACGTGTTCTCCGCGCTGACCGAGCGGCGGACCTATCGGCAGCCCGCCTCGCCCGCCGAGGCGCTGTCGATCATGACGGACAGCGCCGGGCATCTGGATCCGGATCTCCTGCGGGCCTTCGCGCCCTCCATGCTCAAAGGCAGCGCCCTGGCGGCCTGAATCCGCAGCTTGAACTCGCGGCCTGATCCGCGGCCGGGCGTGGCTCTGGCGCCACGCCGGTCGGCGGGATCCTGCCGGCGCGCCGCGCGCCGCGCTTTCGCCGCAACCGCGCCGGAGGGAAGCGATCCCGTCTCACGCAACGCCGTCCGGACCGTGCCCAAACTCAGTCGCGCCATCGCCGCCGCCCTCCTGCTGGCCCTCACCGGGTGCGGCGGTCTCTCGGTCCTTCCCGAGTCCTCTGTCGAGAACGCGACGCACACCGCCGTGCTCGACGAGGTCGCGGCCGCCGCGGCGATCTCGGCCTACCGGGTCCAGCACGGCCTGAGCCCGGTCGTGGTCGATCCGGCTCTCGTGAAGGCGGCCGCCTTCCAGGCCGGCAACAACGCCCGCCGCGGCCAGCTCAGCCACGATGCCGGCGGCAGCTTCACCTCGCGCATGGCGTCGGCCGGTCTCGCGAGATCCTGGGCAGCCGAGAATCTCAGCGCCGGCTCCGAGACCCTGGAACAGGTGCTCGCCCGCTGGAAGGCGAGCCCCGAGCACAACAAGAACATGCTGCTCCCGCAAATCCGCAGGATCGGGATCGCCCGGGTCGATGCACCCACGACGCGGTACAAGCGCTTCTGGGCGCTCGTGATGGCCGGGACCTGACGCCGGGGCGTCTCAGGGTTCGGACCGCGCGAGATCGACGATCCGGAGCTGGGCCCGCTCGGCGCCGCGCCAGCGGTCGCAGGAGAGGGTCCCGGCCACGTGCATCTCTCGGCCGATCCCGTTCAGGAGGGCGAGGCCGAGCGGCCGTTCGGCCGCGCGGAAGCAGATCGCCCCGACCACCTGACCGTCGCGGCTGCGCAGTCGCGCCCTGACATGGTTCGAGCCGACCACGCCGGCATCGACGAGGCGATGCCGGCCCAGCGCGAAGAGCGGCTCGGGCGCGCCCTGGCCGAACGGGCCGGCCTGCTGCAGCAGCCGGACCGTCTCCGCGGTGGCGCCGCCGGCGCTGAGGCCGCCGTCGATCAGCAGGGCGTCGGCCGCGCGGGCCACCGCGACGCTCGCCCCGAGCAGCATCGCCAGGTGCGCCTCGAAGCGTGGGATGTCGTCGGCCCGCACGGTGACGCCGGCCGCCATGGCGTGGCCGCCGCCCTTGCTGGCGAGCCGGGCCTCGACGCAGGCGCGGACCGCGAGCCCGAGATCCGCGCCCGGGATCGAGCGCCCAGACCCCGTGGCGGTGCCGTCCGGGCGGATCGCGAACGCGAAGGCCGGGCGGTTGAAGCGCTCCTTCAACCGCGAGGCGATGAGGCCGACGATGCCGGGGTGCCACTCGGCGCTGGCGATCACCAGCACGGTGCGGGCCGGATCCAGCGTCAGCGCCCGGTCCATCTCGGCCTCGGCCTCCTGGACGGCCTGCGCCTCGATCGCCTGGCGCTCGCGGTTCAGCCGATCGAGGTCGGCGGCGATCCGGGCCGCCTCGCTCGGGTCCGCCGTGGTCAGCAGGCGGGCGCCCAGTGCCGAATCGCCGATGCGGCCCCCGGCATTGATGCGCGGCCCGAGGACGAAGCCGAGGTGCCAGGCTTCCGGCGGCTCGCCGAGCGAGGCGGCGTCCAGCAGCGCCGCGAGCCCGGTGCGGCCGCGATGGCGCATCACCGTGAGGCCCTGGGTCACGAAGGCCCGGTTGAGGCCCGTGAGGGGCACAACGTCGGCAACGGTCGCCAGGGCGACGAGATCGAGGGCGTCGGTGAGCTGCGGTTCGGGACGATGGCCGCCGAAGAAGCCGTCCTGCCGCAGGGCGCGGTTCAGCGCGACCAGGGTCAGGAACACGATGCCGGCGGCGCAGAGATGGCCGAGGCCCGAGAGGTCGTCGAGGCGATTCGGGTTGACCACGGCGCGAGCCGGCGGGAGCACCTCGGAGGCCGCGTGGTGGTCGAGGACGATGACGTCCAGGCCGGATTTCTCGGCCTCCTCCAGGGGCGCGTGGCCGCTCGTCCCGCAATCGACGCAGATAAGGAGCGTCGCGCCCTCGGCCGCGAGCGCGGTGATCGCCGCGATGTTGGGTCCGTAGCCCTCGGTGATCCGGTCGGGAATGTGGATCGGCGCGCGCAAACCCAGCTCGCGGAGGTATCCGGCGAGCAGGGCCGCGCTCGCGGCGCCGTCGACGTCGTAATCGCCGAAAACCGCCACGGTCTCCCCGCGCTTCACCGCCCGAACGAGTCGGCGGACGGCCGCCTCCATGTCGAGCAGCGTGTCCGGATCCGGCATCAGGTCCCGCAGGCGCGGGGCGAGGTGGCGGGGCGCCGCCTCCGGTACGATCCCGCGTCCCGCGAGCACCCGGGCCAGCAGTTCCGGCAGGCCGTGGGCCTGGACCATCTTGGCGATGTGATTCTGGACGGCCGCGCCGCCGCAGCGCTCCTGCCAGCGCCGGCCGGTCACGGAGGCGGCCACACCCAGGAAGGGCGGCAATTCGGCGAGGAGCGGAGCGGACGACACGGGCGCCACCCTACACCGGCCGGCGCGGGGAATCTTGCGCCCCGCCGCAACAGCGACGGTGAACCCGATCGCCACAACGAGAAAGGGCGGGCATCGCTGCCCGCCCCTCGACGCTGCCGGAGACCTGGGTCTCAGAGCGACTTCAGCACGCTGTCCACGACCTTCTTGGCGTCGCCGAACAGCATCATGGTGTTGTCGCGGAAGAACACCTCGTTCTCGACACCCGCGTAGCCGGAGCCCATGCCGCGCTTGATGAACAGCACGGTCTTGGCCTTCTCCACGTCGAGGATCGGCATGCCGTAGATCGGCGAGGCCTTGTCGGTCTTGGCGGCCGGGTTGGTGACGTCGTTGGCGCCGATCACGAAGGCGACGTCCGCCTGCGGGAACTCACCGTTGATGTCCTCCAGTTCGAAGACCTCGTCGTAGGGCACGTTGGCCTCGGCGAGCAGCACGTTCATGTGGCCCGGCATGCGGCCCGCCACCGGGTGGATGGCATACTTCACGTCGACGCCCTCCTTCTTCAGCATGTCGGCCATCTCGCGCAGGGAGTGCTGCGCCTGGGCGACCGCCATGCCGTAGCCCGGGACGATGATGACCCGCTCGGCGTTCTTCATGATGTAGGCCGCGTCGTCGGCCGAACCCTGCTTCACGGGCCGGGTCTCGACCTGGCCGGTGCCGGCCGCGGCGGTGTCGCCACCGAAGCCGCCGAGGATCACCGAGATGAACGACCGGTTCATCGCGTGGCACATGATGTAGGACAGGATCGCGCCCGAGGACCCGACCAGCGAGCCGGTGATGATCAGCGCGAGGTTGCCCAGGGTGAAGCCGATCCCGGCCGCCGCCCAGCCCGAGTACGAGTTGAGCATCGACACGACCACCGGCATATCGGCGCCGCCGATCGGGATGATGATCAGGCCGCCGAGCACCAGCGAGGCGATGACGATCAGCCAGAAGATCGCCTTCGACTCGGTGCCGATGAACAGGGCGATCAGCAGCACGAGGCCGGCGGCCAGCAGCGCGTTGATGAGGTGGCGCTGAGGCAGCATGATCGGCTTGCCGGACATGCGCCCGTCGAGCTTGGCGAAGGCGATCACCGAGCCGGTGAAGGTGATGGCGCCGATGGCCACGCCGAGACCCATCTCGAACAGCGACTGCTTGTGGAAGTGCCCGTTCTCGATGATGCCGAACGCTTGCGGTGCGTAGAGGGCGCCCGCGGCCACGAAGACGGCCGCGAGGCCGACCAGCGAGTGGAAGGCCGCCACGAGCTGCGGCATCGCGGTCATCGGCACGCGCTTGGCGATCACCGCGCCGGCGCCGCCGCCGAGCCCTAAGCCCAGCAGGACGAGGATCCAGGCGCCGGCACCCGCCGGCGGGTGGCCGACCAGAGTGGTCAGGATGGCGAGCCCCATGCCGACCATGCCGTACAGGTTGCCCTGCCGGGAGGTCGTGGGGTGCGAGAGCCCCCGCAGCGCCATGATGAACAGGACGCCGGCGACGATATAGAGAAGGGAGGAGACGTTCTCTGACACCGGCTCAGCCCTTCTTCTTGTACATGCCGAGCATGCGCTGCGTGACGAGGAAGCCGCCGAAGATGTTCACGCTGGCGAGCACGATGCCGATGAAGCCGAAGAACCGGGCGAGGCCCGTGCCCTTCTCGATCAGCGGAACGCCGACCGCCAGGATAGCGCCGACGATGATCACCGACGAGATCGCGTTGGTCACCGACATGAGCGGGGTGTGCAGGGCCGGGGTCACCGACCAGACCACGTAGTAGCCGACGAAGATCGCCAGCACGAAGATCGCGAGCCGGAACACGGTCGGATCGACCGCGCCGCCGGTGGCGGCGCTGAGCCCGTGGCCCATGCCGTCGGCGATGACCTGCGCCTGGTCGGCGGCGTTGCGCGCCACCGCGGCCGCGGCGCGCGCGGCGTCGGCCAGCACGCGGGCCTGATCGGCCGCCTGATCGGGAGGGACGATGACGTTTGCCATTCTGCTACTCCTCTCGGCCAGGCTTCACTGCGCGCCTGCCGGGGTGGCCGCACCGGACGCCTTGCTGGCCTCCGACTTGGCCAGCCCCACGGAGGCGGCTTCCGAGGCTGCGCCATCGGTCTTGGGCTGGAAGGATGCGTGGACGACCGAGCCGTCTCGGGTGAGGTTCGTGGCCTTCACCAGCTCGTCGTCCCAGTTGATGGCCAGCGCCTTCGATTCCTTGTCGATCAGGGTCTCGACGAAGGCGTAGAGGTTGCGAGAGTAGAGGCTCGACGAGGTGGCGGCGAGCCGCCCCGGCACGTTGACGTGGCCGACGATCTTCACGCCGCGATCGTTCGTGACGACCTCGCCAGCCTTGGCGCCGGCGACGTTGCCGCCGCGCTCCACCGCAAGATCGACGAGGACCGAACCCGGCTTCATCGACGCCACCATCTCCTCGGAGACCAGCTTCGGCGCCGGCCGGCCCGGGATCAGTGCGGTGGTGATGACGATGTCCTGCTTGGCGATGTGGCCCTTGACCAGCTCCGCCTGCTTCTTCTGGTACTCGGCTGACATCTCCTTGGCGTAACCGCCGGCCGTCTCGGCCTGCTTGAATTCGTCGTCCTCGACGGCGACGAATTTGGCGCCGAGCGATTCGACCTGCTCCTTGGTGGCGGGCCGGACATCGGTGGCGGTGACGACCGCGCCGAGCCGGCGGGCTGTCGCGATGGCCTGGAGGCCGGCCACGCCGACGCCCATGACGAAGACGCGGGCGGCCGGCACGGTGCCGGCGGCGGTCATCATCATCGGCATGGCCCGCCCGTACTCGGCGGCGCCGTCGACGACCGCGCGGTAGCCGGCGAGATTCGCCTGCGAGGACAGGACGTCCATCACCTGCGCGCGGGTGATGCGGGGCATCAGCTCCATGGCGAAGCCGTTGATCCCCGCCTCGGCCATCGCCTTGAGGGCGTCCTCGTTGCCGTAGGGGTCCATGATCGCGATCACGGTGGCGCCGCGCTTCAACTGCGGCAGCTCCTCGGCGCTCGGGCGCCGGACCTTGAGCACGAGGTCGGCATCCCCGGCAGCATCGGCGGCGCTCCCAGCGATGCTGGCGCCGGCGGCCTCGTACTCGGAGTCCAGGATTCCGGCCTTTTGACCGGCCCCGGACTGCACCACGACGTCGGCACCGAGAGTCTTGAACTTCTTGACGGTCTCAGGAACCGCGGCGACGCGCGGCTCCGCGGAGTCCGTCTCGGACAGCACAGCAATGCGCATGCGAGGGTTCCCCTGGAAAAGCTCGGCCTTTCGAATGCGCGAACCGGCGCAGCTTTTCGAGAGGCGGATCTACGATACCGCGATGGATGCGGCCGGAATGTAACTTGCGCCCAATTTAATTGCCAACAATGTGTCAGCGACCCGCCCGGCGAACGCGAGCGGGTTCGTCATCCGCGGCGACGCTCGACGCCGCCGCCCACGGCCCTCTCAGGCGAAGAACAGGTAGAGGACCAGGAGAATGCCGACGACCAGCGGGGCCTTCCACCCCACGGCCGGCGCGAGGGCGCCCACCGCGCCCGCGGCTCCGGAGGCGATCACGCCGACGATGGCCAGCAGCCACGCCTCGCGGATCCCGCCGATGGCGAGGGCCAGCACCCAGCAGATGACGACGCCAGTGGCGATTTCGACGAACCGGACAAATCCGCGATAGGTCTGCTCGTGCGTCGTCGCGTCCATCGCCGGGCTGTAGGTGTGCCCGGCCACCGTGTCACTCTCGGCCATCGTGCGCTCGTTTCCCTAAGACGCGACTTCTTGCGGTCGCGGTCGGATGTAGCTCAAGCGTTTACCTGCCGCAATCGGACGCACGCAAGTTGATCGCTCTCCCGGTGCATCTTCGCGTCGAATCAGGCCGGTTTCGGCAGACCGGCTTCGGTGAGTGCCCGGCCCTGGCGTTTCGTGAGTTCGTCCAGCGAGAAATGCTCGATCTCGGCCTCGAACAACCGGTGGTAGTTGAGCTCAGATCTGAGGTGGAGGAACACGGCGCCCAGCCCCACGGCCGCGCGATCCATGAAGACGAATTCCTGCGGGACAGTCACGGGCCCGCGCTCCTTCAGGGCCTGATGGACTTGGAAGGCCTGTCGGCGACCGTACTCCCCCGGCTTCACGCCGTCGGCGACGGTGCGAGTACGGTCTTCGAGCAGCGGCCCGTAGATGAAGCGGGCCCAGATGTTCAGGATCTCGATCTTCTCCTTGTCGAGATCCTTGAATCCCCAGACCTCGTAGGCGTGGACGATGCGGGCATCGTCGTTCTCCAACAGGCCGCGGTAGAGATCCACGACGCCGCCGACGAAGCGCGGATGGAAGATCCGAACGCAGCCGTAGTCCAGCAGGTTGATTCCCGCGGCCTCGCCGGCGTCCGAGAACACGGTGTAATTGCCCAGATGCGGGTCGCCGTGGATCACCGCTGCCCGGCTGAACGGGTGCCACCACGCCTTGAACATCGCCTGGGCGATCCGGTTGCGCACCTCGACCGGCTCGTCGGCGAAGCCCAGGATCTTGTCCCCGTCGAGCCAGCCGAGCGTGAGCAGACGCTTCGTCGAGAGCTCCGGAAAGACGCGCGGCACGCGCACCGCCGCGATGTCCTTCAGCACGGCCCCGTAGAGCGCCGCGTGCTTGGCCTCGCGCTCGTAGTCGAGCTCCTCGCGCACCCGGGCGCCGATCTCCTTCGCGATCTCGCGCGTGTCGAGCCACGTGTTCATCCGGCGGTGCAGCGCGAACGCGACCTCCAGCTGCTTCAGGTCGGCCTCCACGGCCGACTGCATGTCCGGGTACTGGAGCTTGCAGGCGAGACGTTCGCCGTCCTTGGTGGTCGCGCGATGGACTTGGCCCAGCGAGGCCGCCGCCGCGGGTTTGAGGTCGAAGCTGCCGAAGCGCTCCTGCCAGCCGGCGCCGAGCTCCGACTGCATCCGGCGCCGGACGAAGGCCGCGCCCATCGGCGGAGCGTCCGCCTGAAGCTTCTGCAGCTCGGTCGCGTATTCGGGCGGGAGCAGGTCCGGAACGGTGGCCAGCAGCTGGGCCACCTTCATGATCGGGCCCTTCAGGCCGCCCAGCGCCTGCGCCAGGGCGGCGGCGTTGGTAGTGCCCTCCTTTCCGAACAGCCGTGCCACGGCCATCCGGGCGGCGACGCCGCCGACGTTGGCGCCCACGCTGGCGTAGCGCCCGGCGCGGGCGGAGAAGCGGTTGGCTTCGCGGTCGGTCTCGGCCATCACTCGATCTGCTTGTCTGACGATGATGCGCAGATAAGCCGCCCCCGGCCGCGAACCAGGGGCGTGGGTCCCTGCGCCGCGGGGGCCGACGGGGTCCGCGGCGCTCGGCTCAGGCCTGTCCTTCCATGCTCTCGAGCTCGACGATCATGCTCTCGATCATGCCGAGCCCGATCTGCCAGAAGCCCGGGTCCTTGGCGTCGAGGCCGAAGGGCGCGAGCAGCTCGCCGTATGGCTTCGAGCCACCGGCCGCGAGCAACGCGAAGTAGCGGTCCACGAAGCCGTCCTCCGCCCGGGCGTAGACGCCGTAGAGCGAGTTCACCAGGCAGTCGCCGAACGCGTAGGCGTAGACGTAGAACGGCGAGTGGATGAAGTGCGGGATGTAGGCCCAGAACGGCTCGTAGCCGGAATCCAGCGTGATGGCCGGACCGAGCGATTCTGCCTGGACGGACAGCCACAGCGCGTTGATCTGATCTGTGGTCAGCTCGCCCTTGGCGCGGGCGAGATGGACCTTCCGCTCGAACGAGTAGAAGGCGATCTGGCGCACCACCGTGTTGATCATGTCCTCGACCTTGGCGGCGAGCATGGCCCGACGCTGGGTCGTGTCCGTGGTCGCGGCGAGGAGCCGACGGAAGGTCAGCATCTCGCCGAAGACGCTCGCCGTCTCGGCCAGCGTCAGGGGCGTCGGCGCCATGAGGGCGCCGTTCGGCCCGGCGAGCACCTGGTGGACGCCGTGGCCCAACTCGTGCGCCAGCGTCATCACGTCCCGCGGCTTGCCCTGGTAGTTGACCAGCACATAGGGGTGGACGGAGGGCACGGTCGGATGCGCGAAGGCGCCCGGCGCCTTGCCGGGACGGGTCGGTGCGTCGATCCAGCGCTCGTCGAAGAAGCGCCGCGCGATCCCCGCCATCTTCGGCGAGAAGGCGTCGTAGGCGGACAGCACCGTGTCGCGGGCCTCCGTCCACGGGATCGTGCGCTGCTCGACGCGGGGCAGCGGCGCGTTGCGGTCCCAGTAGGGCAGAGCCTCCTGCCCGAACCACTTCGCCTTGAGCGTGTAGTAGCGGTGGGACAGGCGGGGATAGGCCGCCCGCACGGCGTCGACGAGGGCTTCCACCACCTCGGGCTCGACCCGGTTCGACAGGTGGCGCGCGTCTGCGACGTCCTTGAACCCGCGCCAGCGGTCGCTGATCTCCTTGTCCTTCGCCAGCGTGTTGGTGATGAGCGTGAACACCCGCAGCTGACCGCGCAGGACCGCGCTGATCGCGCCGGCCGCCTCCTTGCGGACCGCGCCGTCCGGATCCTGAAGCTTGTTGAGCGTCGGCTCCAGCGGCATCTCCTCGCCCTGCACGGTGAAGCGCAGCGCGGCGATCGTTTCGTTGAACAGCCGGTCCCAGGCGGCGTTCGACGTGACCGACTTCTCGAGGAACAGCTTCTCGGTGCGATCGTCGAGCTGGTGCGGCTTCTCCCGCCGCAGGTCCTCGATCCACGGGGCGTAGTGGGCGAGCGGCCCTTCGGCCATCGCGGCGTTCATGGCCGTATCGTCGACGCGGTTCAGCTCCAGGGCGAAGAAGAGGAGATCCGCCGAGGCGCTGGTCAGCCGCTCGCGGGTGTCGCCGTAGAACTTGGCGCGCGCCTCGTCGGTGGTGTCGCCGGAATAGACGAGACCCGCGAAGGACATGAGCTTGCCCAGCAGGTCCTCGATGCCCTCGTAGGCGCGCACCGCCTCGGCCAGCCGCGCGGACGCGTCCGGGCCCGCGGCGAGCTCCGCGATCCGGCCGGCGTAGGTCTCGGAGAAGCGGCGGCACTCCTCCTCGGCGCGGGTCATGTCGCCGGAGAAGTTCGGATCATCGAGGCCGGAATAGAGATCCGTGAGGTCCCATTCCGGAAGATGGCCGAGGTCGGCAGCCTTCGCGGCGGCGCGCGCGGCACTCACGCTCTCCGGCAGGCGGACAGTCACCGGCGAGGCGGTGTGGCTCGGCATCATGGTGTGCGATCCTCTCCAAGGGCTCCGGCCCCGTACCCTGATATCGAGCGTGCCGCCACGCGTTCAACGCGGAGGGACCGTCGGACCGGCGCGCGATCGGTGACGATGCGGCGCAAACGTCGTTAAGCGGCACTTTACGACTGTCGGTCACCCTACGGCTCGAAACGAAACAGTCGCCGAATCGGAAGGCCGCGACCGGGTCGAGCCCGCGTCGCGTGTCCGGCCTTCGCGCGCCGTTCAGGGAGCCGCCATGTCCGCCACCGTGCTCATCGTGGATGACGATCCGGTCCAGCGGCGCCTGGCCGAGGCGGCCGTGCGCCGCTTCGGCTTCGAGGCGCGGATCGCCGAGACCGGTGCGGACGCGCTGACCCTGCTGCGATCCGAGGGTGCGGATGTCGTGCTCCTCGACCTCGTGATGCCGGGGCTCGACGGGCTCGGTGTCCTGGCCGAGATGCGCAAGAGCGGCCTCGCCACGCCGGTCATCGTCCAGACCTCCAACGGCTCCATCGACACTGTGGTCAGCGCCATGCGGGCCGGCGCCGTGGATTTCGTGGTCAAACCGGCGGGCGCGGAGCGGCTCCAGGTCTCGATCAAGAATGCCCTGCGGGTCGACACGCTTGAGGAGGAGGTGCGCCGCATGCGCCGCCGCGCCTCCGGGGCGCTCACCTTCAAGGATCTCACCTCGAAGAGCCCCGACATGGAGCGGGTGATCCGCCTCGCCGAGCGGGCGGCGAAGTCGAACATCCCCGTTCTGATCGAGGGCGAGTCCGGCGTCGGCAAGGAGGTCCTGGCCCGGGCGATCCAGGGGTCCGGCGACCGGCGCGGCAAGCCTTTCGTGACCGTCAATTGCGGGGCGATCCCGGAGAACCTGGTGGAATCCACTTTGTTCGGCCACGAGAAGGGGGCGTTCACCGGCGCCACCGAGAAGCACGCCGGCAAGTTCGTCGAGGCCTCGGGCGGGACCCTGTTCCTGGACGAGATCGGTGAGTTGCCCCTCGACGCGCAGGTGAAGCTGCTCCGGGCCCTCCAGGAGGGCGAGGTCGATCCCGTCGGCGGCAAGCGCTCGGTGCGGGTGGACATCCGACTCGTCTCGGCGACGAACCGGTCGCTGCTCGACCTCGTGAAGCAGGGCAAGTTCCGCGAGGATCTCTACTACCGCCTGAACGTCTTCCCGATGACGCTGCCGCCCCTGCGGGCGCGCCGCGAGGACATCCCGGACCTCGTCCGCTCGTTCTGCGCGCGGTTCTCGGCCGAGGAAGGCAAGCGCGTGCGGGCGATCAGCCCGGAGGCCATGGCCCTGCTCACGCGCTATCCCTGGCCGGGCAACGTCCGGCAGCTGGAGAACGCCCTGTTCCGCGCCGTCGTGCTGGCGGACGGCGACGAGTTGACCGTCTCCGAATTCCCCCAGATCGCCGCGCAGGTCGAGGGCTTCGACGTGCGGATCCCGGCAGCGCCGGTCCAGCCGCAGATGCCGGCCTACGCCCCCGAACCGGTGCGGGAGATCGTCCGCGTCGAGGTCCGCGACCCGCACGCTATGTCGCTCGTCGCCGAGGAGACCGGCGAGATGAAGCCGATGGACGTCCTGGAGGCGGAGATTATCCGCTTCGCGCTCCAGTTCTACCGGCAGCGGATGTCCGAGGTCTCGCGCCGCCTCGGCATCGGACGCTCCACCCTCTACCGCAAGCTCAAGGATCTGGGGCTGGAGGAGGACGATAAAACCGAGGACGCGGCCTGATCGAGCGCGGCGTGCGCTAGCGCACCGCGCGCATTCGTTTCGGCCACGGTCGCTGAAATTCTCGGCCCTGCTGCGTCGCGCCGGCAGATGATTGAGCGGATCGTAAGCTGAGCAGCATTAGAAATGACACATTCATCTGCAGGACCGAGCCTCTATTCGCGATAACTGCGGTTGCTCAAAGCCACGCTTGCGCGGATAATCACAATCTGAGCGTGCGGTCCTGCCGCCGCGCCCCGGGAGATCACAATGCGCGTCCCGCGCTCCAGCCTCATCGCGCTGGCCGCCCTTCTCGGTGGCACGCTGGCACCGGCCGGCTCCCTCCGCGCCGCGACGGCCGCGCTGGACCAGCCGGCCACCGATGTCCCCGCGACCCCGCCCACTGCCGCGCCGGGGCCGGCGGCGCCCGCGCCGGCGGACCCGTCGGCGCCCGCCGCGACCGCCCTTCCCGACTACAAGCCTGAGGCGCCGGCGGCCGAGCCGTCCCCGGCTCCCGCCGCGGCGGCCCCGGTCGCCCCGACGGACCCGCTCGGCGCCGCAATCTTCGCCCGGTTCGCGGATGCCGCGCCCCTGCTGCTCCGCCTCGCCGGCAAGGACCGCGGCGCGATCCGGAGCTTCTACGAGGCCCGCAGCTTCAAGCCGCTCTGGATCTCCGGCGGGGCCTGGACCGACGCCGCGAAGGCGGTGTCGGCGCGGCTGGCGGCCGCCGCCGAGGACGGGCTCGACCCCCGCGCCTACACGGTCCCGGCGCTCGCCGACAAACCGGACGAGAAGGCGGTCGCCGACGCCGATCTGCGCCTGTCCGCGGCGGCGGTTCTCTATGCCCGGGACGCCCGCGGCGGCCGGATCAACCTGGCCTCGATCTCGCGGCTGATCACCCCGCACCTCGATCTGCCGGCCGGCAACGACGTCCTGGCGAAGCTCGACGAGGCCGGCGCGAAAGCCGGCGAGACACTGCAGGCCTACAACCCGGCGACTCCGGGCTATCTCGCGCTGAAGGCGCGGCTCGCCAGCCTGCGGGGGCCTGCGCCGACCGCGGTGAAGCCGCTGCGCCTCCCGGCCGGGCCGGCCCTGCGCGTCGGCATGCGCGATGCCCGCGTCCCGCTGCTGCGGGCACATTTCAACCTCGAAAGCCGTCCGGCCGCGACCCTGGACAAGGGGCCCGGCGAGCCGGAGGAGTACGATTCCATGGTCGCCGACGCGGTGGCCAAGTTCCAGCGCGGCCGCGGCCTACCTGGGAACGGCGTCCTGAACGTCCAGACGGTGCTCGCCCTCGCCGATGCCGGCCGCACGGCGCGCCCGACGGGCGGTGAGGCCGAACTCATCGTCAACATGGAGCGGTGGCGCTGGCTCCCGGGCGATCTGGGGCCGGATTACATCCTCGTCAACGTGCCGGAGTATCGCCTGCGCGCCTACCGGGGCGGTGTGATGCGCGACGAGGCGCGGGTCATCGTCGGCAAGCCGGAATCGCGCACGCCGCTGTTCTCCGGGATGATGGAGTATGCGGTCGTCAACCCGTCCTGGTACGTCCCGCCGTCGATCCTGAAGACGATGGCGCCGAAGCTCGCCGGCTACGGCGGCAAGACCTGGGGCGGCTACGAGGTCGTCCGTCGCGGCGGGCACATCTCGCTGCGCCAGCCCCCGGGGGAGCGCAACGCGCTCGGCTTCATCAAATTCATGTTCCCGAACCAGCACGCGGTCTACCTGCACGACACGCCGAACCGCTCGCTGTTCTCGGCCGCGAAGCGCGATTTCAGCCACGGCTGCGTCCGCGTCGACGACCCGTTCCGCCTCGCCGACGCGGTGCTGCCGAACTGGTCCGCGGATCGGCTGAAGAAGCTGATCGGCAAGGGCGAGCGCACCATCCGGCTGCCGGAGAAGCTGCCGGTCCACCTCGCCTACTTCACGGCGTTCGTGGACGACGGCGGCACCTACCGCACCCTGCCGGATCTCTACGGCTACGACGCGCCGATGCGCGCGGCCCTCGGGCTGCCCGGCGGCGGCGGTCCGGCGATCGCCAGGCTCCCGGAAGAGCCGGCGCGACGCAAGGCCGAGCGCGCCCCGAAGCCGCCCGCGCCCCGGACCGTCCATCGCCGCGCGCCCGAGCGGCCGATCGCGGATGCCGACGCGTGGCCGGGCGGGCGCTACGAGGAGGCGGAGACGCCGCGCCGCGCCCAGCGTCGCGCCGCCCGTGCCGACAGCGCGCCGGAATACGGCGAGCCCGGCCTCTGGACGCCCGCGCCGCAGCAGGCGGCGCCGCGCGGGTGGTGGTAGCCCACCCGCGCCACCAGCAGCTTTCAGGTGCGCGGCCGCACAGCCGGGCACGATTTCGCCACGGTCGAGCCTTAGCCGTTTCGGTCGCGAACCCGGTTCAACAGGCGTCGGGTCAGGCTGTCGGGAGAGGATCAGGACCGTCGTGCCCAGTCTCCCGCGCGCCCTTCGCCACCTCACTCTCGCCCTGTCCAGCCTCGCGCTCGGACTGATCGCCGGGACGGCCGAGACCGAGGACGCGGTCGCCAACGGCGACACCCGCTCCCTGTCGATCTACCACACCCACACGCAGGAGAGCGCGACCATCACGTTCAAGCGCGATGGGCGCTACGACCGCGCGGCTCTCGAGCAGCTGAACTGGCTCCTGCGCGACTGGCGGGTCAACGAGCCGACAAAGATGGACCCGCGGCTGTTCGATACGGTCTGGGAGGCCTATCGCCAGGTCGGGGCGACGCAGCCGATCCACGTCGTGTCGGCCTACCGGTCGCCGGGCACCAACGCGATGCTGCGCCGCCGCTCCAGGATGGTGGCCGAGTACAGCCAGCACATGCTCGGCAAGGCGATGGACTTCTTCCTGCCGGACGTGTCGATCGACCGGATCCGGGAGGTCGGTCTCCGGATGCAGCGCGGCGGCGTCGGCTGGTACCCCCATGCCGGAACGCCGTTCGTGCACCTCGACGTGGGCTCGGTGCGGATGTGGCCGCGCATGACCCACGATCAGCTCGCCCGCCTCTTCCCGGACGGCAAGACCGTCCTGCTCCCGAGCGACAACCGCCCCTTCCCTCGCTACGAGGAGGCCAAGGCCGAGATCCTGGCCCGCGGCGGCACCGTGGCGGGCCTCACGACGCAGATGGCCAGCGGCGAGGAGGAGGACGGGCCCGGCCTGTTCGGCTTCCTGGCCAGCCTGTTCGGCGGCGGCCGGTCGGCACCGGAACCCGCGCCGGTGCCGGCCCCGGTGGAGACGGCGCGGAAGTCGCGCCGCGCGCCCGTCGTCGCCGTGGCGAGCGCCGATCCGCAGGATCCGGCGGGCGCGCGCGCGGCCCTCGCCTACGCGGCGCCCGCGGCCGACGACGCCCTGCGCGGCTCGCTGGCCGAGCGGGCGCAGGCGAAAGGCGCCGAGACCAAGCCCTCCGACACCAGGCCCGCCGACGCCAAGGCGCTCCTGACCGCCAGTCAGCCGGTCGCCGTCGACGATACCGTGACCGCCGTCACGGCACCGCTCCCGCCGCGGCGCCCCGCCGATATGGCCGCCGTCGCGGCGAGCCTGAACATGCCCCTGCCGCCGCCCCGCCCTGTGCAGTTCGCGGCGCTGGAGCGCGGGATGGCCAACCTCGCGCCGGCGGCCGAGATCCGCGCCCTCGACAAGCCGGCGGCGGCGGTTCCGGCTCGCGCCCGCTCCCTCGTGGCTCCGGACGCGGATGCCAAGGCGCAACTGCGCGCCCTGTTCGACTCCGTATCGGCCGGCCCGGGCGCTGCCCCGGCGAGCCGCGCGACCCCCGTGCACGTGGCCGCCACGCGCCTGCGCGGCGCCGCGCCCGACGCGGTGGTCGGCGCAGCGCCCGACCGGGTCACTACGCGCTTCAGTCCCCGCAGCCCCGGCGACGACCTGCCGACCCGTTTCACCGGCTCGGCCGCGCGGGCCGTGTCGGGGGCGCGGTGATTCGACCGTCGTCGTCAGGACGTCCGGATCGGAGCCACGCAGTGGGCCGGGCCACCCGGGGCGGTCGACGCCGGATACCCGCTCAGCGCAGAGGCTTGGACAGGTTGACCGCCAGCGCGCCGACCAGCGTGGTCGCGTAGCTGTCTTCCTGCGTCGCCGAGATGCGCTCCGCCTCGCTGCCGCTGTTGGCCGCGACCGACATCATCAGCATCACGGCCGTGACGACACCGCCGAGACCGGCGACGAGAGCGAGGTAGGCGCGAACGGCGACGCTCGGGACAGCCGCGACCGCTTCGGTCTCGGCGAGGCACAGCGGCGATGGGCTGTGGGACATGGTGGCGGCCGCTTCTGACGGGCGATGCTGAACCCGACGCGGGCCGATTAGGCGCACGTCGGGCGTACCCGTTCAATCGAAGAACGCCTCAAAAAGAGGCGAGTTCGACCGAAAGGCGAATTTTTCCACTGATCCTCATACGGAAGGTTGATAGCCGAAAGGGGGACGTGCTCGGCGTCCCCCGGACCGGTCTCAGCCTTCCTTGCCGGCGACCTTGCCGAGCGCCGCCTGGGCGGCCGCCAGCCGGGCAATCGGCACCCGGTAGGGCGAGCAGGACACGTAATCGAGTCCCACCTCCTGGCAGAAGCCGACCGAGGCGGGATCGCCGCCGTGCTCGCCGCAGATGCCGAGCTTGATGTCCGGCCGGGTCTTGCGGCCGCGCTCGACGCCGATGCGCACCAGCTCGCCCACGCCTTCCTGGTCGATCGTGATGAACGGGTCGGCCGGCAGGATGCCCTTCTGGGTGTAGGGGCCCAGGAAGGTGGCGGCGTCGTCGCGGGAGATGCCCAGCGCCGTCTGGGTGAGGTCGTTGGTGCCGAAGGAGAAGAACTCCGCGGTCTCGGCGATCTCGTTGGCCTTGAGGGCCGCGCGCGGCAGCTCGATCATCGTGCCGACCTGATAGTCGAGGGTCGCGCCCTTCTCCTCGGCCACGGCCTTCGCCATGGCGTCGATGCGGGCCTTCACGATGTCGAACTCGGCGCGGGTGAAGACCAGCGGCACCATCACCTCGGGCGTCACCGCCTTGCCGGTATCGGCGGCCGCCTGGACCGCGGCCTCGAAGATCGCGCGGGCCTGCATCTCGGCGATCTCCGGGAAGGCGATCGCGAGGCGGCAGCCGCGGAAGCCGAGCATCGGGTTGTGCTCGGACAGCTCGCGCGTCCGGTGCCGGATCTTCTCCTCGGAGACGCCCGTCGCCTTCACGACCTCGGCGACCTCGGCGTCGGTGTGCGGCAGGAACTCGTGGAGCGGCGGGTCGAGGAGGCGGATCGTGACCGGCAGGCCGGACATGATCGTGAACAGCTCGAGGAAGTCCTGCCGCTGGTAGGGCAGGATCTTCGCCAGCGCCGTCCGTCGGCCCTCGGCGTCGTCGGCGAGGATCATCTCGCGGACCGCGATGATGCGGTCACCCTCGAAGAACATGTGCTCGGTGCGGCAGAGGCCGATGCCCTCGGCGCCGAAATTGCGCGCGGTCCGGGCGTCGGTCGGCGTGTCGGCGTTGGCGCGGACCTTCATGCCGCGGATCGCGTCGGCCCACTCCATCAGCGTGGCGAAGTCGCCCGACAGCTCGGGCTCCAGCATCTTCACCTCGCCCTGGATCACCTGGCCCGTGGACCCGTCGATGGTGATCCGGTCGCCGGCCTTCAGCGTCGTGCCGCCGACCGTCAGGGTCTGCGCCTTGTAGTCGATCCGGATCGAGCCGACGCCGGAGACGCAGGGCTTGCCCATGCCGCGGGCCACCACGGCGGCGTGGCTGGTCATGCCGCCGCGGGTGGTGAGGATGCCCTCGGCGGCGTGCATGCCGTGGATGTCCTCGGGCGAGGTCTCGATCCGGACGAGGATGCACTTGCGCTCGGCCTTGCGGTGCGCCTCCGCGTCCTCGGAATTGAATACGATCTCGCCGGTCGCCGCGCCGGGCGAGGCCGGCAGGCCGGAGGCGATCACCCTGCGGTCGGCCTTCGGGTCGATGGTCGGGTGCAGGAGTTGGTCGAGGGCGCCGGGCTCGACGCGGCCGATCGCCTCCTCGCGGGAGATCAGCCCCTCGCCCGCCAGATCAACGGCGATGCGCAGGGCGGCCTTGGCCGTGCGCTTGCCGTTGCGGGTCTGGAGCATCCAGAGCTTCCCCTTCTCGATGGTGAATTCCATGTCCTGCATGTCGCGGTAGTGCGACTCCAGGATCCCGTAGATCCGGGTCAGCTCCGCGAAGCTCTCGGGCATGGCCTTCTCCATGGAAGGCTTGTCGCTCTCCGCCTCTTCCCGCGCCTTCTCGGTGATGTTCTGCGGGGTGCGGATGCCCGCCACGACATCCTCGCCCTGCGCGTTGATCAGGAACTCGCCGTAGAGCGCCTTCTCACCGGTGGAGGGGTTGCGGGTGAAGGCGACGCCGGTGGCCGACGTGTCGCCCATGTTGCCGAACACCATGGCCTGCACGTTGACGGCCGTGCCCCAGCTCTCCGGGATGTTGTTCAGCTCCCGGTACTTCTTCGCGCGGGGGATCATCCACGAATTGAACACGGCGCCGATCGCGCCCCAGAGCTGGTCGTCCGCGCCCTGCGGGAAGTCCGAGCCGTGCTCGTCGCGCACGATGCTCTTGTAGGTCTGGATGAGGGTCTTCCAGTCGCCGGCGCCGAGCTCGGTGTCTAGGTCGAAGCCCTTGCCCTCCTTGTACTGCTCCAGCGCCTCCTCGAAGGCGTGGTGCTCAACGCCGAGCACCACGTTCGAGTACATCGTGATGAAACGGCGGTACGAATCGTAGGCGAAACGCTCGTCGTCGGCCTCCTTGGCGAGGGCCAGGACGGTCTCGTCGTTGAGGCCGAGATTGAGGACCGTGTCCATCATGCCGGGCATCGAGGCGCGCGCACCCGAGCGGACCGACACGAGCAGCGGGTTCGTCGCGTCGCCGAACTTGCGGCCGGTGAGCTTGCCCACCTGGGCGAGCGCTTCCGCGACCTGATCCTTGAGTTCCGGCGGATAGGATTTGCCGTGATCGTAGAAGTAGGTGCAGACCTCGGTGGTGATCGTGAAGCCCGGCGGGACCGGCAGGCCCAGGTTGGACATCTCGGCGAGATTGGCGCCCTTGCCGCCGAGCAGGTCGCGCATCTGCGACTTGCCCTCCGCCTTGCCGTCGCCGAAGGCATAGACCCACTTCGCGCTGCCGGTCGCCATGTCGATCCCGTCCGTATCTGGTGCCCGGCGCCGGCCGAGCTGATGGGCGGGGTTGGACCATCCCGCAGCGCAACGCAAGATGAACGCGCGATGGCCCTGTGCGTGCGCGACTGACGGCTCGAGCGGTCTGTCAGGTCCGCGCCGTCGCGGCGCGGGCGCGGCCCGTCAATGCAGGATTCCGAGCCCGATCACGCCGACGACGATCAGGTAGATCGCGACGATGTAGTTGAGCAGCCGCGGCATCACCAGGATCAGGATTCCGGCGAGTATCGCGATCAGCGGCTGGAGGTTCGAGATGGTGATGGTCACGGACGCCTCCTGAGGGCCGAGCTTGGCCGCCGGTATCGACGCCTCTACCCCACGGAGGTTCCCTGTAGCTTGGGCGGGGCGGCCGGTGGTCCGGCCGCCCCGGGGCGGATCAGGGCTTCGGCGTCGGGGTCTCGGTCCCGGGGATCGGGTCCTTGGCCTCGCCGGTCGGCAGGCTCACGGCGATCGTCGGGTGCGACAGCTCCGGATAGGGCTCGATCACGTTGGCGCCGTTGAGCGGCTTGTTGGCGCCGTTGTGACAGGTGGCGCAGTTGATCTTCGGCACGTCGCCCAGGATCCCGAGCCGGTTCCGCGGGAATGTCGATTTCAGCGGCTCCATGTAATCCTGGTTCAGGTCACGCACCATGCGGATGCCGTACCAGGCATGGACGCGGTTGGGCGTGCTGGTGTCCCACTGCGCCACCGATCGGGTGTTGTGGCAGAAGGTGCAGTTGACCCCGAGCGATTGCGACATGCTGATCATGATCGCGAAGGTCTTCTCGGCGTCCTGGATCGGCTTGCCCTTGGTCTCCGGCAGCGCCGTGGTGGCGTTGACCCGGACCGCGTCCTCCGACGTCTCCTTGTGCTGATAGAAGGCCTGATAGACGTCGTAGGGCAGCGAGGTGTTGCCGACTTCTGCGGAGGCGAGGTTCTGGCTGTTGTTGCGCGGGATGAAGCGCCCCGCCCCCTGAACCGGACGGTCGAACCAGATATTGGCCGGCACCGGATTGCCGCGGTGACAGGTGTAGCAGGTCACGCCCGCTTGATGGACGTGGTTCTCTTTCCAGGACGAGTTGATGTACTGGGTCATCTGGAGCATCCGCCGGGCGACGCGCTTCTGGTAGAGCTCGTCGGACGCCATGTTCTCGGTGCTGTGGCAGTAGGTGCAGCCCTGCTGCGGGGCCACCCACTCGGTGATCGACACCATCAGCCGGTTGAACTGCTCGGCCGAAAGATCGCCCAGAACCTGGACGTTCTGGTAGACGGCCGAGGCCTTGTCGCCGCCCGCATCGGCCGGATCGGCCGGGGTCGGGGCGACGTTCGCGGCGGCCAGCGCCTCGTTGCCGGCGCGGGTGCGGATCAGGTCCATGCCCGTCCCGCGGAAGCCGGTCTGCTTGTTCGCCATCGGCGGGTGGGTCCAGCCGGCGCCGCCGAACATCGCGATGGTGAGGAAGAGGGCCAGTGCGCCGCCGGCCACCGCCAGAATCGTCTTCATGACGGCCTCCTCACGGCTTCATGCCGGGTGCGAGATGGGCGGGATCCACGATCGGGCCGTAGACCTGCGGGTACGAGGGCGCGACGCCGTGCTTGACGGCCCAGAGGTACCAGTTGTCGACCACGGTCCCGGTGAGCAGGATGCCGATGCCGCCGGTCAGCGTCGTCAGCACGGCGAACCACCACGCCCAGCGATGGACCGACTCCATCGTGGCGTTGAAGCCCATGGTCCAGCGCCAGAACAGGGCGGCGCGCTCGGTGGCCGTGCCGCGGTCGACGATCTGGTCGATCTCGCGCTCCGCGCCGTAGCGCGAGCAGGCCAGGATCGTGCCCCCGTGCATCGCGAACAGCAGCGTCGACCCGTAGAGGAACGTGATCGAGAGCATGTGGAACGGGTTGTAGAAGAGGTTCCCGTAGCGGAGCGAGAAGGCCGCGGTCCAGTCGAGGTGCGGGAAGATGCCGAACGGCACGGCTTCCGACCACGAGCCCATCAGCACCGGCCGGATGAAGCCGAGGACGAGGTAGAGCCAGATCGCCGACGCGAAGGCCCACGGCACGTGCAGGCCGAGGCCGAGCGCCCGCGCCCGCTTGTAGAGATGGACCCACCACAGCAGGATCGAGGCCGTCAGGAAGAAGCCGGCGATGAGCCACCACCCGCCCTCGTTCAGGGGCGGAAGGACCTTCAGGCCGTACTTCGGGAGAGGCGGCTCGAGGGCGAGCCACGGCAATTGCCGGACGAACTGGACCGGGTCCCAGTTCACCGAGGCCCACATGTTGAGCCCGATGATCTCGAAGGCGATCACCCCGCATGTGATCGACAGGGCCGCGATGTAGCCGATGTAGATCGGCCCGACCTGGCTGTTGCCGATCAGCCCGAACAGGTAGCTGTTGAACGGCTTGCCGACCCGCTCGTCGACCGCGACCGGAACGCCCTGATCCGGCACGAGCGGGCGCACCTGAACCTGCGTGAAGATGTTCTGGTAATAGGCCATGGCCTGCCCTCCCCCGGAGTGCCGCGCGCTGAGCGGCGGCGACCCGCGTTAGTCCCCTCGTTCCGATCGCGTCCGACCCGTCACCGCCAGACCGGCAGGTTGAGCCACCAGCCCCACCATTGCGGCCAGCCCTGCGTCCAGAACGGCCCGCTGATGACGATGCAGACCGCGCTCCAGAACCCTGCAGAGAGCGCCAGGAACAGGCCGAGGCGGTGGATGCCGAGCGTGCCGATCGAGTAGCCGATCGTGTCGCGGAAGAAGGTGTCCTCGTGCTCGGGCGTCTTGACGGTCTCGCCCTTCTTCGGGTTGGTCGCCGACAGGATCAGGCCGCCGTGCATCGCCAGGGCCAGCGTCGTCGTGAAGAAGAACGTCACGGCCAGCATGTGGGCCGGATTATAGTGGAAGTGGAGATACTGGTATCCGGTGTTGGACACCCAATCGAGATGGCTGAGGATGCCGTACGGGAAGCCGTAGCCCCAGGCGCCCATCAGCAGCGGCCGGATCACCACGAGGGTGAAGTAGGCGAAGATCGCCATGCCGAAGGCCGCGGGGACGTGGTAGCCGATCCCGAGCTTGCGGCAGATCTCGACCTCGCGCAGCGCCCAGGAAACGAACGAGCCGAGCGCGCACATGGTGATGATCTGCCAGAGCCCACCATCCTTCAGCGGCGCGAGTCTCAGGCCGTAGCTGACATCGGGCGGCGCGATGTTGATCTGCCAGATGTTCCAGGTCGGTCCGATCGCGGCGCCGTAGATGACGAGCGCGGTGCCCAGCACCGTGAAGAACATACCGACGACGCCGAAGAAACCGACGAAGAACGGCCCGACCCAGAAGTCGAACAGGTCGCCTCCGAGCAAGGTGCCGCCGCGAACCCTGTATTTGCGCTCGAAGCTCAGCATCGCCATGGCGGCTGCTCCTCAGTCAGGCCGGAGAAGAAGAAGGTTGGTGGACCGCGGCCCTCGCGCGCCGCGGTCCGGACCGGCACTCAGGCCGGCATCTGCGGCAGCGCGAGCGTGATGGTGTTCTGGGCCGCCTTGTTGTTTCTCGGGCCGTCCAGCCAGTTGAACCGGTCGGTCGAGAGCAGGATGAAGTGGATCAGCAGCGCCAGGATAAAGAGGAAGGTGAACAGAGCCACCAGCGTGCGCCGCGGATCGAAGAGCAACCAAACCTTGTGCATCCGATCCTCCTCAGCCGATCATCGTGACGAGGGCGTGGGCCGCATCGCGAACGCCCTCGAGAGAGGCGTAGCCCTGCGGTCCGGGGAGCCACGGACGCCACAGCCAGACGAGGATGTGGGCGACCACGGCGATCGCCGTGAAGATGAGGAAGCTCGTCAGGAAGATCGCGTGGAACTCCTTGGCTTCCGGTTCCGTCAGCCCGGACAGGCTGCTCGGTCTTTCTGTTGTGACGGGTCCACTCGCCATCGTTCAGACCTCCGTGTGTTGGCCGCGCCTCTGGCGAGGCGCGACGGGTTCAGCCGCGATGCCTTTCGGCTGTCACGGCCCGACTTCCCCCGCGTGACCGGACGGAAGCGTCTCGCTCAGGGGCGTTTCAGCCCATGAAGGCGAAGGGGATCGCCTGAACCGCCATGGCGCGGGCCTCGCCGAAGACCGAGCGGCGCGCCGGCGCCAGGCCTGGGCGGGCCGTCTCGCGGCTGGGCCGGAACCGGTTCAGCGCCGCGGCGGCGAGGAAGAACGGGTAGGTCGCCGCCAGGATCAGCCGGAACTGAAACGCTTCCTGGTGCTGGCGGCCGGTCGGGACCATCGTTCGCATCGTCAGGTCTCCTCTGGGTGAAACGGAAAGGCGGCTCATGCGGGCACTCCTCCCGCGAGGGCGGCCCGGGCCCGCGCCACGTGGGCGGGCGCTACGGCGGCGGCCTCGGTGTCCCGGGCAGCCCGCTCGGCGGCGTCGCGCAGGCGCTTGGCCGCGGAGATCCGGGCGAGCACCGGCTGGGCCTCGACGAGGGCGTCGAGTGCCTGCCGGGCGGCCTCGTCCCACGGCAGCTCGGCGTGCCGCCGCGTGGGAGTGGCCTCGACCTTGTCCATGTCGCGGGCGAGCGGCAGGATGTGGAAGAGGGTGTCGAACAGGGCGTTGCAGACCTCCTGGACCAGGTAGGTCGCCCCGGCGTAGCCCATGAACGGCGTGCCGGTGTGCCGCCGGATGATCGCGCCGGGGAACGAGGCCGGCACGTAGGTCGCCCGGGCGCCGCACTCGGCGAGGTACATCCGCTCGTTGAACGAGCCGAACAGGACCAGCGGCGGCTTGGCCGCGACGGCGGCGCGGACGGCCGCGTTGTCGGGCTTCAGACCGGCCGAGCGCCCGAAGGCGAAGTGGCAGGGCAGGCCCATCTCGTCTTCTAGGAAGTGGCGCACGCCCCGCGCGTAGGTCTCGGTCGCGACGATGCCGAAGCTCGCGGTCCCGAAGAAGTCCTGCGTCACCGAGCGCCAGAGATCCCAGACCGGCTTGATCGTGGTGTGCCGCTCCCGCTCGATGAACGGCTCGGGATCGAGGCCCAGGATCTCGCCGAGCGAGCGCAGGAACTTGGTCGTGGACAGGATGCCGATCGGCGCCTGAAGGTACGGGCGCTCCAGATCCTCGCAGAGCAGCCGCCCGAACTCCCGGTAGAGGCAGATATTGGCGTCGGTGTTGACCAGCTTCGGCACGTCGGCGAGGTGCGCGCCGAGCGGGAAGGTGAGGTTCACCTCGGCGCCGATCCCCTCGACCAACCGCCGGATCTCGGCGAGGTCGGAGGGCATGTTGAAGGTGCCGTAGGCCGGGCCGATCAGGTTCACCCGCGGCTTCTCGCCGGGCTTCTTCTCCGGCCGGGCCGGGATGCCCTTCTTGGCGAATTTCTTGGCGCCGTATTCCTGCCAGAGCCAGCGCATGGCGCGGTCGGCGGCCTGCCACTGGTCCTCGTCGATGGTGCGCGGCAGGAAGCGCTGGAGGCCGGTGCCCTCAGGGGTCACGCCTCCGCCGATCATCTCGGCGATGGAGCCGGTGACCACGACGCTGGGCTGGCCCGGATCGAGGGTCGCGTGGGCGCGCTTCATGGCGCCCTCGGTGCCGTGCCGGCCGAGTTCCTCCTCGGCGAGCCCGGTGACCACGATCGGCAGCTCGTGCGGCGGCAGCGCGTCGGTGTAGTGCAGCACCGAGGTGACCGGCAGGTTCTCGCAGCCCACGGGGCCGTCGATGACGACCTGCAGGCCCTTGATCGCCGTGAAGACGTAGACCGCGCCCCAGTAGCCCCCGGCCCTGTCGTGATCGAGGATGAGCATCAGGCCATCTCCCCGATCGGCTTCTTCGGACCCTCGATCTTCGGTCCCTGGCGCTTCTGCGGCACCTCCTGCCAGACGCCCGCGGCGTGGCCGGTGCCGACGCCCTCGAAGAAGTCGCGCATGGCGTCGAACCGCGCCCTGTTGCCGAGGGCGGCGTTGATCACCGTGGCGAGCGACCCGGCGCCGGCCGCGCCCATCAGCGGGCGCGCCGAGATCAGGTTGGTGAAGTAGAGCGCCGGCGTGCCGCGCTCCTTGGCGCGCTGCACCACCGGCGTCGTGCCGATGGCGAGATCGGGCTTCAGCGCTTCGAAGGCGAACAGATCATCCTCGAGGGAGGCCCGGTAGCGGACCTCCGTTCCGCGAGACTCGAGCCAGTCGCGATCCGCCTCCGACCAGGGCGTGCGCGGGCAGGCGGTGCCGACATAGGGGACCTCGGCGCCGCTCTCGACGAGGAGGCGCGCCACGAGCAGCTCCGATCCCTCGTAGCCCGAGAGCGTGATCCGCCCCTTGATCGGCATCGCGCCGAGCGCGCCGCGGATACCGGGCAGGATGCGGTTCTTGGCGGCCTCGACGGTGGCGCGGGGCACGCCGCAGGCCTCGCCGATCCGGTCGAGCCAGTCGGCGGTCCCGTCGACGCCGACGGGAGCGGAGCCGACGATCGGGCGGCCGGCCGCCTCGAACTCGCGGATCGAGGCCGTGTAGAACGGGTGAATCGCCGCCACCGCCGCGCAGTCGAGGGCCGCGTAGAGCTCGCGCCATTCCCGGGTCGGCACGACCGGGCCGGCCGAGAGTCCCAGCGGCTCCAGGAGCGATCCGATCACCACCGGGTCGGCCGGGAAGACCTCGCCCAGCAGCGCGACGCTCGGGCGCTCGGAACGGCCACCGCGGGGGGCGGCGACGGGCCCCTGCTCGGCCTCCGCGCGGGCGACCTTGAGCATGGCGCCGGCGAGCACGTCCTTCGCTTCCGCGTGGGTCGGGACGCCGAAGCCCGGCACGTCGATCCCGATCACCCGGACGCCGTCGATCGCCTTCGGCAGCAGGCGCAGCGGCACACCGGAGGCCGTCGGAACGCAGAGGTTGATGACGACGACGGCGTCGTAATCCTCCGGCTTCGCAGTCGCGTGGACCGCCTCGCGGATGTCCTCGAACAGCTTGCCGGTGACGAGCGTCTCGGAGTTGAACGGCACGTAGCCGACGCTGCGCCGCGCCCCGTAGAAATGCGACGTGAAGGTCAGGCCGTACACGCAGCAGGCCGAGCCCGACAGGATCGTCGCCGTGCGGCGCATCCGCAGACCGACCCGCAGCGAGCCGAAGGCCGGGCACATGCTCTGCGGCTGGTCGTGCGGGCCCTGGGGATAATCCTCGCGCAGCTGCGCCAGGGTCTCCGACATGCCGGCGGCTTCCGCGGCCGCCACCATCGCGTCCTTACCGGCGTGGCAGCCCAGGCCGTCGCTCTGCGCCGCGGCGAGGTCGATGGTGGCCGGCGCCTTGCGGGCCCGCAGATCGGCGATGTCGAGGGAGACGGCCATGCGCGTCAGACCTCGTCGTACACGACTTCGAGGGACGGCTTGGACACGTGGGCGACGCCGCACATGTCCTCGTGGGTCGCCGGAACCAGCACGACGTCGCGGCCGGTGGTCTCGCTGGAGAACAGGCCGAGCAGCCCGTCCTGCGAGAGCGGCGTCGGGCGGTGCGGCGCGGCCTCCGCGACATTGGCGGCGAGGTCCGCGAACAGGGTGCCCCAGCGCCCGTCCGGCTTGCCGATGATCTCGTAATTCGCGCTCTTGCGGCGGATGTCCTCGTCGGCCGGGATCGAGGCCAGGACCGGGATGCCGGCCGCCTCCGCGAAGGCCTGGGCCTCGCCGGTGCCGTCGTCCTTGTTGATCACGAGTCCGCCGACGCCGACATTGCCCCCGAGCTTGCGGAAATACTCCACCGCCGAGCAGACGTTGTTGGCGACGTAGAGCGACTGCAGGTCGTTCGAGCCGACGACGATGACCTTCTGGCACATGTCCCGGGCGATCGGCAGGCCGAAGCCCCCGCAGACCACGTCGCCGAGGAAGTCGAGGAGGACGAAGTCGAAGCCCCACTCGTGGAAGCCCAGCTTCTCCAGAAGCTCGAAGCCGTGGATGATCCCGCGGCCGCCGCAGCCGCGCCCGACTTCGGGACCGCCGAGCTCCATTGCGTAGACGCCGTCGCGCTTGAAGCAGACGTCGCCGATCGCGACCGACTCGCCCGCGAGCTTCTTCCTGGTCGACGTCTCGATGATGGTCGGGCAGGCCTTGCCGCCGAAGAGGAGCGAGGTCGTATCGCTCTTCGGGTCGCAGCCGATCAGCAGGACCTTCTTGCCCTGCTGGGCCATCATGTAGCTGAGATTGGCGAGGGTGAACGACTTGCCGATGCCGCCCTTGCCGTAGATCGCGATGATCTGCGTTTCTTTCTTCGCCGGTGCGGTGGACACGGCATCGGGCTCGATCGCGGCCTCGGCGCGGAGCTGAGTCGCCTGGGACAGGGCAGCCTTGTTGAGCTGAACGTTCACGCGGCGTCCCTCCAGTCGAGGATCATCTTCAGGCAGCCCGGATCCGCGAACGCGGTGCGGTAGGCGTCCTGGGCCTGTGCCGCCGGGGCACGGTGGGTAATCAGACCGTCGAGGGAGAGCCGGCCGCTCTCGATCATCCGCGTCACCGCCACCGTGTCCTCGGGCCTGAACTCGGCCGAGATCCGGATCCGGGCCTCGCGCATGAACGCGGGCGGGAAAGCGAAGCTGAGGGGCGCCTCGTAGAACCCGGCGAGGACGATCTCGCCCCCCGGTGCGAGCCGGGCGATCAGGTCGTCGAGGCCGGCGGCGTTGCCGCTGACATCCGTGATCGTCGCGTAGTCGCGCCGGGGATCCGCGTCGGGCGCGACGACGGTGTATCCGTGCTCGCCGGCTGCGCGCACGGGGTCCGTCTCCCAGACGGTGGGCGCGGCGCCCGCAGCCAGGGTCAGCCGCGCGAGCAGCCGGCCGAGGACGCCGTGCCCGACGATGAGCGGAGCCGCGCCGAGAGCGAGGCGCCCGAGGGCGCGATGGGCAGTCGCCGCGAGGGCCAGGAGGCAGGCCTGCTCGCCGAGGGCCTCGTCCACCGGCACGAGGCGGGCGGCCGGTGCGACCAGATGGGACGCGGCGCCTCCGAACAGGCCGCGAACGGCGCCGAAGCAGCGGGCCCCCGGGACGTAGACGGTCTGGCCGACCCGGACCGAAGCGCCGGCATCCGCCTCCACGACCGTCCCGACGGATTCGTAGCCCGGCACCAGGGGGTAGCCCATGCCCGGGAAGGGCGGCATCCGCCCCGACCAGAGCAGGCGCTCGGTGCCGGTGCTGATCCCGCTCCAGGACACCGCCACGACCGCGTCCGCGTCAGTGGGCGGCGTCAGGGCCAGGCGCTGAACCGACAGGTGCTCCGGGTTTTCCAGAATGACGGCCAGAGCGTCCATGGCTGGAAGTGTCCACCCTTTGCGTTGCGACTCTCTCTGGTGCGAAGCCGCTATGTGTCATCCTAGATAGACACAGGTCAGCGTCAAGTCACACTTACTTGGCTGGGCCTGTTTTTTGAGCTCTCAGCACCCGCGCGAGCAGGGGGCGACGTGTCGGATGCTCGTGCGTGGCGGTGAAACCTGCGGCCGCGAGCATCGCGCGCAGCTCCTCGGCCCGGCGCGGCCGGCCGGAGCCCATCGCCAGGAGGTAGAAGCCGAAATAGGCGTCGCCGACCGGCTCCGCGCCGGGCGTCCCGGCCATCGGCTCCGCGATGAGCAGCGTGCCGCCCGGCGGCAGCGCCGCGTAGGCCGCCCGCAGCAGTGCCTGGGCCGGCGCGTCGTCGTGATCGTGGACGATCCGCACCAGGGTGATCGTGTCGGCGCCCGCGGGCAGCCCGCCGTGGAAGTCGCCTCCGCGGCAGGCGATCCTGTCGCCGAGGCCCGATTGGTCGAGGCGCGCTCGGGCGCGGTCGGCGACGGCCGGCAGGTCGAACAGGGTCATGCGGGGGCCGGCGTGCCGCGCCGCCACGGCCTGCAGGAAGGCGCCCTCGCCGCCGCCGACATCCATGAGGTGCCGGACGCGCGACAGGTCGCAGGCGTCGAGCACATCCTCGGCGATCAGCGCCTGCGAGGCACCCATCAGGCCGCTGTAGGGAGCCACCGTGCGCGCGTCGCCCGTCGCCCCGGCCGCGTAGGGCCAGTAGCCCGCGAGGCGGGTCGGCTGGGCCTGTCCGCGCAGCAGGGCGACCGGATCCGCGAGATCCGCGTAGAGCAGCGCGTGATGCTCGATCATGGCGGCGATGCCGGGATTGCCGACCAGGGCCGCGCCCAGGTCGGCAATCCCGAATCGGTCATTCGACAGGGCGCGCAGCAGACCGAGGGACTCGGCGGCGCGCAGCAGGCGTCGTGCCGCGTCGGGCGTGAGGTCGAGCCGCCGCGCCAGCGCGTCGACCGTCTGCGGGCCATCCGCGAGGATCGCGAACAGGTCGAGGCGGATGCAGGCGGTCAGGACCTGCGCGTAGACGAAGCCGGCACAGAGGTCGAACAGCGCGCGCGTGTTGCGCTGCGCGATGCGGCGCGTCAGCGGAAAACCCGCCGCCCAGCGCTGGAACCGGGGGCTGGCGACGAGGCGGTTGCGCCACGCGAGCCACCTGTCCGCCCACGCGGGCGGAACGGGCGGCACCGTGCCGGTTCCGGGGAGCGATCCGGCGCTCAGACCGCCACCGCGCGCAGGCTCGCGGGCAGGAACAGCCGCGCCTGCGCCTCGATCTCGGCGGTGAGCGCGGCCACGCCCGGACAGGGCGGGATCGCCGCGATCGCCTCGCGGGTCAGCCGGGACAAGCGCTCCATCGCGCCGCCGGTACCCAGCAGGGCGGCGGCGTTGGGGCGGCCCAGCGTCGCGTCGCGCCCGGCGGGCTTGCCGATCTCCTCCTGCCGGCAGGCGACGTCGCGCAGGTCGTCGGCGACCTGATAGGCCTCGCCGAGGCACTCGCCGAGGCGGCGCCAGGGTTCAGGCTCCGCCCCCGCCGCCGCGGCACCGGCCACGGTGGCGGCGGCGAACAGGGCGCCCGTCTTCGCCTGCTGATAGTCGCTGAGGCTGATATGCGCCTCCGATTCCCAGGCCTGCCCGGCCGCGATGCCGGACGGCGACCCCGCGGCGCGGCCGAGGAGTCCGACGAGGCGCCCGAGGCGCGCCGGATAAGGCCCGACGGACCGCGCGAGGGTCTCGAAGGCGAGGACGATCAGGGCGTCGCCGGTCAGGACTGCGATCGGCTCGCCGAAGGCGACGTGGACGGAGGGCTTCTGCCGCCGCATCGGCGCATCGTCGAAGCACGGCAGGTCGTCGTGGACCAGCGAGGCGCAGTGCAGGAGCTCGATAGAGGCGGCGGCCGCCACGGACCCCGCCGGGTCGTCGTCGCCGCAGGCGCGGGCCACCGAGAGGCACAGGCGCGGCCGGATCCGATGGCCGCCGGGAAACACCGCGTAGCGGAGAGCCTCCGCCAGAAGGGGCGGGGCGCCGGGCGCCTCCGCGTGCGCAACGGCGCGATCCAGCGCCATCTCGATCCGCCGACCGGACTCCATATCGTTGCCTCCCGTGTTGTATGCGGTTGTCAGCAACAGGTGTCATTTCTTATTGACACTTTGCGGAGGGGAGATCAATCCCGTGGTGGGGGAGTTCGGAGCGGCCGTGGCGCAGGAGCGCGTCGTCGTGATCGGTGCCGGGATCGGTGGCCTCGCCGCCGCCCTGCGGCTCGCCCATGCCGGCTTCGAGACGACAATCCTCGAGCGCGCGCCGCAGCCCGGCGGGAAGATGCGCGCCGTCCCGGTCGGGGACCGCGCCGTCGAGGCCGGTCCGACCGTCTTCACGATGCGCTGGGTTCTCGAGGAGCTGTTCGCCGACTGCGGGGCGGATCTCGGCGACCGGGTCGCCCTGTCACCGGCAAGGCTCCTCGCCCGTCACGCCTGGAGCCGGGACGAGCGTCTCGACCTCTTCGCCGATATCGACGCGTCGGCGGACGCGATCGCGGCCTTCGCGGGACCGCGCGAGGCGGACGGCTACCGGCGCTTCTGCGCCCGCTCGGCCGAGGTCTACCGCACCCTCGAAGGGCCCTTCATCCGCGAGGGCCGGACGGGTCCCGCCGGCCTCGCGCAGCGGGTCGGGCTCTCGGGCCTCGGCGATCTCTGGCGAATCCAGCCCTTCACGACGCTCTGGTCGGCGCTGGGGGCGTACTTTCGCGACCCGCGGCTGCTCCAGCTGTTCGGCCGCTACGCCACCTATTGCGGCGCCTCGCCCTTCACGGCACCGGCGACGCTGATGCTCGTCGCCCACGTGGAGCAGGCCGGCGTCTGGACCGTCGCGGGAGGGCTCAGCGGCCTCGCGCGGGCGGTGGCCGATCTGGCGGCGGAGCGCGGCGCGACCTTCCGGTACGGCGCGGAGGTCGCGCAAATCCTCGCGGACGGCGGCCGCGTCACCGGCGTGCGCCTGAGCGACGGCACGACCGTGGCCGCCGACTACGTCGTCTGCAACGCGGACTGCGCGGCCCTGGGGGCGGGGCTGCTCGGGCCCGATGCGGCCGCCGCCGGCGAGCGGCTCGCGCCCGGCGAGCGCTCGCTCTCCGCGGTCACGCTCTGCGCGGAGGCGGTGCCGGCGGGTTTCCCGCTGGCGCACCACACGGTGTTCTTCTCGCGCGACTACCGGGCCGAGTTCGACGCGCTCCTGCGCGCCCGCCGCCTGCCCGACGACCCGACCGTCTACGTCTGTGCCCAGGACCGGGACGCGGCGGGCGCCGCGCCGCGGGGGCCAGAACGCCTGCTCCTGCTCGTCAACGCTCCGGCGGATGGCCGGGAGCGCCCCCTTCAGCCGCCGGAGATCGAGAGATGCGAGAGGAACCTGATCCGCCGGCTGGAGGCCTGCGGGCTCACCCTGGACTTCACGTCGTCGGCGGTCACGACGACGCCGCGGGACTTCGACGCCCTCTTCCCCGGGACGGGCGGAGCCCTCTACGGTCGGGCGGCACAGGGATGGGCGACGACCTTCAAGCGCGCGGGCGCGCGGACGGCGGTGCCGGGCCTCTATCTCGCGGGGGGCTCGATCCATCCCGGCCCGGGCGTGCCGATGGCGGCGCAGTCGGGGCGGCTGGCAGCGGCAGCGATCCTGGACGACCGCGATTCGATGGCGCGGTCGCGCGGGGCGGCTACGCGTGGTGGTACGTCGATGCGGTGAGCGACGACGGCCGCCAGGGCCTCACGATCATCGCGTTCATCGGCAGCGTGTTCTCGCCCTACTACGCCTGGAGCGCCGAGAAGGACCCCTTCGCCCACTGCGCCATGAACGTGGTGCTCTACGGCGACCGCGGCCGCTTCGCCATGACCGAGCGCCGCGCAACCAGCCTGTCGCGCAGCGCCGACCACATCGCCGTCGGACCCAGCGCCATGCACTGGGACGGCACGGCGCTGACGGTGCGGATCGACGAGCGCGGCGCGCCCCTGCCCCGGAGGATCCGCGGCACCGTGCGTCTCGAGCCGCGCGGGTTCACGGGCGGCCCGTTCCATCTCGACCGGGCCGGGCGCCACCGCTGGTGGCCGATGTCGCCGTCCTCGCGGGTCGAGGTCGATTTCGACGCGCCGGACCTTCGCTGGAGCGGGAGCGGCTACTTCGACACCAACGACGGCGACGAACCGCTGGAGGCCGCCTTCTCGCGGTGGACATGGTGCCGGGCTGACCTGCCGGACGGCGCGGCGATCCTCTACGACGTCCATCACCGCGACGGCGGTGGCCAGAACCTGTCGCTCCGGTTCTCCGCGGACGGCAGCCGCCGCGAGATCCGGCCGCCGCCCGGCGCGGCGCTCCCGGCGACGCGCTTCTGGCGGATGCCGCGCGAGACCCGCAGCGACGGCGGCCGCTCGCGGGTGCTCGCGACCTACGAGGACACGCCGTTCTACGCCCGCTCGCTGCTCGCCTCGACTCTGGGCGGCGAGCCGGTCCGGGCCGTGCACGAGAGCCTGTCGCTCGACCGGTTCCGCAACCCGATGGTGCGACTCATGCTGCCCTTCCGGATCCCGCGGCCGCTGGCTCCGTGAGGGCCTCGGCGCCCCCCGTCCCGGATCGCCGTCGGCTCGGGGTGACGCTTTGCGGCATGACGCGCCCCGCGATGCAGGCGAAGGTCGCCATGCTCAGCACGAGGCCGAGGGGGAAGCCGGTCAGCGCGGCCGCCTCCCGGACGACCGCGAAGAGCGGCACCGCGCATAGCAGGGCCCGCTCGCGCGGCCGCAGGCCGCCCGCGCGGTGCGCGGCGAGCGCCAGGAGGAGCACGGCCGGCACGAGGGGCGCCAGGTCGTAGACTGGGAGGTACGGTGACAGCAGCGGCGCGGAGACGAGGAGCGCGGCCGCGCGCAGCGTCGGGTCTGTGGGCCGGGACCAGGCGCGGCAGGCGAGGCCGAGCGCCAGTACGGCGACGAGACCCTGCGCCGTCCAGGCGGCGGCCATCGAGCCGTCGAGCAGGCGCACCGCGCCGAACGCGCTGGCGTTGAGGTTGAGGCTCGCCGCCGCGTTCTGCAGGATGATCCGGTTCGTGTCCCCGAGCGTGCCGAGGAAGCCGGTCCAGGGCGCCGTCCCGAACAGCGCCAGCGACGCGAGGCAGAGGGCCAGCACCGTCGACGCGCAGGCGGCCAGGCATGCGCGCCGTCCCGTCACGAGCAGGAGCAGGGGGGCGAGCGCCGCGAAGTGCGGCTTGTAGGCCAGCAGGCCGAAGCAGAGCCCGGCGAGCCTCGGTCGGCGATCGACGAGCACCGCGCCGAGGGTGAGCAGCGACGCGGTGAACAGGCCGTTCTGGCCGTAGACGAGGTTGCAGAGCACGAGCGGGTGCGCGAGCGCGACGAGGGCCGCGTCCCGCCGGCCGGCCGCGACCCGCATCGCGAGCGCGAACAGGGCGAGGGAGAGCGCGGTCCACAGCAGGTAGGCCGGCTGCAGATCCAGCAGTGCCATCGCGGCCGCCGGCAGGAGGAACACCGGGGGATAGTGCCACGCGAACCGGCACGCCTGCCCGCAGGCCGCCTTCAGGTTCGCCAGGTGCACCGGCAGGTCGTAGGGGTCCGCCCCCCGCCCCTCCAGCGCCGAGCGGCCCGCCACCCAGACCTGGACGAAGTCGTTGCCGAGGGGGTCGCCGTACCAGTTGCGCCGCGGGTCCGGGCCGGTCCCGTAGACGAGGAGGACCATGGCGAGGCCGAGCGGCAGCAGCACCCAGGCCGCCCGCCTGCCGAAGGCGAACAGCCGGTCATCGCTGCTCAGGAGATGCGCGAGATCCGACCGGAGCGCGGCGGCGCGTGCTGTCGGTGAGCCCGGCACGCGGGTCTCGATGGGCGCTGGCATGACGGAGGATTTCCGCGTCCGGATTCCGCAGCAGCCTAGGCGCGCGCGGTTCCGGGCCCGTTAACAGGGGTGTTTGCGGCCCGGCCCGGCTTGTGCAAGAGGGCGGCGGCTGCGATCCTCGCGCCGTCAAACCGGGGCGATCACATCGATGCGACTGGACGAGGCGTCTCCGGCCCCGCGCGTCCTGATCTACAGCCACGATACCTTCGGGCTCGGCCATCTGCGCCGCTCGCGGGCGATCGCCAACGCGATCGTGGCGTGCAACCGCGGCGCCCGGGCGATGATCGTCTCGGGCTCCCCGGTGGTCGACCGCTTCGCCTTCGCCGCGGGCGTCCGGACGGTCAGGCTGCCGCCGGTGACCAAGTTCGCCGACGGCGGCTATGCCAGCCTCGACGGCGCGACCCCGCTGGCGCGCACCGTCGCGCAGCGTTCCGCGATCATCGCCCAGGCCTGCGACGCCTTCCGACCCGACCTGATCATCGTCGACAAGGAACCGGCCGGCTTCCACGGCGAGTTGCTGCCGGTGCTGGAGAAGGCCGCGGCCCGCGACATCCGCCTCGTCCTGGGCCTGCGCGACGTCCTCGACGACGCCGACCGCCTCGTCCCCGAATGGGAGCGCAAGGGCGCGGCCGAGACGATGGCGCGCTTCTACGACGAGATCTGGGTGTACGGGCTGAGCCGGATCCACGAGCCCCTGGCGGCGCTGCCGATGGAGCCCGAGATGGCCGCCCGCATCGACGGGCGCCTGATCTACACCGGCTATCTCCGCCGCGACCTCCCGGAGCGCCGCGCCGGCCGCGAGGAGCCCCCGATCGCGAACGGCCCCTTCATCCTGGTGACGCCGGGCGGCGGCGGCGACGGGGCGGCCCTGATCGACTGGGTGATCGCCGCCTACGAGGCCGATCCCGCGATCCCCCTGCCCGCGCTCATCGCCTTCGGTCCCTTCCTCGACGCCGGCATCCGCGACGGGTTCATGGCGCGCATCCGCCGCCTCGGCGACCGGATCGCGGCCATCACCTTCGACAGCGAGATCGAGTTCCTGATGCGCAAGGCCGCCGGCGTCGTCGCCATGGGGGGCTACAACACGTTCTGCGAGATCCTGTCCTTCGACCGCCGGGCGATCCTCGTGCCCCGGACCGAGCCGCGGCGGGAACAGGCGATCCGGGCGCTGGCGGCCGAGCGGCTCGGCCTCGCGCGGGTGCTGATGGAGGCGGAAGGCCGGGCGCCCGGGCGCATGGCGGCGGCGCTCCGCGACCTGCCGGGACAGGACCCGCCGTCGCGGGTTCTGGTGCCGGGTCTCCTGGACGGCCTCGACGCGGTCGCGCGCCGCGTCCGGGCGCTGACCGCCCGCGGCGGCGCGAACGTCCCGGCCCGGCCGTACCTGCAGGCCTATTCGTGAGCGCCAAACGGGTCGCCGTGGTGCTGAAGGGCTATCCGCGGCTCTCCGAGACCTTCATCGCGCAGGAGTTGCTGGCGCTGGAACGGTGCGGCCTGGCTCTCGAGATCTGGTCCCTCCGGCGCCCGACCGATCGGGCCCGCCATCCGATGCACGCGCAGATCCGCGCGGAGGCCGCCTACCTGCCCGAGTACCTGCGCGACGCGCCGCTGCGGGTGTCCCGGGGCGTCGGCGCCGCGCTCCGGCGGCCGAACCTGCCCGCGCTCCTGGCGCTGTTCGCCCGCGATCTCCGGCGCGACCCGACGGCGTCGCGGCTGCGGCGCCTCGGGCAGGCCCTGGTCCTCGCCCGGGAATTGCCGGCCGAGGTCGCCCATATCCACGTGCACTTCCTGCACACGCCGGCCAGCGTCGCCCGCTACGCCGCGCTCCTGACCGGGCGCCGGTGGAGCTTCTCGGCGCATGCCAAGGACATCTGGACCACGCCCGACTGGGAACTGGCCGAGAAGCTGCGCGACGCCGAATGGGGCGTGACCTGCACCCGTGACGGCCTCGCCCGGCTCGACAGCCTCGCCCCGGGCCGGACGCTCCTCGCCTATCACGGGCTCGATCTCGCCCGGTTCCCCGACGCGCCGCCGCCGCGCGAGCCGCGCGACGGGACGGACCCGGACCGCGCCCTCCGGCTCCTCTGTGTCGGCCGGCTCGTCGCCAAGAAGGGGCACGACGACCTCATCGACGCCCTCGCCGCCCTGCCCGCGCACCTGCACTGGTGGCTCGACCTGATCGGCAGTGGCGAGCGGCGCGAAGCCCTGGAGGCCCGGGTCGCTGCCTGCGGCCTGGCGGAGCGGGTCCGCTTCCGCGGCGCCCTGGCGCAGCCCGCGGTGATTGAGGCCATGCGCGCGGCGGACCTCTTCGTCCTGCCGACGAAGCCCGCCCCTGGCGGCGACCGCGACGGCCTGCCGAACGTGCTGATGGAGGCCGCGAGCCAAGCGCTCCCGATCCTGGCGACCGCCTTCGCCGGCACGCCGGAATTCATCACCGACGGTGTCCACGGCGTCCTGACGCCGCCCGGCGAGCCGGCGGCGCTGGCCGAGGCCCTGGTCCGTCTCGCGGGCGATCCGGGCCTCCGTCAGCGGCTCGGCGCGGCGGCCCTGGCCCGGCTCGTGCAGGACTTCTCCGAGGAAGCGGCGATCGCGCTGATCGCCGGCCGGCTGCGCGCGTCCGCGGGTCTGCCGCAGGGCGCGGTCGCCCGCGAATCGGAGTTGTCCGCGTGCGCGTCCTGATCGCGGTCACGCATCTGCTCGGCGCGGGGCACCTCACCCGCGCGGCCGCCATCGCCCGCGCCTTCGCGGCGGCCGGCCACGAGACGATGCTGGTCTCGGGCGGCGTCCCGGCACCGATGGTCCGACAGGACGGGTTGCGCCGCGTGCAGCTGCCGCCGCTCCGGATCGCCGGCACGGACTTCTCGACGCTGCTGGACCCCGACGGAGGCCCGGCCGGGCCGGCGCTCCTCGAACGCCGCCGAGCCCTGATGGTCGATACCCTGGCGGCCTTCGAGCCTGACGCGGTGATCACCGAGCTGTTCCCGTTCGGCCGGCGCGCCCTGGCGGCCGAGTTCCTCGCCCTGGTGGACGCGGCCCGCGCCCGGCGCCCGCGCCCGCTCGTCCTCGCCTCCGTGCGCGACGTCCTCGTGGCCTCGACCAAGCCGGAGCGGATCGCCCAGGCGCACGCGCGTGTGGCGGACCTCTACGACGCCGTGCTGGTGCACGGCGACCCGGCCCTGATCCCTCTCGAGGCCTCGTGGCCCCTCGACGCGGCCACCGCCGCGAAGGTGCGTTACACCGGCTACGTGGACGAGGGGACCGTGCCCGCGCCGGCCTCGCGCCGCTCCGGCGTGGTGGTCGCCGCCGGATCCGGACCGGCCGGGCTGGTCCTGCTGCGCGCGGCCGCAGGCGCGGCCCGGCTTCGGCCGGATCTCGGCTGGCGGATCCTGGCCGGCCACGGCGTCCCCGAGGCCGAGCTGTCCGAGATCGGTCACGGTCTCGCGCCCGGCATCCTCGGTCGCGCCCAGCCGGACTATCGCGCGCTCCTGGCCGGCGCCGCCCTGTCGGTCAGCCAGTGCGGCTACAACACGGCCGTCGATCTCCTCGCCACCGGCACACCCGCTGTCCTCGTGCCCTTCGAGGCCGGCGGCGAGACCGAGCAGCGCCTGCGCGCCGAGCGCCTCGCCACCCGGGGACTCGCCCGGGTGCTGCCGGAATCGGAGCTGACGCCCGGGACCCTGGTGGAGGCCATCGCGTCGCGGGGCGTCCTCCCCGCGCCCGGCGATCCCGGGATCGATCGGGACGGCGCAGCGCGCACGGTCGCGCTGGTCGAATCCCTCCGCGGGGGCGAGCGATCGCGCCCCGTCCGGGCTAAGCCGGCCGAGCCGGCCCTCGACGCTCTCCGCCGTGCTCTCGACGCCGTCGCGGCGCGGGGCCTGCGCGTGCCGCTGTTCTGGCGCGACGACGACGCGGTCGCGGGCGGTCCGGACCTCGACCGCCTCATCGGTCTCGCCGAGCACCATGGCGTCCCGCTGCTCCTCGCCGCGATCCCGGCCGGCATCGACGCCTCGCTGCCGCGGCGGCTCGAAGCGGCTGCCGGTGTATCCGTCGCCGTCCACGGCCTCGCCCACCACAACCACGCCCCGCCGGGCGAGAAGCGGGCCGAGTTCGGCGCGCACCGCCCGCTCGAAACCCTGGTCGCCGACGCCGCTGCCGGTCTCCGGATCGCCCGGCAGCGTCTGCCGGAAGGCTCGCTGCTGCCTGTCTTCGTACCGCCGTGGAACCGCGTCGCGCCGGAGCTCGCCGCCGCCCTGCCGGATCTCGGCTATCGCGGCCTCTCGGCCGTGCCCGGCCCGTCGATCCCGGGTTTGCGCCGGCTCGATGCCACCCTCGATCCGATCGACTGGCGGGGCAGCCGGTCCCTGCGCGATCCGGAAGCCCTGCTGCGCGGCCTCGCCGCCGACATCGCGGGCGCGCCGGAGCGGCCGCTCGGCCTGCTGACGCACCACCGCGTCCACGACGAGGCCGTCTGGGACTTCGCCGGCGCCCTCGTGGCCAACCTCCTGCGGCACCCGGCGATACAGGTCGTGGATGTTCGGGCGCACTTCGGCGCGTCCGCGATGGACAAGGGGCCGGCGGCATCTAAGTCTCAGGTCTCACAGATCGCGAGGACGGGTTGAGCCCGCTATTGTCCATCCGCGACCTCGCGGTCGCGTTCCGCACGGAGAGCGGTCCGTTCGAGGCGCTGCACGGCCTGTCCCTCGACGTTCACCGCGGCCGCACCCTCGCCCTGGTCGGCGAGTCCGGTTCGGGCAAGTCGGTGACCGCCCAGGCGATTCTGCGGATCCTGCCGCCCTCCGCCGCCATCACCCGCGGTCAGATCCTGTTCCGGGACGGCGAGGTCGAGGCCGACATCGCGCGGCTCCCCTCCGAGGGCGAGGCGATGCGGGCGATCCGTGGCCAGCGCATCGCCATGATCTTCCAGGAGCCCATGACCTGCCTGTCACCGCTCCACACGGTGGGCGACCAGATCGGCGAGGCGCTGCGCATCCACACCGGGGCCGACCGCAAGGAGGCCGATGCCCGGACCGAGGGGGCGCTGGCCCGGGTCGGCTTCCCGGACCCGCACCGCGCCCTGCGGACCTACCCGTTCGAGTTGTCCGGCGGCCTGCGCCAGCGCGCCATGATCGCCATGGCGCTGATCCTGAAACCCGCCCTCCTCGTCGCCGACGAGCCGACCACCGCGCTCGACGTCACCACCCAGGCCCAGATCCTCGCCCTGCTGGCCCGGCTCCAGGAGGAGACCGGGATGGCGATCCTGCTGATCACCCACGACCTCGGCGTGGTCGCCAACATCGCCCACGACGTCGCCGTCCTCTATCGCGGACGCCTCGTCGAGGCGGGCCCGCGCGACACGGTGATGCGCGCGCCGGGCCACGCCTATCTCCGCGCGCTCCTCCACGCGGTGCCGCGCTTCGACATGGCGCCCGGCGAGCGGCTCACGCCGATCCGCCCGGCCAAGGCCGAGATCCCGCCCGGCCAGGCGCCCGCGCCCCTGGCCGGGCCGATCCTGCAGGTGGAGGGGGTGAGCAAGAGCTTCACGCTGCGCGCCGGTCGGCTGTGGCAGAAGCCGCGGATCGTCCACGCCGTGTCCGACGTCTCCTTGAGTTTGGCGGCGGGCCAGACGCTGGGGCTCGTCGGCGAGTCCGGGTCGGGCAAGACCACGGTCTCGAAGATGATCATGCGGGCGCTCCGGCCGGATTCCGGGCGGATCCTGTTCGACGACGGCAGCGGCCCGCGGGACGTCCACGGCCTGAGCGGCGACGCCCTCTTCGCCTATCGCCGCACGGTCCAGTTCGTGTTCCAGGACCCCTACGCGTCCCTCGATCCGCGCATGACCGTCCGGCAGATCCTGTCGGAGCCGATGGAGATCCACGGCGTCCCGGCGGCGGAGCGGCGGGAGCGCTGCCGCGCCCTTATGGCGATGGTCGGCCTGGAGCCCAGCGGTCTCGGCCGGTACCCGCACGCCTTCTCGGGCGGGCAGCGGCAGCGCATCGGGATCGCCCGGGCGCTCGCCCCGAAGCCGCGGCTGCTGGTGCTCGACGAGCCGGTCTCGGCCCTCGACGTCTCGGTCCAGGCGCAGATCCTGAACCTGCTCAAGGATCTCCAGGCCGCCCTGGGCCTCTCCTACCTCATCGTTTCCCACAATCTGGCAGTGATCGACTACATGGCGGACACGATCAGCGTGATGTGCCGGGGCCGCATCGTCGAGGAGGCGCCCCGCGCGGCCCTGTTCCGCCGGCCCGTCCATCCCTACACGCGGGCGCTGCTCGCCGCCGTGCCCGATCCGAGCCTGGACCATCCCCTCGACTTCGCGGCCGTCGCCTCCGACCGCAATGACCCGACCCGCTGGGAGGAGCCGTTCCGCTTGGCCCCCGACGAGGCCGGGGCGATGCGCCCGGTCGAGACCGGACACCGGGTGCGCTTCAGCGCCGCCCACAGTGCGGAGGCCGCGTGATGCAGGCCCGGCCGCCCGTGATGCTGGAGCGCCTGCGCCGCAAGGTGCTGTCGCCGTTCTTCGACCGCCTGGGCTACGACCTCGTACCGGCCGCCCCCGACTGGACCCACCGGCCGACCTCGCCGCGGGAAGTCGCCACCCTGCTCGAATCGGCCGCCGCCATCCTGGAACGCGATCTCGCCGCCGCCGGCCTCGTCCCCGACGGCGACGTGCTGGAGCAGGTCCGGGCGTTCTGGGCGCTGATACCCACCGCCCCCGTCCGGCAGCGGCGCGGCGGCAGCGGCTTCAACGGCGCGCTGCAGCTCTACGTCGCCATGCGGGCGCTGAAGCCCGACTTCGTGATCGAATCGGGCGTGTTCCGCGGGCTCACGACCTGGGTGATCCGGCAGGCCCGCCCGCAGGCGCAGATCTTCTGCCACGATCCGGACCTGTCGGGCCTGCAGTACCGCGACCGGCAGGCCCGCTACAGCACGGCGGATTGGTCGACCGCCGACTGGTCCATGCTCGACCCGGCGCGGACGGTGGCGTTCTTCGACGACCACGTCGCCCAGGGCCGGCGGGTCGTGGAGGCGCGGGCGCGCGGTCTGACCCGGCTGCTGTTCGACGACGACGCGGCCGGGCACCGGATCCACGCCCATGGCGGCCCCGCGCACCCGACCATCGCGATGATCACCGGGCCCGAGCGCAACCCGGAGCCGATCCGGTGGACGCGGAACGGCCGCCATTTCGAGCAGCCGGCCGACGACGCCCTGGTGCGGCAGGCCGCCGGGTTGATCGCCCGGTCCCACGCCTTCGACGACCTGCACAGGGCGACCGGCTACTCGCCCGCCCGGCTCACCTCCGTGACGTTGCGGGGCAGCTCATGAAGGCCTGGGACATTCAGGACGGCACCCCGTCCGCTCTCCCGCTGCGGGGCGGGAACGACAGCACCGTGTCCCGCCGCGCCCTGCTCGCCGGGCTCGGCGCCAGCCTGATCTGGTCGCGCGCGCCGTCGCGGGCCTTCGCCGACACCCCGCCGGCCGACGCGCCTGGCCCGCCGACCACCCCCTACGTGGCCGACCTCGCCGCCCACGGACGCCGCCTCGGCAGCGCGGGCGGCACGATCCGCACCCTGATCGCCAAGGCGCGGGACGTCCGCTACCTGTCGGTCTACGGCTACACCCGCCTCGTCGGCTACGATTCCGACCTCAACCTGCGGCCCGACGTGCTGGAGCGCGTCGACGTCGAGGGCGGCCGCTTCACGTTCACGCTCCGCCAGGGCCACCGCTGGTCGGACGGGCACCCGTTCACCGCGGAGGATTTCCGCTACTACTGGGAGGATGTCGCCAACGAGAAGGCCCTGAGCCCCGACGGGCCCGCGGCCTTCTTCCGGGTCGACGGCAAGCTCCCGGAGGTGGAATTCCTCGATCCGGTCACCGTCCGCTACAGCTGGGACCGGCCGAACCCGATGTTCCTGCCGGCCCTGGCGGCGCCGCGCGACCCGCTGATCTACCGGCCGTCGCACTATCTCAAGCCGTACCACGCCCGCTACGTCGGCAAGGAGGCGGCCGACGCGAAGGCCAAGGCGCTGAAGCTCCGCAGCTGGGCGGCCCTGCACAATCGCCTCGACGACAATTACGAGCTCAACAACCCGGACTGCCCGACCCTGCAGGGCTGGGTCCCGCGGACCCGCTCGCCGGCCACCCGGTTCCGGTTCGAGCGCAACCGCAGCTACCACCGGGTCGACACGGCCGGCACGCAGCTCCCCTACGTCGATTCCATCGTGATGGACGTGGCCTCGCAGGGCCTCCTGGTCGCCAAGACCAATGCCGGCGAGGCCGACCTGATGTTCCGCGGCCTGATGATGCCCGACATCCCGAGCCTCAAGGAGGGTGAGGCGGCGCATCGCTACCGCACCAACCTGTGGCCCGTGGCCCGCGGCTCGGAGATCGCGCTCTACCCGAACCTGACCACGACGGATCCGGCGTGGCGGCAGCTCAACCGCGACGTGCGTTACCGGCACGCCTTGTCGCTCGCCATCGATCGGCGCACCCTCAACAACACGCTCCTGTTCGGCCTGGGCACCGAGGGCAACGACACGATCGTGCCGGAGAGCGCGCTGTTCGAGCCCGAGATGCGGACCCTCAACGCCGCCTACGACCCGGCCCGGGCCGCCAAGCTTCTGGACGAGATCGGGCTGACGGCCCGCGACGGTTCTGGCACGCGGCTGCTCCCCGGCGGTCGCGCCCTGGAACTGGTGGTGGAGAGCGACGGCGAGGCCGAGATGGTCCTCGACGCGCTGCTGCTCATCACGGAGTTCTGGCGCGAGGTCGGGATCCGCCTGATCACCAAGCCGCAGGAGCGCACGAACCTGCACCGGCGCTCGATCGCGGGCGTGACCGTCATGGTCGCCGCCCAGGGCCTCGACCTCGCCGTCCCGACCGCGATCATGCCCCCGACCGAGCTGAGTCCGGCCCAGCCGGAGCATTATTCCTGGCCGCTGTGGAGCATGAACGTCGAGAGCCGCGGCAAGAGCGGCGAGCCCTGCGACGTACCGGAGGTCCAGCGCCTCATCGAGCTCGACCGGGAGTGGCGCCACACCGACGATGCCGGCCGGCAGGCCGCGATCTGGCGCGAGATGCTGATGAACCACGCGCACAACACCTGGGTGATCGGCACGGTGGCGGGCGCGCTCCAGCCGGTGGTCGGCGCCGATCGCCTGATCAACCTCCCGAAGCGCGCCCTCTATTCCTGGGAGCCCACCGCGATGATCGGCGTGCAGCGCCTCGACGAGCTGTTCTGGGACACGGGCACTGAAACCGGCGCCGACAAGCGCGCGGAGGCCCGGTGATCGTCCAGATCCTCCGCCGCGTCGTCACGATGGCGGTGACGCTGCTGGTCATCTCGGCGCTCGTCTTCGTGATCATCAAGCTGCCGCCGGGCGACTACCTGACCAACCGGATCATGGAGCTGCGGGCCACCGGCGACGCGAGCTCCGTGGCGAAGGCCGAGCTGCTCATCAAGCAGTACGGGCTCGATCGGCCGGTCTGGCAGCAGTACCTGATGTGGATCGGCGTGCTGCCCGGATCGGTCGGGTTCTCCGGGCTGCTCCAGGGCGACTGGGGCTGGTCGTTCGAGTACGACAAGCCGGTGGCGGACGTCGTCGGCGACGCCCTGTGGCTGACCCTGCTGATCAACCTGACGGCGGTGGTGTTCGTCCACCTCGTGGCGATCCCGGCGGCGATCTACTCCGCGACGCACCGGAACACGCTCGGCGACGCCGTCGTCACCCTGCTGGGCTATGTCGGCCTCGCGGTGCCGGGCTTCCTGCTCGCCCTGATCCTGCTGTTCTACGCCAACCGGTGGTTCGGGCTGTCGATCGGCGGCCTCTACGATTCGGCCCTCACCAACCAGCCCTGGACCTGGGAGAAGGTCCGCTCGCTCATGGCGCACCTAATCGTGCCGACGCTGGTGATCGGCCTCGGCGGCACCGCGGCCATGATCCGGCGCATGCGCGCCAACCTGCTCGACGAGCTGGCCAAGCCCTACACGGTGACCGCCCGCGCCAAGGGCCTGCCGCCCCTGCAGGCGCTGCTGAAATACCCGTTCCGGATGTCGCTCAACCCGTTCGTCGCGGATATCGGCAACCTGCTCCCGCACCTCGTCTCGGGGTCGGTGCTGGTCTCCCTGGTGCTCAGCCTGCCGACCGTCGGGCCGCTGCTTCTCGAGGCCCTGCGCAGCCAGGACCAGTTCATGGCCGGGTTCATCCTGATGTTCGTCGCGGCCCTCACCCTCGTCGGCATGCTGATCTCGGACCTGATCCTGGTCTGGCTCGATCCGCGCATCCGCATGGGCCTGCGATGACTCGCCCCGCGATGACCGACGCGCTGCCCGCATCCGGACACTTCGTCGATCCGGCGCCCTTCGAGCCGGAGGCCCGGACCGAGAGCCCGGTCGCCACGGCCTCCGCGTGGCGGCTCATCCTCCGCAAGTTCCTGCGCCACCGCCTCGCCGTGGCCTCGGCCCTGATCCTGCTCGCGCTCTACGCGACCGTGCCGTTCGTCGAGCAGCTCGCGCCCTATGGACAGGCCCGCCGCAACGGCGACTTCCTCTACGCGCCGCCACAGGGCGTGCACCTGTTCCACGAGGGCCGCTTCGTCGGGCCGTTCGTCTACCCCTACCGGGCCCATCTCGACCTCGACACGTTCCGCCGGGACTACAAGGTGGACGCCGCCGCCCCGCAGCCGCTGCGCTTCCTCTGCCGGGGCGACGGCTACGACTGGCTGGGGCTCGTCCGCACCGACCTGCACCTCGTCTGCCCGCCGGAGAACGGCACGCTGTTCCTCCTCGGCACCGACAAGCTCGGGCGTGACCTGTTCTCGCGCATGATCTACGGGGCCCGAATCTCCCTCACCATCGGCCTCGTGGGCGTCGCCATCTCGTTCGCGCTCGGGCTCTTCTTCGGCGGCATCGCGGGCTATTTCGGCGGCGTCGTCGATGCCGGGGTGCAGCGGCTGATCGAGGTGGTGCGCTCCCTGCCGGAGCTGCCGCTCTGGCTCGCCCTGTCGGCGGCGCTGCCGCCGAACTGGAGCCCGCTGCTGATCTTCTTCGGCATCACGGTGATCCTCGGCCTGCTCGACTGGCCGGGGCTCGCGCGGGCGGTGCGCGGCAAGCTCCTGGCGCTGCGGGAGGAGGATTTCGTCCAGGCCGCCGAGCTGATGGGCGCCTCGCCGACCCGGGTGATCGGCCGCCACCTGATCCCGAACTTCATGAGCCACCTGATCGCGTCGGCGACGCTGTCGATCCCGACCATGATCCTCGGCGAGACCGCCCTGTCGTTCCTGGGCCTCGGACTCAGACCGCCGGTGACCAGCTGGGGCGTGCTGCTCAACGAGGCGCAGAATCTCGCGGCGGTGCAGCTCTACCCCTGGCTGCTCCTGCCGGTCCTGCCCGTGCTGGTGACGGTGCTCGCCTTCAACTTCATGGGCGACGGCCTGCGCGACGCTGCCGATCCGTACCACTGACGGGCGCGCGCCGCGCCGTGTGGCCTACCCGGCGAGCGGCAGCGGCGCGATCCGCGTCGGGGCGGCGACGCCCTTGCGCTCGAGGAGGCCCGGCGGCGGCACCGGGGCGTCGATGGTGCACACCACGCCGGTCGGCTCGTAGCTCAGCACCACCTCGCCGGCGAGCTCGCGCGCCAGACTGCGCTCGATCAGGCGCGAGCCGAATCCGGTCCGCGTCGGCTTCTTCACCGGCGGGCCGCCGCGCTCGGACCAGCGGAGCGAGAGCTGCATCTCGTCCAGGCGCCGCACCGTCCAGGCGATCTCGACCGTGCCGCCTTCGGTCGAGAGCGCGCCGTACTTCACGGCGTTCGTGCCGAGCTCGTGCAGGGCCATGGCGATGGACAGCGCGAGCCGCGGCGGCAGCCGCAGGGCCGGTCCCTGAACCTGGAACCGCGAGGCCCGGCCGTCGCCGGCCTCCAGCGGCCGGATCGCGTCCGCCACGACGGCTGAGAGTTCCGCCCCCTCCCAGCTCTCCCGGGTCAGCACGTCGTGCACCCGCGCCAGGGCGAGGAGGCGCGCCTCGAAGGCGGCGCGCGCCGCGTCGGCCTCGGCGCCTTCCAGCCCGCGCAGCGACTGGGCCGCGATCGACTGCACCGTCGCCAGGGTGTTCTTCACCCGGTGGTTCAACTCGTGGATCAGGAGCAGGAGGTGCTCCTCGGCGTTCTTCGTGTCGGTGATGTCGATGTTGCAGCCGGTGTAGCCCAGGAAGTTCTGGGCGTCGTCGAGCCGCGGCACGCCCTCGCACTGGAGCCAGCGCACCGCGCCCGTCCGGTCGATCACCCGCGCCTCCGTGCGGAACGGGATCCGGGCCTCGAACGCCTCCGTGAAGGCGCTGCGGAAATTCTTCAGGTCGTCGGGATGCACGATCTGGTGCCAGCCGTCGTCGTTGAACCGTGCGGCCGGCAGCCCGAACAGGTGCTCGAAATGGAGGTTGGCGAAGCTGACCGCGCCGGTCTCGTCGGTCATCCAGATCAGGGCCGGCGCCGAATCGGCCATGTGCCGGAAGCGCGCCTCGGACTCGCTCAGGGCGCTCAGACCGCGCTTTGTCTCGGCGAGCGCCCGGTCGCGCTCCTCCTCCCGGGTGCGCAGCCGGAGAGACGCCTCCGACAGCACGACGCCGAGCCGCTGGATCTCGTGGACCGGCGACGACACGCGCGGGATCGCCTCGCCCCGGGCCAGGGCAGGCCCCGAAGCGGCCAGCAGCCGGAGGGGGCGCGAGACCCGCGACCAGAGGTTCACCGCCAGGAGCGACGAGGTGGCCAGCACCAGCAGGCCGAAGCCCGCGAAGGCCCAGATCCAGCGCCGCACCCGCGCGTCGACGAGGGCCTGCGGGATGCTGGTCGCGACCATCCAGCCGGTGAGCCGCGAGCGCGCCTCGATCACCACCACCGGCTTGTGCTGGCGATCCTGGCCCTCCCAGACCCCGGGCGTCGACGACTGCACCTGGCGGAGGCTGGCGAGGCGCTGCTTGCCGACCACCGCCTCGGGATCGGGCAGGCGCGCCAGGACGATGCCCGACCTGTCGCTGATCCCCGTCGTCCAGCCCGGGACGACCTCCCGGGACAGGATGCCCTGCAGGCGCGACAGGGGGACGGTGAAGCTCAGGATATAGCCGACCTCGCCGTCGACCATCACGGGCACGCCGACCGCGTAGGTGGCCTCGCTCGGCGTCGGGCCCGGCACGTAGCCGCTCACCATGGCGCGCTGCGTCCCGCGGGCCAGATCCTGGTCGAAGGGTAGCGTCACGACCGGCATCGGCGCACCGCGCGGCACGCCGGTATTCACCATCTCCTGCCCGTTGGGCCGGCGCAGGAGCACGTCCAGGTCGATCGATTCGCGGACGAGGCGCGCCTGGGCGTCGAACGCCTCGAAGTCGCCCTGCCGGATCCGCGGTGAGGTCGCCAGAGTCTGCAGCACCGACACGAGACCGGCGGTGTCGCGGTCCAGGGACAGGCCGATGCCGCGCACGTTCTCGCGGGCGTCCTGCTCGAACCGTGCCCGCTCGGCGGAGGCGTAGCGCATCAGCAGGATGCTGGTGAACAGCAGGCCGGGGCCGATCAGCGCGATCACCAGCGCGATCAGGTAGACCTGGGTCGAGAAGCCGTTTCGCCCGAAGCGGTGCAGCCGCCGCGACAGCCAGGAACGGCGCGCGGGAATCACCGCGGGGACGCCCGCGCCCTCGGCGTGATGGTCCGGACTCAAGCGGGGTCCGTCCCCGGCCCGCGGTGCCACGCGGGCTCGTCGCCGTTCCCTCGCCTCATGACCGGTCGATATGACCGAGATCGCGTGTCGGGTCGAGGTGGTCGCGCACGCGCTGCTTCAGCGCCTTCACGTCCGGGAAACCGCCGTCGCGCACCCGTTCCCACAGGAGCACCCCGTCCAGTTGGATGTTGAAAGCGCCCCCCGTGGCCGGGACGAGGGCGACCTCGCCCAGATCATCGCGAAACGTCGAGAGGAGTTCCTGCGCCATCCAGGCGGAGCGCAGCAGCCAGTTGCATTGGGTGCAGTACGTGATCGCGACGCGCGGCCGTCCTGGCCTCGCCGCGCCCTCCACCGTCACGTCGCTGCCGGGCTTCGCGCCCGCTGGCCCATCGTGCATGCCCGCACAGCGCACCCGGCCGGCGCCCTTGTCAACCTCACGCACGCGCACGTCGGCGTGCCCCGGGCCGGCGACGGCGGCGCTCCGCCGAGTGCGGTGCGTATCTGGACGCCTGCTCGAACGCTCGTCCGGCTGTCAGCCAACATCGCCGGCCGCGCTTGACGTCGCGGCCCGCCGCGCTCTAGAAGGCCCGCCACCGGGTCGCGGCGCCCCCACGGGCGAGCGGCGATGGCGTGCGCTCAGGCAGCACGCCGGTACGGACGGTTAGCACAGCGGTAGTGCGTTCCCTTCACACGGGAAAGGTCGCAGGTTCGATCCCTGCACCGTCCACCATCATCCCTATCCCCCGAAGGTCTGATCCCGCGGCTCCCCGCGTCGGTTTGCCACCCGAAAAGCGCGTGCTAAGGGCGCTCGATCGGTGAACGCATAAGCTTGGACCCGGCCCGATCCGGGTCGCAGGTCACAGGCAGGGGAAGGGCGGGAACAGCCATGAAGGACATCCTCGACAAGCTCGAAGAGCGGCGGGCGCAGGCCCGGCTCGGCGGCGGTGAGAAGCGCGTCGAGGCCCAGCACAAGCGCGGCAAGCTCACGGCGCGCGAGCGCATCGAACTCCTCCTCGACCACGGGTCGTTCGAGGAGTTCGACATGTTCGTGCAGCACCGCTCCACCGATTTCGGCATGGAGAAGCAGAAGATCCCCGGCGACGGCGTCGTGACCGGCTGGGGCACGATCAACGGCCGCACGGTCTTCCTCTTCTCGAAGGACTTCACGGTTTTCGGCGGCTCGCTGTCCGAGGCGCATGCCCAGAAGATCGTGAAGGTTCAGGACATGGCGCTGAAGATGCGCGCCCCGATCATCGGTATCTTCGACGCCGGCGGCGCGCGCATCCAGGAGGGCGTCGCGGCGCTCGGCGGCTACGGCGAGGTGTTCCGCCGCAACGTCATGGCCTCGGGCGTCATCCCGCAGATCTCGGTGATCATGGGTCCCTGCGCGGGCGGCGACGTCTACTCGCCGGCCATGACCGACTTCATCTTCATGGTTCGCGACACGAGCTACATGTTCGTGACCGGCCCCGACGTGGTGAAGACCGTCACCAACGAGGTCGTGACCGCCGAGGAACTCGGGGGCGCCAAGGTCCACACGACCAAGTCGTCGATCGCCGACGGGTCCTTCGAGAACGACGTCGAGGCGATCCTCCAGATCCGCCGCCTCCTCGACTTCCTCCCGGCGAACAACATCGACGGCGTGCCGGAGCTGGAGAGCTTCGACGACGTCAACCGGATCGACGCGTCCCTCGACACGCTGATCCCCGACAACCCGAACAAGCCCTACGACATGGGCGAGCTGATCCGCCGCGTGGTGGACGAGGGCGACTTCTTCGAGATCCAGTCCGCCTACGCGCGCAACATCATCACCGGGTTCGGCCGGATCGAGGGCCGGACCGTCGGTTTCGTGGCCAACCAGCCGCTGGTGCTCGCGGGCGTGCTCGATTCGGACGCCTCGCGGAAGGCCGCGCGCTTCGTGCGCTACTGCGACGCCTTCGGCATCCCGATCGTCACCTTCGTGGACGTGCCGGGCTTCCTGCCGGGCACGGCGCAGGAATACGGCGGCCTGATCAAGCACGGCGCCAAGCTGCTCTTCGCCTACTCACAGGCGACGGTGCCGCTGGTCACGATCATCACCCGCAAGGCCTTCGGCGGCGCCTACGACGTCATGGCGTCGAAGCACGTCGGCGCGGACGTGAACTACGCGTGGCCGACGGCGCAGATCGCCGTGATGGGCGCGAAGGGCGCGGTCGAGATCATCTTCCGCAGTGAGATCGGCGACCCGGAGAAGATCGCGGCGCGCACCGGCGAGTACGAGGACCGGTTCCTCTCGCCCTTCGTGGCGGCCGAGCGCGGCTACATCGACGAGGTGATCATGCCGCACTCGACCCGCCGCCGGATCGCCAAGGCCCTCGGGATGCTCCGCACCAAGAAGATGGAGCAGCCCTGGAAGAAGCACGACAACATCCCGCTCTGAGGCGGGCGGACGGGCCGGCGGCCGCGCCGCCGCCGGTCTCAGCTGCGGTTGCTGTTCTCGATCACCGCGCACAGCGTCAGCGGGCCCTTGTCGGGCGACACCATCGCCGAGCAGGTGACCCGGGCCCCGCCGAGATCGACGTTGCTGTGCCTGAGCTTCGTGGCCGTCGCCTGGGCCCGGTGCGCGGCCTCGGTGATCACGGCGGCATCGATGCCGGTCACCGCGTGCCCGGCCTGCCCGAACAGGTCGTAGTAGCGGTCGGGCGGGTTCGCCCCGCGAAACTGCGCGCCCACAGAGGACAAGTCTGGCCCGCCGCAGGCCAGCGTCAGGGTCATGTCCGGACCGGCCGTGAAGCTCGCGTAGTCGCTCCGGCGCTCGGCCGTCTTGGCCGCCGTCTCGGCCGTGACCTTGTCGACGAGCGCGTCGCAGGACTGTGCCCGGACGGGGCCGGCGCCGGCCGAAAGGGCGGTGAAGACGAGGAGAGGCAGAAGCGCGCGCATGCCCGCGAGGTAGCGCAGCGGTCCGGAAAGGCGAGCGGCGCGGCGTTCCGGCGCGCCTTGCCCCACCCCGATGCGGATCAGGCGGATTCGCCTCGTCCCCTGACCAGGACGGGTCCCTCGCCGACGAGCAGGCGCCGCTTGAGGCGGGCGATGCCCTCCCGCTGCAACTCGCTGGGCGGGGAATGCGCGCTGGCCACCTGGGTCAGCATCGCGATCAGCTCGCCCCGCTCGGCCACCGTCAGCGCGTCGCGCAGAAGCGGCGCCAGGGCGTCGGCGACCTGCGAGAACGGGAGACGCGCCTGCGTGTAGCCCCAGGCCCGCTCGAAGGTGGCCGAGATCCGATCCACCTCGAGCGGACGCTCCATGTATTCGAGGATCCGCGTCTTCTCGCTGGCGGTGAGGGGGCTGCCGGTCCGGACCAGCTGAATCATCAGGATCACCGCCGCCAGGCGCGGGTCGCGGACGCGCTGCAACGGCGTCCCCACGAGGTTCTGGAAGGTCGAGACGGCGCGGCGCTGAAGCCCCTTCGTGTCCCGGTTGACCTCCTGCAGGCCCTTGACGGCTCCGTGCGTCCGCAAGATCCAGAACAGTCCCGCGACGATGATCCCGATGAGGCCGAGCAGGATCGGCATGAGCGTCCCCAGATCGAATCGACGCGGGACGCTCTCACGCACATCTCGGTGTGTCAAACCCGCGTCAATGCCTGCGAATGACCGCTGTGACTTGCAAGATCGCGCGCGCAGGCGACACATCCATTGTGCGCGACCCGGATCTACTTCACCGATGCGGCGACCGTCGGCGTCCGCGTGACGCGCTCGCGTGCTCAGCTGGCGGTCGCGGACGCGTCCGACGTGCCGAGCTCGAGGAGGACGATCTCCGGAGGGACGCCCATCCGCACTGGGATCCGGCTCATCCCGAAACCGCCCGAGACGATCATGTGGCGGCCGTCCTGGACGATGTGGCCGTAGGAGTAATCGTGGCCGCGCACCTTCCGGATGGCGGGGGCGTGGCCGAACAGCCGGACCTGGCCGCCATGGGTGTGGCCGGCGAGGGTCAGCGAGACGCGGTCGGGCACGGAGACGAAGATGTCGGGTTCGTGGGCCATCAGGATCACGGGCGCCGAGTCCGTGACCGCTCGCAGCGTTCGCGGCAGGTCGGCCAGGCTGAACGTGCTCCACGCGTTGAGGAACGGCAGCTGGTCGCCGAGCCCGGCCAGCCAGAACGGCCGCCCGTCCTTCACGAGGCGCACGGCCTGATTCTCCAGGACCGGGATGCCCTGCGCCTCCAGCAGGCGCCGCACCGCCGGAACGCCGCGGCCGGCCCGCTGGACGGCGTGGTCGTCCCACCAATCGTGGTTGCCGAGGATCGCGTGCGTGCCGAGGGGCGCCTTCAGCTCCGTCATCATCCGGGCGAACTGGTCGAGCGGCAGCTTGCGCCACGCGATGCGCCCGGCCGGGTAGTCGCCGAGCAGCAGGACCAGATCGGGCGCGAGGGCGTTGGTGGCCGCGACGATCTCCGCCACCCGGTCGAACGGCATGTACGGCTCGCAGATGTGGAAATCCGCCAGCACCGCCACCCGCAGGCGCAGCGCCGGATCCCAGCGCGGCAGGGACGGCGCGTAGGACGTGACCACGAGCCGGTGCAGCGGCTCGACGTCGAAGGCGTAGACGCCCGTCGCGGCGGTGAGGCCGGCGCCCACGCCGAGCCCGGTCAGGAACTGCCGGCGGCTCGGCATGATCAGCATCGCGATAAGACCTGTAGGCTCCAGAACCCGCCGGGGTCCCGCTAGGCGCGCAGTCCGGCGAAAGCGGGGCGGGCCGCCTTCACGGCCGCGAGACCCTGGCCCGAAACCGGTTGACGGAATGTGGCCTGCCGCCGCGCTCGGTCTATAAGGCAGTGTCTCGTCCAGCGAAGCGATCCGGAACAGATGTTGAACCGCCCCCTGCGCATCGGCACCCGCGGCTCTCCGATGGCGCTCGCGCAGACCGGGATGGTGCGCGACCGGATCGTGGCGGCCAATCCGGGCCTCGAGACCGAGCTGGTGGTCGTGACCACCGTGGCCGACAAGATCCTGGACCGGCCCCTGTCCGAGATCGGCGGCAAGGGCCTGTTCACCAAGGAACTCGAGCAGGCCCTGTTCGCCGGCGAGGTCGACGTCGCCGTGCATTCGATGAAGGATGTGGAGACCTGGCTCCCCGACGGTCTCACCATCGCCTGCATCCTCGCGCGCGACGACCCGCGGGACGCGTTCCTGTCGCCGCACGCCGACGGACTGGCGGGGCTGCCGGCCGGCGCCCGGGTCGGGACCTCGTCGCTCCGCCGCGGCGCGCAGGTGCTGATGCGACGGCCCGATCTCCGAGTGGTCCCGCTGCGGGGCAACGCCAACACCCGGATGCGCAAACTCGAGGCCGGCGAGTGCGACGCGACGCTCCTCGCCATCGCGGGCCTGGAGCGCCTCGGCCTGGAGAGCATGGCGCGCAGCGTCCTGTCGGTCGAGGAGATGCTGCCGGCCGTGGCGCAGGGCGCCCTGGGCATCGAGTGCCGCTCGGACGACGCGGCGATCCGCGACCTCCTGGCGCCCATCGCCTGCGCGCGGACCACCATCGCGGTCTCGGCCGAGCGGGCGCTGCTCGCGGAACTCGACGGATCCTGCCGGACGCCCATCGCCGCCCTGGCGCAGATCGACGGGGACACTCTGCGGATCGACGGGCTGCTGTTCCTGCCCGACGGCAGCCGCCACTGGGCGGCGTCCCGGCAGGGACCCGTCGCGGAGGCGGAGCGGATCGGCCGCGAGGCGGGCGCGGCCCTCAAGGCGGCGGCCGGCGACACCTATACCCGCCACCTCCAGTGAGGGCCGGCCGATGCCCCGCGTGACTGTGGTCGACGTCTTCACGCACGCCGGCACGGGCGGCAATCCCTGTCCCGTCGTCTCCGACGCGCGGGCCCTCGACGCGGAGGCCATGCGGGGCGTCGCCCGGCGGTACGGCCACGAATCGGGCTTCGCGCTGCCGGCCGATGACCCGGCCCACGATCTGCACCTCCGCTTCTTCGTGCCGAACCACGAGATGGAGATGTGCGCCCACGCCACGATCGGCGTCCTGTGGGTGCTCGCCCGCGAGGGGCGCCTCCCGGACGGGTCGGTCCGCATCGCCACCGGCAGCGGTTCCGTAACGGGGTTCGTCAGCCCGCGCGGCGCGGATGCTTGGAGCGTCGCGATCACGCAGTCGGTCGGCCGCGTGCGGCCCCTGACGGACGAGCAGATCGCCGCAGCTCAAGCGGCGCTCGGAATCGGGCGCGACGCCCTCGCTGCGCGGCCGGTCCACAACGCTGTGACGTCCCGGATCAAGACGCTCGTGCCGATGCGCGACTCGGCGGCGCTGAACGCCCTCGCGCCCGCAAGCGATGCCGTCGAGGCTGCCTGCACGCGGATCGGGTCGACCGGGCTCTACCCCTACGCCGTGCTCGACGGCCCGGCCCGGCTGTTCGAGGCGCGGCAGTTTCCCCGCGCCTCCGGCTATCCCGAGGACGCCGCCACGGGCATCGCGGCCGCAGCCCTGGCCTTCGGGCTGTTGCAGGACGGCCTCATCGAGCCGGACGACCGTCCGATCCGGATCCTGCAGGGTCGGGCTATGGGCCGCCTGTCCGAGATCCGGGTGCGGCTCGGCTTCGTGGACGGCCGCCCGGTCGGGTGCCTGCTGGAGGGCGACGTCGCGCTCGCCGAATCCGCCGACCGCGTGACCGCGACGGATGAGGGCGGCCGGATCGCGGGGTAGTGGCTCACCGCGCCGTCACGGCCCGGAGGCCGCCGTCGGTAACCGTGGCCTCAATCCGCCTTGCCGTCCCGGTCGCGGCGGATGCTGCGGCGGACCGCGATGAGCTGCCAGACCCCGACACCCAGCGCCAGGGCGAAGACGAGTCCGATATCGAGGGCGGCGAACAGCCCGTCGCGCACCGATGAGCCTCCGCCGCGTCGATCAGGACGGTGCGGAGCGGCCGAACGCCTCGCGCTCGCGCATCCGCTCGATCAGGTCGAGGACGTGCACGACCCGGCCGCCGACGTCCCACCAGGGCCGCAGCGCCGGGCGCGCGCGCATCGGCAGGACCGGCTCGGCCGCCACGGCCTCGATCAGGAACGCCGTCTCGGGAAGCGGGGCCGCGCCGAGGCCGGCCGCGTCCGCGGGCGTTCGGATCGCGCGGACGATCAGGGCGAGCTTCCGCGCCGTCGTGACCCGGGCGCGGTGGCGGACCGAATCGTAGCCCTGCGCCGCGACGACCCGGCCGATCTCGGCGTAGATCAGCCCCGCCGCCCGGATCGAGGGCCGGCAGCCGCGTGGCAGCACCGCGATGCCCGCCTCGGCGCGCGCGTAGAGGCTGTCCGCCTCGGCGAGGAGGCGGGCCACCACGCCGGCCAGGGCCGGGCTCGGCCGCGGATCGGCGAGGAACGCGTCCGGATCGAGCCCCGCCTCCCGCATCCAGTCCAGTGGCAGGTAGAGGCGGCCCATCCGCGCGTCCTCGCCGACGTCGCGCGCGATGTTGGTGAGCTGCATCGCGGCGCCGAGATCGCAGGCGCGGGCCAGCGCGTCGGGACAGCGGGTCCCCATGATCAGGGACATCATCGCCCCGACCGAGCCCGCGACCCGGGCAGCGTAGGCGTGGAGCGCCCCGAGATCGGCGTAGCGCCGGCCCTCGGCGTCCCAGGCGAAGCCCTCGATCAGCGCGCGCGGCAGCGCTTCCGGAATCGCGTGGGCCGCGACGATCTCCGCGAAGGCGCGGTCCGCCGGGGCGTCGGCGGGACGGCCCGCATAGGCCTGACCGATCCGGGCCTCGAGACGCGCCACGGCGCCGCGCCGGTCGGCCGGGCTCGCCGCATCGTCGACGAGATCGTCGGACAGCCGGCAGAAGGCGTAGAGGCCGTAAGCCGCCTCGCGCATGTCGGCCGGCAGCAGCTGGCCGGCCGCGAAGAAGCTCTTCGAACCGGCCCGGATCGCCATCCGGCAGGCGGTCCGGTCGGCCGCGGCGGCGAATTCAGGCGGTAACGCGGGCATCGGGGACCACGCTGTCGAGGATGCGGGCGGAGGACAGCACCCCGGGGAGGCCGGCCCCCGGATGCGTGCCGGCGCCCACGAGGTAGAGGTTGCGGACTGCGCTCGACCGGTTGTGCGGACGGAACCAGGCCGATTGCGTCAGCACCGGCTCCAGGCCGAATCCGGAGCCCCGGTAGCTCAGGAAATCGTCCTGGAAATCCAGCGGCGTCGTCACCTTCGAGGTCACGATGGCCTCCGACAGGCCAGGCATCACGCTCGCCTCGAGCAGGGCGGCGATCCGGCGCCGGTACGGTTCGGCGAGGGTCTGCCAATCCTGGCCGCCGGCGAGGTTCGGCACCGGGGCCAGCACGTAGAAGGCGTCGCATCCCGGTGGGGCGAGGCTCGGATCGGTGGCGGTCGGACGATGCAGGTAGAGGCTCGCGTCCTCGGCCAGCACCTTGCGGTCGAAGATGTCGGCGAGCAGGCCGCGGTATCGGGGCCCGAGCAGGATCGTGTGGTGATCCACCGCCGGGTAGCGCCGCTTGGTGCCGAAGTACCAGACGAATAGTCCCATCGACGAGCGGGCTCGCTGGAACCGCCCCGGGCTCCAGCGCTGCGCCTCCGGAAGCAGGCGCGCGTGCGTCACGGCCGAATCGGCGTTGGACACCACGACGTCGGCCGCGATCGTCTCGCCGCTGGTCAGGTCGACGCCGGTGGCCGCCCCCGCCTCGACCCGGATGCGCGCGACCTCGACGCCGAGGCGCAGGCGGCCGCCCTGCGACCGGATCAGCCGCACCAGCCCGTCGACCAGCTGCCCCGTACCGCCCATCGCGAAGTGAACGCCCCAGCGCCGCTCGAGGTCGGCGATCAGGCAGTAGATGGCGCTGGCCCGGAACGGGTTGCCGCCGATCAGGAGCGGATGGAAGCTGAAGACCGTGCGCAGCCGCTCGTCGCGGATGAAGCGCGCCACCACGTCGTGCACCGAGCGGTGTCCCGAGAGGCGCAGCAGGTCGGGCGCGATCTTGAGCATCGCGCCGACGCTGCCGAACGGCACGTGTCCGAGCTGCTCGAACCCGATCCGGCAGACGGCGCGGCTGTGCGCCATGAAGCGCTCGTACCCCGCGACGTCGTCCGGCGCGAAGCGGGCCACCTCGGCGCGCATCCGGTCCACGTCGCCGCTGTAGGCGAAGGACGTGCCGTCGGCGAAGCGGATCCGGTAGAAGGGATCCATCGGCACCAGCGTCACGTCGTCGGCGAGCCTGCGGCCGGCGAGCTGCCACAACTCCTCGAAGAGCTGGGGCGCGGTGACGATGGTCGGACCGGCGTCGAAGGTGAAGCCGTCCTGCCGGTGGACGCGGGCCCGTCCCCCGGGCTGCGCGAGGCGCTCCAAGACGGTGACGCGATAGCCGCGCGCGCCCAGCCGGACCGCCGCGGCGAGACCGCCGAAGCCCGAGCCGACCACGACGGCGTGCGGGCGCCGATCGATCTCTTGCGCAACCCGATGGTCGACCGCGAGTGTCAGCATTGCTTGACACTATCGCGGTCCTTTCACGCTGCGCAAGGACGAAATCAGGCGCGTCCCTGGTGATGATGGCCCTGTCAGAATTCGCCCGCGAGGCCGGCGCGGACACCGACGGCGTTGTCGCCGCCGTAGGCCACGCCCGCGGTCACCGCGATCGGGACGCAGCAGGTCGGCAACCGGTGCGCCACAGCGAGACCGCCGGCCCACTCGCCCCGGTAGGTCGCTCCGTTGGTGGCCCAGGTCGTCTTGCCCGGCGCCGACGGCATCGGCGCGGTCGCCATCGCGATGGCCATGGCGACGCCCTGCCGGGCCTCCTTGCGGGTCTGGATGGCGTAGCGCTGGACCGAGTCGGTCTTGGCTTCCAGGTTGTTGACCTGCGCCTGCACCGAATCGATCCGGTTGCCGAGGCCGGCGATCGTCGACGGTCCGTAGGCCGAGGCCGCGAGGTTACCGTTCGCGTCCGTGGTCACGAAGGCCGTCGCTCCGCTCTGGGCGGCGGCGCTCGCCTGCGAGGCGATGCCGGCCAGCGTGTAGGTGTTCGCGGAATTGCCGATCGCCACCTGGTTGGCCTGGGTCGTCTTCACGTTCGCGCCGATCGCGATCGTGTTGGCCTGATTGGCGGCCGCCCCGTTGCCGAGCGCGACGCTGTTGTTGCCGGCCGCCGAGGCGGCCGCACCGATGGCGGTGGATCCGGTCCCGGTCGCGCCGGCGACGAAGCCCAAGGCGGTGCTGCCGGCTCCGGACGCCGCGGAGGCCGTGCCGATCGCCGTTCCGCCGAGGCCCTGCGCGCTGGCCGCGTAGCCGAGGGCGACGCTGCCGGTGTTGGCCGCGCTGGCGCCCGTGCCGACCGCGGTCGAGGCCGTCCCGGCCGCGCTCGAACCGTAGCCCACCGCCAGCGCGTCGCTGCCGACGGCGATCGGCGCGGCCTGGTTGCTGGTGTTGTTCGCGGCGACGCCCGTGACGCTCGTGAGCTGCGAGAGCCTCAGCTCGTTGATGACGGTCTGCCCCTGGGACTGCGTCACGTTGCCGGTGATGATGTAGATGCCCTGATTGGACCCGCCACCAGTACCACCACCACCGGTTCCGCCTCCGCCGGTCCCACCCCCGCCGGTGCCGCCGCATGTGCCGCAGCCGCCCGTTCCGGTCCCTCCCGCGGTTCCCAGGGTCAGACCGGTGCCGAGCAGCCCGTCTCCCGGACCGGTCGTGCCGACGAGCACGCCGGTCCCGAGCACACCCCCGCCGGTGGTCCCGACGTTGAGCCCCGTTCCGAGGACGCCGGTCCCGGGAGCGGTGGTGCCGACCGTCACGCCGGTGCCGAGCACGCTGCCGCCGGTCGTGGTCCCGACATTGACGCCGGTCCCGAGGACGCCGGTCCCGGGATTGGTGGTGCCGACCGTGACGCCCGTGCCGAGAAGCCCGCCATTGGTCGTGCCGACATTGAGGCCGGTTCCGAGCACGCCGCTGCCGGGGCTGCTCGTGCCGATCGTGAGCCCGGTGCCGAGGATGCCATTCGTGGTTGTATCCAGCGCGCCGCGCAGGAGCTGCGCCTGGGCGGGTGTCGCCAGGGCCGTGCAGAGCAGGAGCCCGGCCGCGATCGGGATCGCGCGGGCGGCGCCCGGACGGAGGACAGCGATCGTCGCAGTCCGCGGCGTAACCGGGACGACGGTCAAGGGACGCATCTGGAACTCCATTGCTGCGCGGCCGGGGAGCGATTCCGATCCGGCCCTGCAACCCGCTGGTCGGCAAGCAGGAACGAGATGCAGCTTCTGGTAGAATGATTAACGCTAACTTTCAGTTGTATTTGGTTTCGTCGTTTCCCGTACAATGACGCGGTTCGCGGAGGCCGGCGTGCGCCCCGTGGCCCGCCTCAGAAAACGCGTGTTTGCGCGGCGATATCGCGCCGCAAAGGGGCTATAGGGGCTTGGAAATCCGAGCTTTCGGCAGGGAACGGACGCGTGATGGACGGTCGAGGTCAGACCATTTTCGTGGCGGGCCATCGCGGCATGGTGGGCTCGGCGATCGTGCGTCGCCTGCGTGAGCTCGGTCACGAGCGGATCCTCACGGCCGACCGCCGAACCCTCGACCTCCTCGATCAGGCCGCGGTCCGGCGCTTCTTCGCCGAGAACCGCATCGACCAGGTCTACCTCGCCGCCGCGCGCGTCGGCGGCATCCACGCCAACAACACCTACCCGGCCGAGTTCATCCACGAGAACCTGCTGATCCAGTCGAACCTGATCGACGCCGCGCACACGCACGGCGTCGACCGGCTGCTGTTCCTGGGCTCGTCCTGCATCTACCCGAAGCTCGCGCCCCAGCCGATGCGCGAGGACGCCCTGCTGACCGGGCTGCTCGAGCCGACCAACGAGCCCTACGCGATCGCCAAGATCGCGGGGATCAAGATGTGCGAGAGCTACAACCGGCAGTACGGGCGCCGCTATCGCAGCGTGATGCCGACCAACCTCTACGGCCCGAACGACAACTTCCATCCCGAGAACGCCCACGTGCTGCCGGCGCTGATGCGCCGCTTCCACGAGGCGAAGCGGGAGGGTCTGGCGAAGGTCACGGTCTGGGGCACCGGCCGGGCGATGCGCGAGTTCCTGCACGTCGACGACATGGCACGGGCCAGCGTCTACGTGATGGAGATGGACGACGCGGTCTACGCCGCGAACACGCGCCCCGACCTGTCGCACATCAACGTCGGGACGGGTGAGGACTGCACCATCCGTCAGCTCGCCGAGGCGCTCGCGCGGGTGATCGGCTACGCGGGCGAACTCGCGTTCGATGCGACCAAGCCCGACGGGACGCCGCGCAAGCTGATGGACGTGTCGCGGCTGCGGGCGATGGGCTGGCGGCCGGAGATCGCCCTCGAGGACGGCCTGCGCCAGACCTACGGCTGGTTCCTGGAGAACCACGCGACGCTGCGGAGCTGACCGGGCCCGCCGTCGCGCCGCCCGGCTCACCGACCATCGCACAGCCACCGGGCATCCGCCCGGCGAGGAGACGGACCATGGCCCACCGGCCGCCCGACGACAGCGCGGACGCGCGACGGCGGAAGTTCCTGCAGAGCTTCCAGAATTTCGACGCGAACAGCCGGTTTCCCGCGCCCTACGCGCAGTTCGCCGGGAAGCCGCTGACCGAGGCGTCCGGTCAGGGCTGGCGCTACGACGCCCTCGGGTATCGCAACGACGCGCACGCGGACGCGCGGCCGCCCTCCGAAACGCTGCGGGTCTTCGTCGTCGGCGACAGCACGCTGATCGACGGCCAGGTCTTCGCCGACACCGTGCCCGGACGGCTGGAGACCGGGCTGAAGCAGGTGCACGGACCCGGCGCGCGGGTCTACAATTTCGGCGCGGTCTCGGCCTGTCTCAACCAGATGATCGCCCTGATCACGACGCGGCTGATGGACCTGCAGCCCGACGTCATCCTGGTCGTCGGCGGCGCGACCGACATCTTCCAGCCTTGGAGCTTCGATCCGCGGGCCGGCGTTCCCTACAATCACTTCGCGAACGAGAGCCTCTACGACTACTTCTTCGACCCGAGGAAATCCGCCGAGGACGCGGAGGACCTGTCGTATGACGGCTTGCAGGCGATGATCTTCAATCGCCTCGAGAACCTGCGCGCGCTCACGAACTGGCAGTCCGACATCTGGGAATGGGAGGGGGTGCGGCAGTTCGAGCTGGCGCTCAGGCGCCTCGCGCGGCTCGCGCCCGGGATCGGCGCGCCGGTCCGGTTTCTCCTGCAGCCGACGGTCGTCCGCAAGGGGACGCTCGCGGGTGCGGAGGCCGGCGCCGCGTCCGGCGCGTTCCTCGCCTATCTCGACCGCCAGTACGAGCGCTTCGAGAATGTCCTCGGGCGGCTGGACACGGCCGACCGGGCCTTCGCGGCGCGGAACCTGAGCCGGCTGTTCGAGGCCGACACCCGTGCCCTGTTCACCGACATCGTCCACGTGACTTCGGAGGGGCGCCAAGTGATGGCCGACCGTCTCCAGGCGGAGGTGGTCGAGACGGTCGGGGCGGCGACGGCCGCCTGAGCCATGGCCGAACCGATCGTCTTCGTCGGCGACTCGATCACGGAGCTCTGGGGCTTCCACCGGGCCGGCACTTTCGAGGCCTACGGCCTCATCCCCCGTGGCGGCTCCGGCCAGACGGCGCGCTGGATCACCATGCGGTTCGCCCGCGACCTCGCGGAGACCGGCGCCCGGGGCGTGCATCTCCTGTGCGGCGTCAACGATATCGGCCGCAACGAGGGTGTCTTCGTCCCGGTCGAGGAGATCTGCCGCACGCTCGCCGGCATGCTCGACGAGGCCCGCGCCCTGGGCGTGAAGGCCTGGATCGGCTCGCTCACGCCGGTGGACGGCATCCCGTGGAACCCGGAGGTGCGGGACGCCCCCGCCATGATCGCTGCGGTCAACGCGTGGCTCCGGGACCACGCCCACGAGCACGGCGCGACGTTCGTCGATTACCACGCCGTGCTGGTGTCCGAGTCCGGTGGGCTCCGGCCGGATTACGGGACGGACGGGCTCCACCTGAGCCCGGCCGGATACGCGGCGATCGAGCCGTTGATGCTCCGGGCGCTGGGGCGCATCCCGGATGCCCCATCCGCCCCTGCCCTGTCGGTGAACGGTTCGCCCGCGAACACGGCCCGGTCCGTCCGCGCGCGCCTCATCGGCGCCGCGGTGGCGGCGGCGGCCCTGTTGGCCGCCATCGCCGCCCTGGTCCTCGAACTCCGCTGATCAGACCCGGCGCACCGCGCCGTGCGCCGCGCTCGTCGTGAGCATGGCGTAGGCGCGCAGGGCCGTGCTCACCTTCCGCTTGCGCGGCTTCGCCGGCTGCCAGCCCGCCGCCTCCTGAGCGGCCCGCCGCTGGTCGAGCTCCGCCGTCTCGACATCGAGGTGGATGCGCCGGTTCGGGATGTCGATGGCGATCCGGTCGCCGTCCCGCACGAGGCCGATGAGGCCGCCCTCGGCCGCCTCGGGCGAGACGTGCCCGATGGACAGGCCCGACGACCCGCCGGAGAACCGCCCGTCGGTGACGAGGGCGCAGGCCTTACCCAGTCCCTTCGATTTCAGGTAGCTCGTCGGGTACAGCATCTCCTGCATGCCGGGGCCGCCGCGGGGGCCCTCGTAGCGGATCAGCACCACCTCGCCGGCTGTGACCTTGCCGTTGAGGATGCCGTCGACGGCCGCGTCCTGGCTCTCGAACACGCGGGCGGTGCCCGTGAAGGTCAGGATCGAGGCGTCGACGCCCGCGGTCTTCACGATGCAGCCCTGCTCGGCGAGATTGCCGTAGAGCACGGCGAGGCCGCCATCCTGCGAGTAGGCGTGCGCCGCGTCGCGGATGACGCCGCCCTCCCGGTCGAGGTCGAGCGCGTCGAAGCGCGATTCCTGGCTGAACGCCACCTGGGTCGGCACGCCGCCCGGGGCCGCGCGGTAGAAGGTCTGGACCGAGGCGGCCGGTTCGCCGCGCACGTCCCAGCGGGCGAGCGCCCCGCCGAGCGTTCCGGCCGAGACGTTTCCGACGCCGGTGTCGATCAGGCCGGCCCGGTCGAGCTCGCCCAGGATCCCCATGATGCCGCCCGCCCGGTGGACGTCCTCCATGTGGACGTTGGCTACCGCCGGGGCGACCTTGCACAGCACCGGCACCCGCCGGGACAGCCGGTCGATATCGGCCATGGTGAAGGGCACCTCGCCCTCGTGGGCGGCGGCCAGCAGGTGCAGCACCGTGTTGGTCGAGCCGCCCATGGCGATGTCGAGGGTCATGGCGTTCTCGAACGCCTGGAAGCTCGCGACCGCGCGCGGCAGCACGCTGGCGTCGTCCTGCTCGTAGTGGCGGCGGGCCAGATCGACGATCAGATGGCCGGCCTCGACGAAGAGGCGCTTGCGGTCGGCGTGGGTGGCGAGCACCGAGCCGTTGCCCGGCAGCGCCAGACCCAGCGCCTCGGTGAGGCAGTTCATCGAGTTCGCCGTGAACATGCCCGAGCAGGAGCCGCAGGTCGGGCAGGCGGAGCGCTCGATGACGGCGACGTCCTCGTCGGAGATCCGGTCGTCGGCCGCCGCGATCATCGCGTCGACGAGGTCGACCTTCCTGGCGATGCCCGGCAGCTGCACCTTGCCGGCCTCCATTGGGCCGCCCGAGACGAAGACGGTCGGGATGTTGAGGCGCAGCGTCGCCATCAGCATGCCGGGGGTGATCTTGTCGCAGTTCGAGATGCACACCATCGCGTCGGCGCAGTGCGCGTTGACCATGTACTCGACGGAATCGGCGATCAGCTCGCGGGACGGCAGCGAGTACAGCATCCCATCGTGGCCCATCGCGATCCCGTCATCGACCGCGATGGTGTTGAACTCCTTGGCGACGCCGCCGGCCGCCTCGATCTCCCGGGCGACGAGCTGGCCGAGGTCCTTCAGGTGGACGTGGCCCGGCACGAACTGCGTGAAGGAGTTCACCACCGCGATGATCGGCTTGCCGAAATCCGAATCCTTCATGCCGGTGGCGCGCCAGAGGCCGCGGGCACCGGCCATATTGCGGCCGTGGGTGGTGGTGCGTGAGCGATAGGCAGGCATCGAGAGCTTCGACTGGTTCAAAGGTGAAGGGCTTCTGCGCCCGCGCCCGCGCATCCGCAAGCGTCGCCGGGAGACCGGCACCCGTGGCATGCTTCTGGCGGATGGCAGGAGGGAGGGGCGGATCGCGATGACACAGGTGGATTTCCTCCGGCGCGCGATCGCGCAGGGTCAGGGCCGGGCCGAAGCCGATCTGGTCCTGAAGGGCGGCCACTTCCTCGACCTCGTCACCGGCGACCTCGTCGCCTCCGACATCGCGATCTGCGGCGACTGGATCGTCGGGACCTTCGGGCGGTATCGCGGCACCCGGGAGATCGACGTGTCCGGCAAGGTCGTGGTGCCGGGCTTCATCGACACGCATTTCCACGTCGAGTCGTCGCTGATGCCGCCGCAGGAATACGAGCGGTGCGTCCTGCCGCACGGCGTCACCACCGGGATCTGCGACCCGCACGAGATGGCCAACGTGCTCGGCACCGACGCCTTCACGTGGTTCCTCAGATCCTCCGAGACGCTGGCGATGGATCTGCGGGTGCAGCTCTCGTCCTGCGTGCCGGCCACCGACCACCTGGAGACCTCGGGCGCCCGGATCGAGGCGCAGGATCTCCTGCCCTTCGCGACGCACCCGAAGGTGATCGGCCTCGCCGAGTTCATGAACTTCCCGGGCGTGCTGGCGGGCGATGCGGGCGTGCTGGACAAGCTCGCGGCCTTCCAGGGGCGGCACATCGACGGGCACGCGCCGCTCCTGCGCGGCCTCGCGCTCAACGGCTACATCGCGGCGGGCATCCGCACCGAGCACGAGGCGACATCGCCCGAGGAGGCCCGCGAGAAGCTGTCGAAGGGCATGACCGTGCTGATCCGCGAGGGCTCGGTGTGCAAGGACCTGCACGCCCTCGCGCCGATCCTGACCGAGCGGACGGCGCCGTTCCTGGCCTTCTGCACCGACGACCGGAATCCCCTCGACATCGCCGAGGAGGGGCACCTCGACTTCGTCATCCGCACGGCCATCGCCCTCGGCGTGCCGCCGCTGGCCGCCTACCGGGCGGCCTCCTGGTCGGCGGCCCGCGCCTTCGGGCTGCACGACCGGGGCCTCGTCGCGCCCGGCCAGCGCGCCGACCTCGTGGTGCTCGACGATCTCGCCGCCTGTGCCGTGTCGCAAGTCCTCAGCGCGGGCCGGCCGGTGGACGCCGCGCTCTTCGACGCGCGCGCGTCGATCGAGCCGATCGGCCGCCGGAGCGTGCGGGCGCGGCACGTGACGGCCGCCGACTTCGCCGCTCCGGGCTCCGGGCCGTCGACGCCGGTGATCGGCGTCGTGCCCGGCAAGATCATCACCCTGCGGCACGACCTGACCCTGCCCTATTCCGGCGGCGAGCGCCGGATCGACCTCGACCAGGACGTCATCAAGGTCGCGGTGGTCGAGCGCCACGGCCGGACACAGCCGGGCGCGCGCGGCGTCGGGGTCGCGTTCGTGAAGGGGTTCGGCCTCAAGCGCGGCGCCATCGCTTCGTCGGTCGGGCACGACAGCCACAACATCACGGTGGTCGGGGCGGACGATGCCGACATGGCCGTGGCGGTAAACCGGCTCGGCGCGATCGAGGGCGGCTTCGTGGTGGTCGAGGGCGGCCGGGTGCTGGCCGAGATCGCGCTGCCGGTCGCCGGGCTCATGAGTCTCATGCCGTTCGACGCCATCCGCCGCTCGCTCGTAACCTTGCGCGACGCGGCGCGAAGCCTGGAGGTCGTCCTCCCGGAACCCTTCCTGCAGGTGGCCTTCCTGCCCCTGCCGGTGATCCCCCACCTGAAGATCACCGATCGAGGGCTCGTCGATGTCGACCGCTTCGCGCTGATCGATCCTTGAAATTAGATTGCGCGCAATCTAAATGGGCTGTGCGGAGGCGAGTCGGCGCCTACATGCCGGCGGCATCCCCAAACCGGAGAGTCCCATGCCCGTAGACGTGAAGTACCGTACCACCGCCACGGCCACCGGCGGCCGCGACGGCGCCGCCCGGACTGCCGACGGCAGCTTCGAGGTCAAGCTCTCGACCCCGAAGGAGCTCGGCGGCGCGGGCGGTCCGGGCGCGAACCCGGAGCAGCTCTTCGCGTCCGGCTACTCGGCCTGCTTCCTCGGCGCCATGAAGGCCGTCGCGCCGTCGCTGCAGCTGAAGGTCCCGGCCGAGACCACCGTCACCGCCGATGTCGGCATCGGCCCGCGCTCCGAGGGCGGCTTCGGCATCACCGCCGACCTGACCATCAGCCTCCCGGGCCTGGACCGCGCCGACGCGCAGAAGCTCGTCGACGCCGCCCATCAGGTCTGCCCTTACTCCAATGCGACCCGCGGCAACGTCAACGTCGGCCTGAAGCTGGCCTGATCCCGCCCGGGGCCGGCCCGCGGACGCGTCCGCGGGCCGCTTTTTTCGCGCGCAACGCGACGGCGGTGCCGATCCCGGCCCAATCTCGGATGCGGACCGAGCGTCCGCGGCCGCTCACCCGTCGGCCCGGGCCCGCATGCAGACATGCCCCCCCGCGTCGAGGGTCACGCCCTCGAACGCCGTCCCGGCGACCCGCCCGCAGACCCGAAACACCTGGTTCGCCGTCATCGGCGCGACCGCACGATACGTGAATGTCCGCGGCACGCGTCCGAGGAGCGTCGCGGCGAGGTTCATCAGCAGCGTCGCCTGCATCGGGCCGTGCACGACGAGGTCGGCGTAGCCTTCCACCCGCGTCGCGTAGGGCTGGTCGTAGTGGAAGCGGTGGCCGTTGAAGGTCATCGCCGAGTAGCGGAACAGCAGCGTCGGCGTCGCCGGCACCTCCCAGATCACCGCGTAGGATTCGGAACCGTCGCGCTCGGGCGCGGCGCCGCTTCCCGTCTGTGCGCCCGCCGCCTCGCGGTAGACGATATCCTGCCGGTCGCGGATCGCGACGCCCCGTTCTGTCGAGACCGTGTGGTCGACGGTGACGAAGCACAGGCTCCCGCTCCGCCCGCTCTTGAAGGCGACGTCCCGCACGGTCTCGGTGCGCGTGACCGTGTCCCCCGCGCGCAGGTCCGAGAGCGTCTCGATCTCGCCCCCCGCCCACATCCGCCGGGGCAGCGGCACCGGGGGCAGGAAGCCGCCCTTGGCGGCGTGGCCGTCGGGCCCGAGGGAGTCGGCCGTCGGCGTCTCGGGCGCGAGGCACCAGTGCAGGGCCGGCGGCGCGATCCCGTCGGCGACCGGCGCCAGGTGCGGCGCGAAGGTCGCGCGGAACTCGGCGAGGAGGCGCGGCGTGACGAGGTCGGACGCGTCCCGCGCGCGGCCGATCCAGGCGCTGAGATCGGTCATGTCAGTACGAGCGCGGCAGGCCGAGCACGTGCTCGGACAGGTAGGCGAGGATCAGGTTCGTGGAGATCGGCGCGACCTGATAGAGGCGCGTCTCGCGGAACTTGCGCTCCACGTCGTACTCCTCGGCGAATCCGAAGCCGCCGTGGGTCTGGATGCAGGCGTTCGCCGCCTCGAAGGACGCGTCGGCGGCGAGCATCTTGGCCATGTTGGCCTCGGCCCCGGGATTGGCCCCGCCCTCGTAGAGGGTCAGCGCCTCGCGGACCATCAGCTCGGCCGCGCGCATGTTCGCGTAGGCCTTCGCGATGGGGAACTGCACGCCCTGGTTGGCACCGATCGGCCGGCCGAAGACGGTCCGCTCGCCGGCATAGGCCCGGGCCCTGTCGATGAACCACTTGGCGTCGCCGACGCACTCGGCGGCGATCAGGATCCGCTCCGCGTTCATGCCGGACAGGATGTAGCGGAAGCCTTTGCCCTCCTCGCCGATGAGGTTCTGCGCCGGAACGCGGAGATTGTCGAAGAACACCTCCGTGGTGGCGTGGTTCATCATCGTGCGGATCGGCCGGATCGTCAGGCCGTTGCCCTTGGCCGCGCGCATGTCGACGAGCAGCACCGACAGCCCGTCCGTGCGCTTCATGCCCTCGGCCCGCGGCGTGGTGCGGGCGAGGAGCAGCATCAGGTCCGAATGCTCGGCGCGGCTGGTCCAGATCTTCTGGCCGTTGACGACGTAGTGGTCGCCCTCCAGGCGGGCCGTCGTCTTCAGGCTGCCGGTATCGGTGCCGGAGGTCGGCTCGGTCACGCCGAAGGCTTGGAGCCGCAGGCGGCCCTCCGCGATGCCCGGCAGGTACTCGGCCTTCTGCGCCTCCGAGCCGTGCCGCAGCAGCGTGCCCATCGTGTACATCTGGGCGTGGCAGGCGCCGCCGTTGCAGCCCGCCCGCTGCACCTCCTCGAGGATCGCGGCGGCCGCCGAGAGCGGCAGGCCGGAGCCGCCGTACGCCTCGGGAATCAGCACCGACAGGTAGCCGCTCTCGTTCAGCGCGTTCACGAATTCAATCGGGTAGGCCATCTCCCGGTCGAGGGCCCGCCAGTACGGTCCCGGGAAGCCGGCGCAGAGCTTGGCGACCGCCTCGCGGATCTCGGTATAGGCTTCCATCGGGGGCTCCTCAGGCCGTGCGGCCGCCGTCGACGGGGAGATCGACGCCGGTGATGAACGCCGCCTCGTCGGAGGCGAGGAACAGGGCGGCGGCGGCGATGTCGCTCGCCTCCGACAGGCGCCCGAGCGGGATCGTGGCGATGAAGCGGTCGCGGTTCTCGGGCGTGTCGAGGACGCCCATGAAGTGCTCGAGGAGCCCCGTGGCGCCCATGACCGGGCAGAGGGCGTTCACACGGATCTTCCAGGGCGCCAGCTCCAGGGCCAGCGACTTCGAGGCGAGGCTCGCCGCGCCCTTGGAGGCGTTGTACCACGTCAGACCCGGGCGCGGCCGCAGCGCCGCCGTCGAGCTGACGTTGAGGATCGCGCCGCCGCCCGCGTCGCGCATCAGCGGGGCGACTTCCCGGACGTAGTGGAAGATCGACTTCACGTTGACCCGGAAGACCCGGTCGAAATCCTCCTCCGTCACCTCCATCAGCGGCTTGTTGCGGTGGGTGGTGCCGGCGTTGTTGACGAGAATGCTCGGCACGCCGAAGCGCTGCCGCGTCTCGGCGACGCTGGCGGCGACGTCAGCGGCCAGCCCGACATCGGCGGCGATCGCGATGGCGTTGTCGCCGAGCGCCGCCGCGACGCGCCCGGCCGCCGCGCCGTCGATGTCCACGCAGGCCACCTTGGCGCCCTCCGCGGCGAAGCGCTGGGCGATCCCGGCCCCGAAGCCGCTGCCGGCCCCCGTCACGAGCGCGATCTTGCCGTCCAGTCTCATCGTCTCCTCCCGCCCATTCCGATGCGCTGTCAGATCACTGTCCTCGAGCCCGGGGCGCGAATTCCGCGCGGATCCGCGCCCCGTGCTCGTCGATGGCCGGGACCGGTCCGAGGGCGCGGACCGCGCCGTCGATCAGCACCGGCGGCGCCACGATCCGGGCCGGCCCCGAAGGCGTCCGGACCTCCGCGCGGATCAGCGCGGGGTGCGTGGCGAGGTCCGCCAGCGTGTTGACGAAACCGTAGGCGGTGCCCGCCGCCTTCAGCCGGGCGGCGGCCGCGTCGCGGGTCAGCCGCACCAGCGCGGCGCCGATGCGCAGGTCGACCGCGGCGCGGTTGGCCACACGGGCGTTGTTGGACGCGAAGCCCTCGGCCCGGGCGAGCTCCGGCTCCCGGAGCACGCCGGCGCAGAAATTCCCCCACTCGCGCTCGTTCTGGATCGAGATCAGCACGAGGCTGCCGTCGGCCGTGGGGAAGGCGCCGTAGGGACAGATCGACGGGTGCGCGAGGCCGACCCGCTGGGGCGCCTTGCCGGTCCCCTCGAAGTAGAGCAGCGGCACGTTCATCCAGTCGGCGGCGCCGCTGAACAGGCTGACCTCCAGGGCGCAGCCCTGCCCGGTGATCCCGCGGGCGATCAGCGCCTCGAGGACCGCGGCGTGGGCGTCCATCCCGCAGGCGACGTCGCAGACGGAGACGCCGACGCGGCCGGGCCCCGCCGGGTGGCCGGTGATCCCGGTGAGCCCGCTCTCGGCCTGGACCAGCAGGTCGTAGGCCTTCATGTCGCTGTAGGCGTTGCCGGCGCCGTAGCCGGAGATGTCGACGGTGATCAGCCGGGGGTAGCGCGCGCGCAGCTCCGCCGAGCCGAAGCCCGCCCGGGCCGCCGCGCCGGGGGCGAGGTTCTGCACGAACACGTCGGCCTGGGCGAGGATCGCGTGCAGCAGGCGGGCGTCGGCCGGATCCTTGATGTCGGCGACGAGGCTCTCCTTGCCGCGGTTGAGCCAGACGAAGTAGCTCGCCAGCCCGTTGACCGCCGCGTCGTAGCCGCGGGCGAAATCCCCCTCCGGCCGCTCGATCTTGATGACCCGGGCCCCGGCATCGGCGAGCCGCGAGGTGCAGTAGGGCGCGGCGACGGCCTGCTCCAGGGCGAGCACGGTCAGCCCTCGCAGCGGCAGGTTCTGGCTCATCCGCATCCTTCGGCTTCCCGCGGTCTCAGAGGGCCGGTGCCGCATGAACTGGAACGGCGAGAAGCCCCGCCAAGCGGGCCGCGGTGACAGGGCTGCCCGGCCATTGGCTTCGGGACGTCGCTTTCGCCGCGCTCAGCGTCTTTGCGAGCGGAGCGAAGCAATCCAGGGAAGCGCGACGTCGGCGAGCGCGGCGTATCTGGATCGCTTCGCTCCGCTCGCAGAGACGGCGGTCGGCCTCACTCCGCCGCGCGCAGCGTTGGCGGGCCGCGGACCTCCTCCAGCGGCTCGGGGTCATCGAGCGCCCCGTCCACCGCCCGCGGCTTGTCGCGGAACGAGAAGCGGTGCGCCAGCCGGTCGAGGTAGATGTAGATCACCGGCGTGGTGAACAGCGTCAGCACCTGGCTGACCGCGAGGCCGCCCACCATGGCGTAGCCCAAGGGCTGCCGGATTTCCGAGCCGGTCCCGGTGGCGACCATCAGCGGGATGCCGCCGAGCAGGGCCGCCATCGTGGTCATGAGGATCGGCCGGAAGCGCAGCAGCGCGGCCTTCCGGATCGCGACCTCGGGCGAGAGACCCTCCTCCCGCTCGGCGACGATGGCGAAGTCGACCAGCATGATGCCGTTCTTCTTCACGATGCCGATGAGGAGGATGATGCCGATCAGCGCGATCAGGCTGAAGTCGAACCCCGCCCACATCAGCACCGCCAGGGCGCCGACGCCGGCCGAGGGCAGCGTCGACAGGATGGTGATCGGGTGGATGAAGCTCTCGTAGAGGATGCCGAGGATCAGGTAGACCACGAACAGGGCCGCCAGGATCAGCAGCGGCACCGTCGAGAGCGATTGCTGGAAGGCCTGGGCGGTGCCCTGGAAGCCGCTCACCACGGTCGGCGGGACCTGCAGCTCCCGCATCGCCCGGCCGATCGCCTCTGTGGCCTGCCCGAGGGCGACGTCGGGGGCGAGGTTGAAGCTGATCGTCACCGCCGGGAACTGCCCCTGGTGGTTCACGGCCAGCGGCGCCACCGGAACCGTCGTCCAGCGGGCGAAGGCCGCGAGCGGCACCTGCCCGCCGCCGATCGGCGCCTTGATGTAGATCTTGTCGAGGCTCTCGACGCTGCCCTGCAGCGCCGGCAGAACCTCCAGGACGACGTGGTAGCTGTTGAGCTGCGTGAAGTACTGCGCGATCTGGCGCTGGCCGAACGCGTCGTAGAGCGTGTCGTCGATGAGCTGGGGCGTGATGCCGTAGCGCGAGGCGGCGTCCCGGTCGATCGACAGCGTCAGCGTCGTGCCGCGGGTCTGCTGGTCGGTGGCGACGTCGCGCAGCTCCGGCAGCGTCTTCATCTTGTCGAGGATGCGCGGCGCCCAGGTGTTCAGCTCGGCGATGTCCGGGTCCTGGAGGGTGTACTCGAACTGCGTCCGCGAGGTGCGGCCGCCGGTGCGCACGTCCTGGGTCGCCTGGATGAAGGTCCGGATGCCCTCGACGCGTTCCAGTTTGGGGCGCAGCCGGCCGATCACCTGGAAGGCGTTGACGTCGCGCTCGTCGCGGGGCTTCAGCGTGATGTACATGCGCCCGGAATTGAGCGCTTGGCCGTTGCCGCCGAGCGACATGCCGACGGTGGCGACCGCGGGATCGGCCTGGACGATCGCGCCGACCTTCTCCTGCAGCGCCTTCATCGCCGAGAAGGAGATGTCCTGCGACGCCTCGGTGACGCCGATCATGAAACCGGTGTCCTGCTGCGGGAAGAAGCCCTTCGGGATGGCGACGAACAGGTAGCCGGTCAGCGCCAGCGTGGCGAAGAAGACCAGCAGCGTGACGCGGCGGAAGCGCAGCGCGACGTCGAGGGCGTCGGCGTAGACCGCGAGCAGCCAGTCGAAGGCGGCCTCGCTCATGCGGTAGAGGCGGCCGTGGCGCTCGGCGTCGTGGGACTTCAGCAGCCGCGAGGCCATCATCGGGGTCAGCGTCAGAGACACGAAGGCCGAGACCGCGATGGTCATCGACAGCACCACGGCGAACTCGCGGAACAGCCTTCCGATGATGCCGCCCATCAGCAGGAGCGGGATCAGCACGGCGATCAGCGACACCGAGATCGACACGATGGTGAAGCCGATCTCGCCCGCGCCCTTGAAAGCGGCCTCCATGGGCCGCATCCCCTCCTCGACGTAGCGGCTGATGTTCTCCAGCACGACGATGGCGTCGTCGACCACGAAGCCGACCGAAATCGTCAGGGCCATCAGCGAGAGGTTGTCGAGGGTGTAGCCCGCCATCCACATCAGCGCGCAGGCGCCGAGCAGCGCGAGCGGCACGGTCACGCTCGGGATCACGGTCGCCCAGAAGCTGCGCAGGAAGACGAAGATCACCCCGACGACCAGCACGATCGTCAGCAGCAGGGTGAACTGCACGTCCTCGACCGAGGCGCGGATGGTCTGCGTGCGGTCGCTCAGGATGCCGACCTTGATGGCGGCCGGCAGTGTGGCGGTCAGGCGGGGCAGCTGGGCCTTGATGCTGTCGACCGTGTCGATGACGTTGGCGCCGGGCTGCTTGAACACGACCAGGAAGATGCCGCGCTTGCCGTTGGTCCAGCCGGCCTGCTTGGTGTCCTCGGGGCCGGCGACCGCCTGTCCGATGTCGCGGACGCGCAGCGGCGCGCCGTCGCGATAGGCGACGATGACGTCGTTCCAGTTGTGGGCTGCGGTGAGCTGGTCGTTGGCGTAGATGGTGTAGCTGTGGCTGCCGCCGTCGATGCTGCCCTTCGGGTTGTTGACCGTGGTGAGGGTGAGCTGCGCGCGCACGTCCTCCAGCGACAGGCCCTTGGCCACGAGCTTGGCCGGGTCGATCTGGATCCGCACGGCGGGCTTCTGCTGGCCGCCGATGAAGACCTGCGCGACGCCCGAGATCTGGCTGATCCGCTGGGCGAGCTGGACGTCGACCGCGTCGTCGACGTCGATCAGCGGCATGCTGTCGGAGGTGGCCGAGAGCAGCAGGATCGGCGAATCGGCCGGATTGACCTTGCGGTAGGTCGGCGGGGTCGGGAGGTTCTTCGGGAGCTGGCCGCTGGCGGCATTGATCGCCGCCTGGATGTCGCTCGCGGCGCCGTCGATGTTGCGGTTGAGGTCGAACTGGACCGTGACCGTCGAGATCCCGAGGGAGCTCGTCGAGGTCATCTGCGACACGCCGGGAATCTGCGAGAACTGCCGCTCGAGGGGCTGCGCCACCGACGAGGCCATCGTCTCCGGGCTGGCCCCGGGGAGCTGCGCGGTCACCTGGATGGTCGGGAAATCCACCTGCGGCAGCGGCGCGACGCCCAGCAGCGGATAGGCCACGATCCCGAGGAACAGGATGCCGACCATGATCAGCGTGGTCGCCACCGGGAACCGGATGAACGGTGCCGAGATGCCGCCCTTCATGGCCGGGCCCCGCGCGGGGACGCGCCCGCCGTGAGGCGTCCGGCGCGCGTCACTGGACCGCCTCCGCCTGCGCGGTGTGGGCCGCGTGCGGATCGGCCACGAGGCTGCCGTCCTGCACCTTGTACTGGCCGGCGACGATCACCCGCTCGCCGGGCCGGAGGTCGCCGCTGAGAACGCGCGTCCGCCCCGAATCCGAGCGGCCCGCCTTCAGCGCGCGCTGATGCGCCCGGCTGGCATCGTCCACCACGAAGGCGAACAGCCCGTCGGGCCCGTGCTGGATCGCGTCGTCCGGCACCGTCGTGGCGACCGCGACCGTGCCGACCCGCATCTTGGTCGAGACCGACAGGCCCGGCCACAGCGCGTGGTTCTTGTTCTCGTAGACGGCCTTGAGGCGGATCGTGCCCGTCGCGGTGTCGACCTGATTGTTGAACAGGGCGAGCTTGCCGTCGGCGAGCTTGGTCAGCCCGTCCGACGTCCAGGCCTCCACCGGCACGTCACCGGCCTTGAGGGCCGCGGTGATGGCGGGCAGCTGATCCTCCGGGGCCGTGAACACCACGAAGATCGGCTCGACCTGGGTGATCGTCACGATCGGGGTCTGGCCGGCCGCGTTGACGATGTTGCCGATATCGACCTGCCGGAAGCCCGTGACGCCGTCGATGGGCGCGCGGATCGTGGCGTAGCCGAGCTGCGTCGTGGCGTTGTCGATGGCCGCCTGGTCGGACGCCACCTGCGCGGTGAGCTGGGCGACCAGGGCCGTCTGCGTCTCGGTCTGCTGCCGGGAGGCGAAGGCGCCCAGCCCGGTGTAGCGGACGAGGTCCGCCTTCGCGTTGCCGAGGTTGGCCGTGTCCTGCTCCTTCTTGGCCTTCGCCTGATCCAGCGCCGCCTGGTAGGGCCGCGGGTCGATCTGCACGAGCACGTCGCCCTTGCGGACGGTCTGACCCTCGCGGAACGCGACCTGCTGGATCTCGCCGTCGACGCGCGTGCGCACCTGAACGGTGTTGTACGCCTGGACGGTGCCGAGACCGTTCGACACGAGGGCGAACGGCCCCTGCTCGACCGTGCCGAGGGTGACGGGCACCGGCAGCGGGGCCGCCGCCCGGGACTTCACCGCGGGCTGATTCAGGCGCGTGTAGCCGTAGGCGCCGCCGCCCGCGACGGCGAGCAGCAGGAGGATCAGGCCGGCCGCGCCCGAGCGCTTCTTCGCCGGTTTGGTCGCGGCGCGACGCGCGTCGCCGTGGCGCCGGTCCGTGACCGTCTCGTCCGCGCGAGACCCGTCGCGGTCGTGCACGTCCTCACTCAGCATGCGCCGCTATCCGCCCGTTGATCCGACCGCTTCGCGGGCCGGGATAATTTTGCATTCAATAGCATACAATGGCCGCGCCGGACATCGCGGCGCTCCCCGGATCGCGGCAATGTTCCGTGAGCGGAAAGCGTGCTACCGCCGCCGAGAGTGGGCCGCGCCGCGGGGCCCGACGCCCCGCGCGGACGACAGGCGCCCGGCGTGCCCGCGCGGGACGGCCGCCGACGCCGCGCCGAGGATGTGAGACCGGGACGCCGCATGGCCTCGACCCTGGAACTGGACGGCCTGAACGAACTGCGCGACGCGCTGATCGAGGAGCGGCAGATCATCGTCGCGTCGGTGCGCAAGCTGCGCGACGCGCGGCGGCAGAAGGGCACCTTCGTGCTGGGCGACGGCGCGGATGCCGGGCCGCGGCTGGTCGCCGTGCAGGAGCAGATCGTGGTGGTCGAATCCATCATCGCCGCGCTGACGCGAACCCGGGCCTGAGGTGCTCGCGGTCCGATCGGACGCACCCGTGCGGTGCCCGGGCCCTGGCCGATACCGGTCGGGATTGTCACAGTTCGGTGTCCGAGATGTTTCTGAGGGCTCGCGGCGTGCGCGGCCCCGTGCGGACACTGTTCGAGGCGGCGGGCTGCGTGGCCGGTCGCGTATTCATCGATTATCGTCAATAGATTATTGAATTCATGTCCGGGCAGGCGCCGAAACAGCGGCTCCGGATGCAATTCGGTCCAGCCGGATCATCGCCCCGGTCGATCGACCGCCGTCAGCCTCCCCATCCGCGCCGATCTACGATCCGGTGTTCGGTTTGCCGGCGATGGATTGCGCCGCGCGTGACGATCCCGTCGGCTTGTACAGGATCTGCTCAACTTTCGGGCTGGACGATCGCGATCCTGTCCTGTTAGCGGACCGCATCTCAAGGCGCGGAACCTCGAACATGGACGCCTTCGATCACGCCAATATCGCGCGCGATGCCGACGAAACCGTCGATTCGCCTCTCGAGCATGAGCTCGTCGTGCTCTGGCGGGCGCTCGCCGCGGACCGGCGCGCCCAGGACGAGCGGACCGCGCGCCTGCGCGCGATGCGCCTCATCGGCGGCGAGGACGGCGCCGACTGATCACGCGGTCTCCGGCGCGCCGCCCGGCAGCCGGCTCGCCAGCACGAAGCCGACCGCCATCGCCATGGCCTCGGCCTGCGCGATCAGCGTCGGCTCGCCGGCCTCGCGCGCCGCCTGCAGCAGCTCGATCGCGTGCCGGCCAAGGCGCAGGTCCACATCGTCGCCGGCCGGGACCCCCTCCGGAATCCCGTGATTCTGGCTTCGGTCAGTCATTGGCGTGCGTGGGTCTCGAAGCTGTGGGCAGGGGCCTGAAAGGCGCCGAGGCCGCGATCCAGGATTGCGTGTCGGTGACGTCGCCGAACACCCGCATCACCGCGCTCACCGACCGGTGGATCTCGTCGGCGGAGATCCCGTCGAGGTCGTGGCTCGCGGAGGCGTCGGACAGGAAGGTCACGTCCTGGCCGCGGTGGAAGCCGTCGACCGCCGTCGCGAGGCAGGACGACTCGCCGGCGAAGCCCGCGATGACGAGCGGCGGCGATCCCCGCTCCATCGCGTCCGCGAAGGCGGGGCTGGCGTAGCAGGACGGGCGGTCCCGGTCGAAGATCATGTCGCAGCCGTGCGGCTCGAACCCCTCGATCCAGCGGACGAAGCGGCTGCCCGCCTGGAACAGCGGCGCGCCGATCCAGCGGACGTACACGACCTGCATGCCGCTCGCGCGGGCATGCGCGAGGGCGCGCCGGCAGTTGGAGAGCGCGGGCTCGATCCCCGCCAGGGCGAGCGGGCGGCCCGCGATCTCGTATTCCTGCTGCATGTCCACCAGCACCAGGGCGGGGACGCTGCGCGGCCGGCGATACAGCGCCGGGTTGATCGGCCGGTTCATCGCGCGGCCACCGCCCGGTCGACGGACGGGCGGGTCACGGCGCGGCTCCGCGAGCGGTCGAGGGCGCCCGCCCGGTGCCAGCGCCCCTCCGGCCGGATGATGACGTAGGGGTCGGCGCCGAGGCCGATCGCCTGCGGGTGCGGCTCCGCCTCCATCAGCATCTCGACGTAGTCGAAATCCGAGAAGACCAGCTCCTGCGCGCCCTCGAAGACGCGGAAGCCGAAGCGGCTCCAGAAGCCGACGAGGCGCTTCTGGGCGTGGCCGTAGAGCTGGCGGTAGCCCTTGACCCGGGCCAGCTCGATCCCGGCGCGGACCAGCGCGAAGGACAGGCGCGTGTTGCGGAACTCGGCCCGGACCGCGAGGCGCTCGATCTTGGCGAAATCCGCGAAGAACCGGATGCGCAGGCAGCCCGCCGGCTCGTCGCCGACGTAGCCGATCAGGTGCGTCGCCGAGAGGTCGTTGCCGTCGAATTCCTCCTCGTACGGGCAGGCCTGCTCCGCCATGTAGACGGCGGCGCGCAGGGCGATCACGCGGGACAGGTCCTCCATGTTCCGCGCGACCGCGACGCTGATGCCGGTCCCGCCGGACCGGTGGGTGTCGTACGGGGGCGCCGGCTCCGCCTTCGGCGCGCGGGCGAAATGGTACAGGGCGCCGCGGGCGGAGGTCTGTGCCGTGAAGCCGAGAGTCGTCAGGAGGTCGGCCCCCTCGGGGGTGGCCGCGCGGGCGTAGAAGTCGACGCCCCGGTAGGTCGGGCTCGACAGACGGTCGAAGACGAGGCCGACGCCGCCGGAGAGGCGCCGCCGCGCGTAGACGGCCCAGACGTAGATCCCGGCCGGGCGTTCGTGCTGGCCGGCCAGCATCGCGGCGGGCGGATCGGACGCGTCGAGCGTCCCGGCCTTGAGCGCCGCCAGGCCGTCGGCGTTCAGCATCAGGCAGGCCACGAACCCCTCGCCCCGCGGATCCGCGGCGTCGAACCGGTGGCGCTGGGCGATCGCCAGGACGCTGTCGGGATTGATCGACATCACCCGCTGGACGGTGCGCAGGGGCGCGAGATCGGGCAGATCCGCGCGCGCCGACGCGATCAGCCGCGCCAGATCGTCCGGGGTCGGCGTGAAGACGACGAGGTGCCGGGCAATTCGGCCGACCTCGAGCGCATTCAGCGCGTGCCGCGGCTCGGGAGAGACTAGCGCTGTACCGAGTTGATCGGCGTCCTTGGCCACGAACTGCGCGCGAGCAATGTGCACCGTCATCGGATGACCTGACATTCGGGTACGGATTGACGGTTAAGCACTTCGCATCTAGCGCTCTGGCTGTATGTGCAAAATTTGAAACAGGGGTGTTCCGTCGATGGAACAGGCGGAGGCGATCCGGGACCCGATGCCCGACTGGCAGAGCATCCGGGTCTTCCTGGCGCTCCAGCGGTCCGGCAGCTTCCGCTCGGCGGCGACGAAGCTCGGCCTGTCGGTGAACTCGGTGCGGCGCCGGATCGACGATCTCGAGGCGCTGATCGGCGCGCCGCTGCTGACCCGCCACGTCGACGGCATCCGCCTCACCGCCGAGGGCCACGCGATCCTCGAGGCCGCCGGCCGCATGGAGGCGGCCGCCTTCAGCCTCGTGCGCACCGGCGAGGGCGCGCCCTTCGCCGAGACCGGCGAGGTGCGGATCGCCGTGACGGAGGGGCTGGGCGCCTTCTGGCTCGCGCCGCGGCTCGTCGAGTTCCAGCGCGCCAACCCGCGCCTGACAGTCGACCTGCGCTGCGCGATGGAATCCGCCGACGTCCTGCGGCTGGAGGCCGACGTCGCGATCCAGCTGACGCGGCCGACCAGCCCGGACCTGCGCATCGTCAAGCTCGGCCGGATCCACATGGTGCCCTACGCCGCGCGGAGCTACGAGGAGACCTACGGGCTCCCGGCGCGCCCCGAAGACCTGGAGCGCCACCGGATCGTGGTGCAGGACGGCGGCCAGACCGTCGCCCTCGAGGATTACGTGCGCACGGTGCCGGGCTTCCCCGCGAAGGTCCCGATCACCCTGAAGATCAACGTCAGCAGCGCGTATTACTGGGCCATCGCCAAGGGGGCCGGGATCGGCCTGCTGCCGACCTATGCCAGCGCGATCGGCGCCCAGGTCGTCCCGGTCGACAATCTCGGCCGCTTCAGCGTCGACATCTGGCTGACCTATCACCCGGACGCCGAGCGGATCACCCGCGTGCGGCGGACGATCGACTGGCTGCGGGCCTCCTTCGATCCGAAGCGCTATCCCTGGTTCCGCGACGAGTTCATCCATCCCCGCGACCTGCCGGGTGCGGTGAAGGGCGCGGCCCTCCCCGACCTGTTCGCCGGCTTCATCGCCATGACGCCGTGACGCCTCCCTGATTCAGGCGGCCCGCGACGGCCGCTGGTCCGGGTTCTGCAACGGCCGACGCCCGCCCTTGACCGCGCCGCGCGCATGATCCTTGCTCCGGCCGCCGCGACGACGAGGTTGCCCGTGCTGCTGACGCCCCGTGAGAAGGACAAGTTGCTCATCGCCATGGCGGCGCAGGTGGCGCGCAACCGCCTCGCCCGCGGCGTGAAGCTCAACCATCCGGAATCGGTGGCGCTGATCACCGACTTCGTGGTCGAGGGCGCCCGGGACGGCCGCACCGTGGCCGACCTGATGCAGGCCGGCGCCTCCGTGCTGACCGCCGATCAGGTCATGGAGGGCGTGCCCGAGATGATCCACGACATCCAGGTGGAGGCGACCTTCCCGGACGGCACCAAGCTCGTCACCGTGCATCACCCGATTCGGGGCGCGGCCTCGTCCGACATCCCCGGCGCGGTGACGACGCTGCCCGGCGAGATCGTGTTCAACCCCGGCGCCGAGCGGACCGTGATCGAGGTCGCCAATGTCGGGGACCGGCCGATTCAGGTCGGCTCGCACTATCACTTCTTCGAGGTCAATCCGGGCCTCGTGTTCCCGCGGGAGCAGGCCCGCGGCAAGCGCCTCGACATCGCGCCGGGCACCGCCGTGCGGTTCGAGCCGGGATCGACGCGGGAAGTGGCGCTGGTGCCGCTCTCCGGCGGGCGCACCGTCTACGGGTTCCGCGGCGACGTGATGGGCAAGCTCTGACCATGGCCAACACGCCCAAGCCCGCCAGCCTGCCGCGCTCGGCCTACGCCGACATGTTCGGCCCGACCGTCGGCGACCGCATCAGGCTCGCGGACACGAGCCTGGAGATCACGGTCGAGCGCGACTTCACCACCTACGGCGAGGAGGTGAAGTTCGGCGGCGGCAAGGTCATCCGCGACGGCATGGGCCAGAGCCAGGCCACCAACGCCGACGGCGCCGTCGACACGGTGATCACCAACGCGGTGGTCCTCGACCACTGGGGCATCGTGAAGTGCGATGTCGGCATCGTGCGCGGCCGGATCTTCCGGCTCGGCAAGGCCGGCAACCCGGATGTGCAGCCGGGGGTCGACATCGTGGTCGGGCCGGGCACCGAGGTCATCGCCGGCGAGGGCAAGATCCTGACGGCGGGCGGCTTCGACAGCCACATCCACTTCATCTGCCCGCAGCAGATCGAGGAGGCGCTCTGCTCGGGGGTCACCACGATGCTCGGCGGCGGCACCGGCCCGGCGCACGGCACCTTCGCCACCACCTGCACGCCGGGCCCCTGGCACATCGCCCGGATGATCGAGGCGGCGGATTCCTTCCCGATGAACCTCGCCTTCGCCGGGAAGGGCAACGCGTCCCGTCCGGAGAGCCTCGTCGAGATGGTGCGGGCGGGTGCCTGCGCGCTGAAGCTGCACGAGGACTGGGGCACCACGCCCGCGGCGATCGATACCTGCCTGTCGGTGGCGGACGCCCACGACATCCAGGTCATGATCCACACCGACACGCTCAACGAATCGGGCTTCGTCGAGGACACGATCGCGGCCTTCAAGGGCCGGACCATCCACGCCTTCCACACCGAGGGCGCGGGCGGCGGCCACGCGCCGGACATCATCAAGGTGGCCGGGCTGCCGAACGTGCTGCCGTCGTCCACCAACCCGACGCGGCCCTACACGTGGAACACGATCGACGAGCATCTCGACATGCTCATGGTGTGCCACCACCTCGACCCGTCGATCCCCGAGGATCTCGCCTTCGCGGAGAGCCGGATCCGGCGCGAGACCATCGCGGCCGAGGACATCCTGCACGACATCGGCGCGCTCTCGATGATGTCCTCCGACAGCCAGGCGATGGGCCGGGTCGGCGAGGTCATCATCCGCACGTGGCAGACCGCCGACAAGATGAAGCGCCAGCGGGGCGCCCTGCCGGGCGACGCGTCCGGCACCGACAACCTGCGCGCGCGCCGCTACGTCGCCAAGTACACGATCAACCCGGCCATCGCGCACGGCATCTCCCGGCACATCGGCTCGGTGGAGCCCGGCAAGCTCGCCGACCTCGTGCTGTGGACGCCGGCCTTCTTCGGCGTGAAGCCCGACCTCGTGCTGAAGGGCGGCAGCATCGCGGCCGCGCCCATGGGCGACCCGAACGCCTCGATCCCGACGCCGCAGCCGGTGCATTACCGGCCGATGTTCGGCGCCTACGGCCGGGCGCCCTTCGCCACCGCCCTCACCTTCGTCTCGCGGGCGGCGGTGGAGGACGGCCTGCGGGAGCGGCTGGGCGTGCAGAAGGAGCTGGTCGCCGTTGAGAACGTCCGCGGCGGCATCTCGAAGAAGAGCATGGTGCTGAACGACGCCACGCCGGTCATCGAGGTCGATCCGGAGACCTACGACGTGCGCGCCGACGGCGAGCTGCTGGTCTGCGAGCCGGCCGAGGTGCTGCCGATGGCGCAGCGCTACTTCCTGTTCTGAGATAGGATGGGCTCGGTGGCAGGAGAGCCGCGATGACGAAGATCGCCCAGCTTCCGGCGAGGGACGACCTCTACACGACCGATCTCTGCCTCTGGACCGAGGAGCAGGCAGCCCTGCTCCGGGCCGGGCGCTGGCCGGATCTGGACCGCGCCAACGTCGCCGAGGAGATCGAGAGCTTGGGCGGATCCCAGAAAGCCGAGATCCGGAGCCGTCTCGCCATCCTGCTGCTGCACCTGCTGAAGTGGGAATTCCAGCCGGAGAAGCGGAAGTACGGCTGGCGCGCGACCATCCTCGAGCAGCGCATCCGGATCGATGACCTGATCGACATGAGCCCCAGCCTCCAGTCCTGGCCGGATGCGGTGCTCGCGAAGGCCTATTCCGTCGCTGTCCTCGGGGCCGCGAGCGAGACGGGCTTGCCCGGATCCGTCTTTCCGAAATCCTGTCCCTACGCGATCGAGCAGATCCGTGAGCTCGGCTTCTATCCGGGCACGCCGGAGACGGACGTTGTCTGACCGCGCCCGAGTATCCAGCCCGATCCGTCAACCATGATCCGCGCCACCCGCATCCTCCGCCGCGACGCCCTGTCAGGTGGCGAGATCGTCGACCGCGTCGTCCTCGATCACGGCGACCGCCACCGCCGCCGCGTCGCCATGCGCGGCGCCGGGGGACTGAGCTTCCTGCTGGACCTTCCGGAGCCGACCGTGCTGGAGGACGGCGACGCCCTGGTCCTGCAGGACGGACGCCTCGTCTGGGTCGAGGCCGCGCCGGAGCGCCTGCTCGAGATCCGGGCCGCCGGCGATCACGCCCTCAAGCGCCTGATCTGGCACATCGGCAACCGGCACATCGCCGCCGAGATCGGCCCGGACGCGGTCTGGATCGCGCACGACCACGTCCTCGCCGAGATGGTCCGGGGCCTCGGCGGCACCGCCGAGCCGGTGGTGCGCCCGTTCCGGCCCGAGGGCGGCGCCTATTCCGGCGGCCACGGGCACGACCACGGGCACGACCACCCGCATGGCGGCCACCAGCACCACCATGCCGCGGGCTGACGCCCTGGAGGCGCTGCGCCTGATGGCGTGGCTGTCGCCCGGCTACCCGGTCGGGGCCTACGCCTACTCGCACGGGCTCGAATGGGCGGTCGAAGCGGGCGACGTCCGCGACGAGGCGAGCCTGACCGCGTGGCTCCGGGACGTCTGCGAGCGCGGCGCCCTGCGCAACGACCTGATCCTGGCCGCCCACGCCCACGCGGCGGCGCTGTCCGCGGACGGCGCCGCGCTGGTCGCCGTCAACGACCTCGCCCTGGCCCTGGCGCCGTCGCGCGAGCTGCACCTGGAGACGAGCCAGCAGGGCCGCAGCTTCCTCGACGCGACGCGCGGCGCGTGGCCCTGCGACGCCCTCGACGCCCTGGCCGGCAATCTGCCGGGGCCGGTCGCCTACCCGGTCGCGGTCGGCCTCGCGGCCGGCGCGCACCGCATGGATCCGGGCCCCGTGCTCGCCGCCTACGGCCTCGCCTTCCTGCAGAACCTCGTCTCCGCGGCCCTTCGGGCGGCGCCCGTGGGTCAGGCCGCCGGCACGCGGGTCGTGGCCGCCCTCGCGCCGCGCCTCGCCGGGCTCGCCGAGGCGGCCACCGCGGCGGATCTCGACGCGCTCGGTGCCGCCACCTTCCGCCTGGATCTCGGCTCCTTCCGCCATGAGACCCAGTATTCCCGCATCTTCCGATCCTGAGCCCGCAGCATGACCTCCACGAACGGCCCCCTCCGCGTCGGCATCGGCGGACCTGTCGGTTCCGGCAAGACCGCCCTGATGGAGCAGCTCTGCAAGCGCTTCCGCGACCGCTACGAGATCTGCGCCATCACCAACGACATCTACACGAAGGAGGACGCGCGGATCCTCACCGTCGCGGGCGCCCTGCCGGAGGAGCGCATCCTCGGCGTCGAGACCGGGGGATGCCCGCACACGGCGATCCGGGAGGATGCCTCGATCAATCTCGCCGCCGTCGCCGAGATGAGCCGGCGCTTCCCGAAGCTCGACCTCGTGCTGATCGAGTCCGGCGGCGACAACCTCGCGGCGACGTTCTCGCCGGAACTCGCAGACATCACGCTCTACGTGATCGACGTCGCCGGCGGCGAGAAGATCCCCCGCAAGGGCGGTCCGGGCATCACCCGGTCCGACCTGCTGATCGTCAACAAGACGGATCTCGCGCCGCTCGTCGGCGCCGACCTGTCGGTGATGGAATCCGACACGCAGCGGATGCGCGGCACCCGGCCGTACGTGTTCGCGTCCCTGCGCGAGGGCGCGGGCGCGGACGCGGTGGCGCGTTTCGTGGAGGAGGCGGGCGGCCTGGGCCGCTGAGTCGACGCGCCGGTCCGGGCGACCGGCGCGTCACGTTTCCTAGCGGCCGGCCTCGGCCGAGCGCGCGCGGACCGACGACCTGCTCGGGGTGCCCATGAGCGCGTCCAGGCGGCTCATCCGCGCGTTGAAATCGTTCAGGACGGTCTGGCGCGCCTTGATCGCGGCGCTGGGCTGCGCCTTGGCGGGGGTGTGCCGCGGGCGGGCCTCCGCTTGGACCGCCGGAACGGCGAGGAGCGCGGCCAGCGCCGCGAAGGTCAGAGTGCGGGTCATCGTGAAATCCTTCGGCGCCCGCCGTGTCGGACGGCGCGACGCTGCGCTGAGGATATGCGCGCCCGGAGCGCGGCCGCGTGCGCGAGCGCACAGCACGCAGACGTGATCGGGATGAGCGCCGTTGGGCCATCGCGGCGTTGACAGCGGTCCGTGACTGATTCAACCCGCGATATCGGGGCCTTCTGAACGGTATCGCGCATGCGAAATCTGCGGTGGCTGGCCGCCCTTCCCTTCCTCGGCATCCTGGTCGGCCCGTTCTTCCTGAACCGGGTCGAGCCCTTCGTGTTCGGCTTGCCGCTGCTCCTCGCCTGGCTGGTGTTCTGCGTGATCGGAACCTCGATCGTGATGGGGGTGATCTACCTGACCGACCCTCAGAACCGCGCGCCGGAGGATCCCCGATGAGCATCGCGCTCGTTATCGTGGCCGCCGGCTTCGCGCTGGCGATCGGCCTCGGACTCTACGCGCGGGTCGGCCGCGAGATGGGGCTGGAGCAGTGGACCGTCGGCGGCCGCGGCTTCGGCACCGCCCTGGTCTTCCTGCTGATGGCCGGGGAGATCTACACGACCTTCACGTTCCTCGGCGGCTCCGGCATCGCCTACGGCAAGGGCGGCCCCGCCTACTACATCCTCTGCTACCTGACGCTCGCCTACGTGACCTCGTACTGGTTGCTGCCGCCGGTCTGGCGCTACGCCAAGCAGCACAACCTCTACACGCAGCCCGACTTCTTCGCGCGCAAGTACGGCAGCCGCGCGCTCGGCATGCTGGTGGCGCTCGTGGGGATCGTCGCCCTCGTTCCCTACCTCGTGCTGCAGTTCAAGGGCCTCGGGATCATCGTCTCGACGGCGTCCTACGGCGCGATCTCGTCGACGACCGCGGTCTGGATCGGCGCGGCCGCGCTCACCGCCTACGTCGTGGTGTCGGGCGTGCACGGCTCCGCCTGGACGGCCGTGATCAAGGACACCAGCATCCTGTTCGTGGTGGTGTTCCTCGGGATCTACCTGCCGGTCCACTATTACGGCGGCTACGAGGGCCTGTTCACGGCGATCGAGGCGGCGAAGCCCGGCTTCCTGGCCCTGCCCGACCGCGGCCAGAGCCCGACCTGGTTCACCACCACGGTCCTGCTGACCGCGCTCGGCGGCTACATGTGGCCCCACACCTTCGCGTCGCTCTACACGGCGCGGGAGCCGGGCGCCTTCCGCCGAAACGCCGTGATCCTGCCGATCTACCAGCTGATCAACCTGTTCGTGTTCGTGATCGGCTTCACCGCCGTGATGCAGGTGCCGGGGCTGACGGGGCCCGACGTCGACCTCTCGCTGTTCAAGCTCTCCCTCGCGACCTTCCCGCCCTGGGTCATCGGGCTGATCGGCGCCACGGGGGTGCTGACCGCCCTCGTCCCGGGCTCCATGATCCTGATCGCGGGCGTCACGCTGGTGGCGAACAACCTCGTCCGGCCGCTGCGCCCCGGCATGGACGACGCCGCGACCGCGCGGCTGTGCAAGATCCTCGTGCCGGTGCTGGCGCTGGTCTGCGTCGGCTTCACCCTGTCGGGCGGCGACACGATCGTGCAGCTCTTGCTCATGGGCTACAACTTCGTGACGCAGCTCTTCCCCTGCTTCATCACCAGCCTGATGCGCCGCAATCCCCTCGACCGCCGCGCCGCCATCGCCGGGATCGTCGCGGGCGTGGCCACCGTGGCGGCGACCGTCCTCTCCGGGTTCAGCTTGGCGAAGCTGCCGCTCCTGGGACCGCTCCAGGACGTGAATGTCGGCATCGTGGCGCTGGTGGTGAACGTCGTCGTGACGGTCGCCGTGGCGCAGATGGTGCGCGCGGGCGCGACCGCCGCGCAGGCCGCGGAGTGATGCCCGCTCAACCCTGTCCGCGGCGGGCGGTCAGCCAGGACGCCAGCAGCACCGCGACGCTCACCAGCCCGACGAGGAGGGTCGAGGCCGCGTTGATCTCCGGATTCACGCCGAGACGGACCTGGCTGTAGAGCCGCATCGGCAGGGCGGTGGAGCCCGGGCCGGAGACGAAGCTCGCGATCACCAGGTCGTCGAGCGACAGGGTGAAGGCGAGGAGCGCGCCGGCCGCGAGGGCGGGCGCGAGCAGCGGCAGCGTCACGGTCATCAGCACGCGCGCCGGCGCCGCGCCGAGATCGGCCGCGGCCTCCTCGAGGGACCGGTCGAGGCCGCGCAGGCGCGCGCCGACCACCACCGCCACGAAGCCGGTGCAGAAGGTTGTGTGCGCGATGACGATCGTCAGGAGGCCGCGGTCTAGCCCGATCCCGATGAACATGAGCAGGAGCGACAGCCCGATAATCACCTCGGGCATCACGATCGGCCCGAAGACGAGACCCGTGAACAGGGCGCGACCGCGGAAGCGGCCCTGCCGCTCCAGGGCGAGCGCGGCCAGCGTCCCCAGGATCGTGGCGAGCAGGCTCGCGAGGAAAGCGACCTTCAGGGAGACCCAGGCGGCCGACAGGAGCGGCGCGTCGGCGAGTAGGGCGCCGTACCAGCGCGTCGAGAACCCGCCCCAGACCGTCACCATCGGCGAGGCGTTGAACGAGTACACGATCAGCACCGCGATCGGCCCGTAGAGGAAGCCCAGGCCGGCCACCAGGGCGGTGCGGGTCACCCAGCTCACGGCGCCTCGCCCTCGCCCGCGCGCAGGCTGTCCCGGAACAGGACCACCGGTCCGATGACGATGGCGAGGATCAGCACGGCGACAGCCGCGGCGAGCGGCCAGTCGCGGTTCGAGAAGAACTCGCTCCAGAGCACCCGGCCGAGCATCAGCGTCTCCGACCCGCCGAGCAGGTCCGGGATCACGAACTCGCCGACCATCGGGATGAAGCAGAGCCCCGCGCCGGCCGCGATCCCGGGCAGGCTGAGCGGCACGGTCACGGTCCAGAACACCCGGCTCGGCGAGGCGCCGAGATCCGCCGCGGCCTCGCGCAGGGTCGGGTCGAGGCGGTTCATCACCGCGTAGAGCGGCAGCACCATGAAGGGCAGGTAGGCGTAGACGAGACCGACGATCACCGCCGCGTCGGTGTTGAGGATCGTCAGCGGCGCGTCGATCAGGCCGAGCCGGCGCAGGGCGAGATTGAGCAGGCCCTCGGGCTTCAGGATCGCGATCCAGGCGTAGATCCGGATCAGGAAGCTCGTCCAGAACGGCACGATCACCAGCGCCACGAGGAGCGGCTGCCAGCGGGCCGGCGCCCGCGCCAGGGCGTAGGCGAGCGGCGTCCCGAGGGCGACGAGGATCAGGCTGGCGACGCCCGCGTAGGTCAGGGAGCCCAGGGCGGCGTCGCGGTAGAGGGGGTCGGCGGCGAGCGTAAGGTAATTGTCGAAGTTCAGGGCCTCGAGGAAGGCCGACCAGCCGTCGAGCCCGCCGCGCCAGTCGAGCAGCGGCAGGTAGGGCGGGATCGCCGTCGCCGGCTCCGAGAGGCTGATCTTCAGGGTGATGACGAAGGGCAGCAGGAAGAACGCCGCCAGCCACAGGAAGGGCGGCAGGCGCGCCAGGCGGTCGAACATCCGGCCGCGCTTGCGGGGGCGCGCGGACCCGGCCTCCGTTCGCCCGGTCGCGCGGTCGGCCTCCGCTCCGGCGGCCCTCATGCCGGCAGGATCACGGCGACGTCGGCGGGGAAGCTGGCCCGTGCGTCCGAGCCCGGCGCCGCGGCGGCCTCCGCGGGCCGCCCGCTCGCCCGCAGCGTGGCGCCGTCGGGCAGGCGCAGCGTCCGGCGCACCCGGTCGCCCAGGAACACGGCGTCGGCGACGACCACCGGCAGCCCTTCCGCGCCCAGCACCACGTCCTCGGGCCGCACCGCCACCACGACCGCGGCCCCTTCCGCGAGCGCGGCCTCCGCGACGCCCCGCACGGGACCGTGCGCGGTCTCGACCGTGCGGACCGTGTCGGCGCCTCCGGCGCCGACACGACCGGGGATGAGGTTCACGTCGCCGAGCAGGCCGGCGACGAAGCGGCTCGCCGGGCGCCGGTAGAGATCGGCCGGCGGCCCGACCTGGATCAGGCGGCCCGCTTCCATGACGCCGATCCGGTCGGCGAGCATCATCGCCTCCTCGGGATCGTGCGTGACGACGACGAAGGCGGTGCCGAGGCGGCGCTGGACCGCGCGCAGCTCGCCCTGGGTCTCCTCGCGCAGGCCGCGGTCGAGCGCGCCGAGCGGCTCGTCGAGTAGCAGCAGCTTCGGCTCCCGGGCGAGCGCCCGGGCCAGGGCGACCCGCTGGCGCTGGCCGCCCGAGAGCGTCTCCGGTCGACGGTCGCCGAACCCGTCCAGGCGCACGAGCTTGAGCAGTTCCGACACGCGCTCCGCCGAGGCGGAGCGGCCGAGGCCCTTCAGCCCGTAGCCGATATTGCCGGCCACGCTCATGTGCGGGAACAGCGCGTAGGACTGGAACATCATATTGACCGGCCGCCGATGGGGCGGCAGCGCGGTCAGGTCCTGTGCGCCCAGCAGGATCCGTCCCGAGGTCGGGCTCTCAAAGCCCGCGATCATGCGCAGGAGTGTGCTCTTGCCGCATCCGGACGGGCCGAGCAGGCAGAAGAACTCCCCCGCCTCGAGGTCGAGGGACACGGCGTCGACGGCCCGATGGGTGCCGAAGCGCTTGGTCAGCTCCTCCAGCCGCAGGCGCGGCGCAGGCCCCTCGGACAACGGATCAGGAATCCTCGCGCAGCGCCTCGGCCACGCGCGCTTCCAGGAGGTCCGGCCGGCGCAGGACCAGGGCGCCGCGGGTGCGGTCGACCAGTCCCTCCGCCGCCATCGCGGTAAACTCCCGGGTCACCTGCTCGCGGCGGCAGCCGATCCGCGCGGCGAGGACGTGGTGGTAGGGCGGCGGCGAGACCACCCGCTCGCCCGCCGTGCCGGCCCGGGGCACGGAGAGACGGAGCAGCTCGGCGTAGAGCCGGTGCTTCAGGTCGAGCAGGGCGTGCTCCATGAGCCGCGTGTTCAGCTCGCGCACGCGCTTGGCCAGGAGCCGGAACAGCCGGTCGGCGATCGCCTCGGAGGCGAACACGATCTGCCGGAAGACCGGCGCCGGCACCACGCAGACCTCGCCGCGGGTCAGCGCCGTGACGTTGGCCGAGCGGCCGATCCCGTCGATGGCGGCGAGCTCGCCGAAGAAGGCCCCGCCCCGCATCTCGCCCAGGATGACTTCCTTGCCGGACTGGGTCCGGTTCAGGATGCGGACCTCGCCGGAGGCGATGAAGTACACGTCGGTGGAGATATCGTCGAAGTCGACGAGGACCTCGTTCTCGTCGAAGCGGCGCCAGTGGCAGCGGGGCTCGTAGGGGCTGAGCTCGATGCCGGGATCCTTGAAGAAAGGTATTGTCCCCAACCGCGCCATCGATCGTGTTCCCTCAACTCCGGCCTCCGTCCCTGCCCTGACGGGGGCCGGCCAGCAGATCTGGGGACGGGAGCAGCCCGCACAGTGAAGCCGCGCCCCGCCGGGGCGGTGCTGGATCGATCGGGCGCCGCAATCGTGACGGTCGCGGGCGGGGCGGTCAAGCCGCGTCCCGATGAACAGGAGTTTATTAGCGTGGATCAGGTATCAGGGCTAAATTCCTGGCCCGCCGAGGCGGGCAGTATCGATGCATCAAGACGTACCTTTCCCGCGCTCGACATCCTCCACCGGTCCCCGCCAGCAGGCGACACTCGCGCGCCCCTTCGAGCGTTCGGGCCGCAGCCTCCATTCCGGGCGGCACGCCACGGTCCGCGTCAGCCCCGCCCCGGCCGGCCACGGCATCGTCTTCCGCCGCCACCTGAAGGACGGACGGGCGGTCGACGTGCCCGCCCACTGGCACTATCGGGAATCGCAGCCGCTCTCCTCGGCGCTGCGACGCGACGGCGTCCTCGTGCGCACGATCGAGCACCTGATGGCGTCGCTCAGCGCGCTGCGGATCGACAACGTGCTGGCCGAGATCGACGCCGACGAGTTGCCGATCTTCGACGGGAGCGCGACGCCCTGGTGTGAGGCGATACGGATCGCCGGCCGGCGCGAGCAGAGCCTGCCCTGCCGTGTGATCCGGCTGCTGCGCACGGTGGCGGTCGAGAACGGGCGGCGCCGCCTCGAGATCGAGCCCGGCCCGGGCCTGCACATCACCGGCCACGTCGCGCTGGCGCATTTCGGATCGATCGACTGGTCGGGCGCGATCACGGCGGACAGCTTCGAGCGGGAGATCGCGCCGGCGCGCAGCTTCGGGCGCTACGCGCGGGCCATGGCGGGCCGCGCCTACGGCTACCTGATGCGGAACGACTTCCTGCAGGGCGTCTCGCCCCACTCGGCAGCGCTGCTGGTGCGCGGGCACGTCCTGGGCGGGATGCGCGTCCCCGGCGAGCCGGTTCGCCACCGGATCCTCGACCTCGTCGGCGACCTCGCGCTGGCGGGCCACCCGGTCGAGGGCCGGATCTCGGCGTTCCACACGGGGCACGAGCTGAACCACGCCCTCGTCACCGCCCTGATGCGGGACGGCAAGGCCTGGGAACTCGTCTGAGGGTCGGGTTCAGGCGAAGGCGCGGCGGGGCGTCTCGCAGGCGACCGCGACCGCTCCGAAGGCGCGGACGAGGTCGGCATCGAGCTTCGCCCTCATCGACTCGAGGATGGCGTAGGCCTCGCGCGGGGCCTTCGGCGCCTTGTAGGGGCGCGCCTCGATCAGCGCGGCGAAGATGTCGGCGATGGTGATCAGGCGGACGAGGTCGGGGATCTGCTGCCCGCGCAGCCCGTCAGGATAGCCCGACCCGTCGAGATACTCGTGGTGCGAGCGGACCACCGACAGGGTCAGCGCGTCGTAGTCGCCCGTGAGCAGCATCTCGTGTCCGAGCGCCGGGTGGCGAGCCATCTCGGCGCGCTCTGTCGGCGTCAGCGGCGCGGGCTTGTTCAGGATCGCGAGGGGGATCTTGGCCTTCCCGATGTCGTGGAGCAGCGCGCCTTTGACGAGGTAGCGGGAATCCGCCTCGTTGAGCCCCAGGACGCGCGCGAACTCGGCCGCGATCCCGGCCACGCTCAGGCAGTGGCGGTGCGTGACGTCGTCGAAGCTCGCCACGACCCTGAGCCATTCGCGCACCTTGGCCTCGCGGATCGCCTGGTTGACCAAGTCGGCGCCGTTCTCGACCAGCGCGGCCGGGGGCGCCTGATCGGCGCGGAACAGGCTGACGAAGGCCGAGCGGGCCTCGTTCACCTGCTCCTGCCAGTTGCCGGTCTGCGGCGGGGCCTTGGCGGTGCCGATCAGGGTCGCGACCGCGTTCAGCAGCATGGCGCTGACCGCGGCGGCCGGCATCGCGCGGGTCGCGCCGAGGGCGGTGGCCTGGATCTCGCCGCGGCCGAGGTTGCCGTGGATCAGGGCCAGGAACGGGATGCCGGGCCCGCGCGCGGTGGACAGCGCCTGGCGCAGCCGGCGCACGGATTCGGAGGTCAGCGCGCTGACGTCGCTGATGATCAGCCCCGCCCCCCGCGGCGGGACGGCGTCGCCGTAGAGGTCGTGCAGCACAACGGGCGTGACGCCGCCGAGATTGCGCGCGAGCCTCTCGGCGCGCTCGACATCGTCGGTCAGGATCAGGGTCTGGCCCAAGATTCCCCCCTGTGGCTCGCCCCCGCCCGGGCGCTTTTCCGGCTCACGCGACGACGTTCTAGAGCCGATGAACGCACTATCAGCGTCTATTTGCGCAGCACTCGCCACAGGTTTGACGGCATTCCGTTAAAAATCCGACAGCCGAAGCTGATGTTTCAAGCTTAAAATAGGCGTCGCGTTGTGTCGGAGGGCGACACGGGGATGCCGGCCTGCCCGCGCGACGGCGGCGCTTGCCTCGCGGCGTCCGGACCGCCAGAACGCCGGCATGCTGCGCGTCAACGACCTCACCTACCGCATCGGCGACCGTCTGATTCTCGATTCCGCGAGCTTCACGATCCCGGAAGGCGCCCGCGTCGGGCTGGTCGGGCGCAACGGGGCCGGCAAGACCACCCTGTTCAAGGCCATTCTCGGCGACCTGCCGGTCGACGCGAAGTCGGTGGCGCTGCCCAAGGGCATGCGGATCGGCGCCGTCGCCCAGGAGGCGCCGGCAGGACCGGAGACGCTGCATGCGGTCGTGCTCGCCGCCGACACGGAGCGCGCCCGCTTGATGGCGGAGGCCGAGCACGCGGACGGTCTGCGCCGGGCCGAGATCGAGACGCGGCTCGTGGATATCGGCGCCCACTCGGCGCCGGCCCGGGCCGCCGCGATCCTGCACGGGCTGGGCTTCGACGCGGCGGCCCAGGCGCGGCCCTGCGCGGACTTCTCCGGCGGCTGGCGGATGCGCGTGGCGCTCGCCGCCGTCCTGTTCTCGGAGCCGGACCTGCTGCTCCTCGACGAGCCGACCAACTACCTCGACATCGAGGGCACGCTCTGGCTGTACGATTACCTGGAACGCTACCCGCGCACCGCGATCATCATCAGCCACGACCGCGACCTGCTCGACACCAGCGTCGACCACATCCTGCACCTCGACCGCGGCAAGCTGGCGATCTACCGCGGCGGCTACACCAGCTTCGCCAAGCAGCTCTCGGAGAAGCGCGTTCTCCAGGCCAAGGCGAAGGCCAAGCAGGATGCCGAGCGCGCGCACCTGCAGAGCTTCATCGACCGCTTCAAGGCCAAGGCCACCAAGGCGCGGCAGGCCCAGTCGCGGATGAAGCGGCTCGCCAAGATGGAGCCGATCGCCGCGCTCCTCGAGGACGACGTGCCGGTGATCCACCTGCCGAGCCCGGAGAAGCCGCTGTCGCCGCCGATCGTCGCCATGGAGCGCGTCAAGGCCGGCTACGGGGACCGGATCGTCCTGACCGGCCTCGACCTCAGCCTCGCGCCGGACGACCGGGTCGCGCTGCTGGGCGCCAACGGCAACGGCAAGTCGACCTTCTGCAAGCTGATCGGCGGCCGGCTCGGGCCGGTCGCCGGCGAGGTGAAGCGCTCCTCCAAGATGGAGGTCGCCTACTTCGCCCAGCACCAGCTCGACGAGCTGCGCCCCGCCGAGAGCGCCTACGCGCATGTCCGGACCCTGATGCCGGATGTCCCCGAGGCGAAGGTCCGCAGCGCGACGGCGCGGCTCGGATTCGGCGCCAACAAGGCCGACACGCCGGTCGAGAAGCTGTCGGGTGGCGAGAAGGCGCGCCTGCTCATGGGGCTCGCCGCCTTCCACGGCCCGCACCTCCTGATCCTCGACGAGCCGACCAATCACCTCGACATCGAGAGCCGGCAGGCCCTCGTGGAGGCGATCAACGACTACGAGGGCGCCGTCATCCTCGTCTCGCACGACCGGTTCCTCGTCGAGGCCTGCGCAGACCGGCTCTGGCTGGTCGCGGACGGCACGGTGAAGACCTTCGACGGCGACATGGACGATTACCGGCGCTTCGTCCTGTCGGGGCCCGAGCGCGAGGTCGAGCGCGAGTCCGAGCCCTCCGGCGGGCAGAAGGCCGAGGCGCGCCGCGCCGGCGTCGAGCGCCGCGCGGCCCTCGCGCCCCTGCGCAAGCGGCTTGAGGCGATCGAGGCACGGATGGCCAAGCTGACCGCGGCGATCCAGAAGATCGACGCCGCCCTGGAGGACGGGTCCGCGTTCCGGGAGAACGCCGCCAAGGCCGGCGAGATCGCCAAGATGCGGTCGGACGCCGCGACCGCGCTCGCCGCCGCCGAGGAGGAGTGGCTGACGGTCAGCGCGGAGATCGAGGCGGCCTGACGGGGCCGCCTCACACCGAGCCTTCGATCGCCCGCTCCAGGATGTCGACCCCGAGGTCGATCTCCGCGTCCGTGGCGGTGAGCGGCGGGGCGATGCGGAACACGCCGCCCATGCCGGGCAGCTGCACGATGTTCATGCTCAGCCCGAGTTCGAGGCAGCGCCGCGTGATCGCGTCGCCCAGCTCCGGGGCTGGCACCTTCGTGTCCCGGTCGGCCACGATCTCCACGCCCTGCAGGAGGCCGCGCCCGCGCACGTCGCCGATGCAGGCGAAGCGCTGCTGCAGCGCCCGCAGCCGCGCCGCGAGCCGCGCGCCGGCCGCCTCGGCCCGGCCGACCAGGGCGTCGCGCCGGACGATCTCCAGCACCTTGAGCCCGACCGCGGCTGGCAGCGGGTCGGAGACGTGCGTCGTGTAGAACAGGAAGCCGCGGGCGTGGCAGAGATCCTCGATCTCCGGCGTGGTCAGGACCGCCGCGAGGGGCAGGCCGGCGCCCAGGGTCTTCGACAGGGTCAGGATGTCGGGCACCACGCCGTCGCGCTCGCAGGCGAACATCAGGCCGGTGCGGCCGATGCCTGTCTGGGCCTCGTCGAGGATCAGCAGCATGCCCCGCTCGGTGCATTTGCGCTTCAGCGCCGCGAGGTAGCCGGGCGGGAGTTCGAGGATGCCGCCGGAACTGAGGATCGGCTCGGCCAGGAAGGCGGCGAGGTTGCCGGTCGACTGCCGGTCCACCAGCGCGAAGGCGTAGTCGAGCTCGGTCTGCCAGTCGTCGGCCCCGTCCCGCGCGAAGGTCGGGCGGTAGGCGTTCGGGGCGGGAATCGCGAAGGATCCGACCGGGGCCGGGCCGTAGCCCTTGCGGCCGGCGCTGTAGGTGGCCGAAGCGGCGCCCGCCGTCATGCCGTGCCACGACTGCGCGAAGCTCACGATCTCCCAGCCGCCTGTGGCGAGCTTGGCCATGCGCAGGGCGGCCTCGTTGGCCTCGGCGCCGGTGGTCAGGAGAAGCGCGCGCTCCAGCCCGCCGGGGGCGAGTCCGGCCAGCGCGGTCGCGAGGTCGACCACCGGCCGGCTCAGCATGCCGCTGAACAGGTGATCCAGGCGCCCGACGTGGTCGGCGACGACGGCGGCGATCTCGGGATGCCCGTGACCCAGGATCGCGCTCATCTGGCCGGAGGTGAAGTCGAGGATCTTCCGGCCGTCCGCGTCGTAGACGAAGCTGCCCTCCGCGCGCTCGATGATGACCGGCGCGAAGGCGCCGCCGTAGCGCACGAGGTGCCGGCGCGCGCGCGTCCAGAAGTCGGGGTCGTCGTTCCGCGTCGTCATCGATCCGGGTCCCGTGGCAGGCCCCGCCATGCTAGGACCGCCCGCAACCCCAGAGAAGCTTATAGTTCTGAACCGAGGGTTCAGCGATCCTGATGGCCCAGAGCCTCGACATCGACCTCCTGCGCAGCTTCGCCACGGTCGCGGAGACGGGCGCGCTGAGCCGGGCCGCGGAGCGGGTCGGGCGCAGCCAAGCCGCCCTCAGCATGCAGATGAAGCGGCTGGAGGATCTGGTCGCGCAGCCGCTGCTGCGACGGACCGGGCGCGGGGTGGTGCTCACGGTGCAGGGCGAGCGCCTCCTCGTCCACGCGCGCCGGATCCTGGCCTCGCACGACGACGCGGTGGCGGAACTGTCCGGCGGCCGCCTCAACGGCACGCTCAGGTTCGGCTGCCCGGACGATTACGCGCAGGCCTTCCTCCCCACCCTGCTGCGCGGCTTCGCGCACCTGCATCCCGACGCGGCGATCGAGGTGGTCTGCGGCGCGACGCCCCGTCTGGAGGAGCGGCTCGCCCGCGGCGGGCTCGATCTGGCCCTCGTCTCGGTCCCGCTGGCGGCCGGGCGGGAGATCCTGCGGCGCGAGGACCTCGTCTGGGTGGCGCCGCGCGGCGCCGAAGCGCCATGGCCCGACCCGTTGCCGCTGGCGCTCGGCGATCCCGACACGCTGGACCACCGGGCGGCGCGGGCCGCCCTCGACGCGGGCGGGCGCGCGTACCGGATCGCCTACGCGAGCGGCAGCCTGTCCGGACTGCTGGCGGTGGCGCGCTCTGCCCAGGCGGTCGCGGTCCTCACCCGCGCCGCGGTCCCGCCCGACCTGCGCATCCTGAACCGCGGCAGCGGCCTGCCCGCGCTGCCGCGGATCGGCCTGACGATCCGCCTGGACGAGGCGCACGCCGCGCCGCTGACCCGCGCCTTCGCCGCCCACCTGCGCGCGGTACTGCCGACGCTCTGATCGGGCGGTCCCGCCGGGCTCCCGTTCGTCCGGGCGGGGTAGCCCTGGTCCGGTCGCGATCGCGGCCGCCCCGAGCCGGTCGGGCCTGTCGCTAGCCCGCCTCGGACGGCTTCCGCCAGACGACGACGATCTCGTCGTTGTCGACGTTGATCCAGTTGATGTGGGTGCGCGGATGGGCTTGGCGGATCGTCTCGAAATGCGCGCTGTTGCAGAGCAGGTAGATGTCGCTCCCCGTGTCGTCCAAACCGGCCTCTGCCTCGCGCAGGACGGAGCGGAGGCTCGGACCCGGCAATTGCACGGCCCGGAACCGCCGGCCGGGCACGTCCGGAAAGGCCAGGCTCCAGGCCGCCGTGACCCGCGGGCTGTCGTACGCCACGACCGTGTCGGCGCCGACGAGCCGGGACGGGCTGTGATCCAATCGGACATCCTCGCTCCAATTGCGATTGGCGGCGCCGATCGTCTTCGTCGTCTCCGGCGACACGACCGGGGTCGTCGCCGTGGCCGTCGCCATCGCGGCGGCAGCGACCTGCGTGCCCCGCCGGTCGGTCACGTCGAGCGCGGCGTCGATCACCTGGATGCGGTTCTCGACGAGCGCGAAGACGGCCCCGGCCGCCTCCGGCGTGAGCGTGTAGATCGACCGCGGATCCGGCGCCGCGACGGGATTCACGTCGCGCGCCGGGGTAAGCACGGTCGCCTCGCCGGGCGGCGCCTTCTGTGCGGCCGCCGCGATCGCGGCCATCGGAGGTACGTAATCCATCGCGCAGTCTCCAGCTTTCGACCCGATGCGGAACCCGGCCTCCGACCCGCGCAGCGCCGTCGCCCGCGCATCGACCGTTTGCCGACGGCCATGCGGGCGTGGATCGACGACCGTCGCGGCGATGCGGAGGGGCGCCACCGCGGGCATGCCGCGGCTGCGCCGTCCGAGCGGCTCGGACCGTGGCCGGTTGTCCAGGCAGGTCGGTCGGAAATGCCCCGCGCCCGTCGGAGCGGCCGCTGACGCGGAAACACGGCGAGAGAGGGGATCCACCTCGGTCATCGGGGGCCTGCCGGTCCTCATGACCGCGAGCGCCCAGTCCGCGAGCTTCATGCTTCGTTGAATCGGATTTGTATCCAACGACTTGACTCTGTCAACAGCGCGCAAGTTGAATCGTCTCCGTGACGGACTTTCTTGGACTTTATATCGTGGCGACATCGTAGGAATTCGGCGGTCCGCTGTACGCGTTGCTTCCGCTCTTCTCAGAAATGGCGGGCGGTGCTCCGAATAATCGGAGATCCCCGAGCGCGTGCTTTCAAGCCTGGGCGATCCACAGGCGGCGCGCGTCGCCGTGTGCTGCGGTTCCGCCGCGCGGGTCGCGCAGTCCGTCCGACGGTCAGCACCGCGAGGGGGCTCCTCCCGATGGGCGCGATCGGCGGTCCCGGCCCGCGGGATCCGCACGGGTGCGGTGTTTGCCCGCGGCCCGCGGACATGCGAGAGAGGCCGGATGTTGACCGTCGATAGCCTCTGGCGCGCGCGGCACCGGCTCGCGCAGTTCGGGAAGAAGCGGACCGGATCGCCGCGCATCCTCGTGATCGGGGTCTGCCAGGCCGGATCCATCGCCAAGACGATGCGCTACCTGCTGCCGCACGCGCAGGTGGATTTCGTCTCGGCCTTCACGGCGTCCCGCCGGTTCCCGCGGCTCGCCGACCTGATGGCGCACGCGGACGGGTACGACCACGTCTTCACCAGCATCTACCTGCCCAAGTTCAAGGGCGGCGGCTCGATCGACACGCTTCGGACGCACCCGAAGGTCCGACTGATCCCGACCATCGTGTTCAGCGCCTACCATCCCGACCTCGTCCACGTGGGCGTTCAGGATCACGTCACGCTGAACGGCCTGATCTCGGGTCCGATGGGGCACTCGCACTCGGCGATCACGCTGTTCGCCTACCTGTCGGGCTTCTCGCAGGCGCAGGCGCTTCGGCTGTTCTCCGAGCCGGTCTTCGAGCGCCTCGGATACTTCAATCTCTGGGACGAGTCGGTCGCGTACCTGCGCGGCCTCGGCGTCCAGGCCGGGTACGATCTCGACACGCACCTCACGCGCTGGGCGCGTCGGGGCTGCTTCATGCACTCGATCAACCACACGAAGCTCTACGTGGTGGCCGACCTCGCCCGCGGCCTGCTGACCCGGGCCGGCGTGCCCTTCGAGGAATGCGACCTCGACGCGTTCCTCCCGGACGATCTCGGCGGCCAGGGCAGCTGGCCGGTCTATCCGGAGATCGCCCAGCATTACGGCGTGCCCGGCAGCGCCCTGTTCTTCAAGGCGGAGACGCGCCGGTCCGGCCCCGCGCGCACGATGAGCCGGCCCGAATTCGTCGCCGCCTCCTACGCGAACTACGACCGGCGCGAGCGGAAGCTCCTGATCTCGCAGCGCGTCCAGGGCTGGCTCAACGACGCGCCGACGGTGGATTTCCTGCGCGAGGCCGCGGGCCGGGGCGACGCGCCGGCGCGGCCGGCGAGCCGGGCCCCGGCGGTGAATGCCGGCAGCCTCGCCGGCCACGCCTCGTAGCGTCCGGAAGGGCACTTCCCCGCGGGCCCGGCGTTGTCGGCCACGGCCCGCCGCCGCGGGAAGGACGTCGAGGTGTTCCGATGAGTTCCGTGTCCCGCCATCGCACCGGTCGCGCCGCGACCGCGGCGGCCCTGACGCTCGCCGGATCGGCGGCGGCGCTGGTCGGCTGGAGCGCGCTGGCCGTGGACCGGCGGATGACCCTGCCGCCTGCCCTGCCGGGCCGCCACGAGCGGATCCGAACCCGCCGCGCCGGCGCGCTGTCGCTCTACGGCTCCGCTGAGGCCGAGGGCGTGCCGCTCCTGCTCATCCACTCGATCAACGCGGCGGCCAACGCCTACGAGGTCCGGCCGCTGTACCTGCGCTACCGCGGCACGCGCCCGGTCTACGCCCTGGAACTCCCGGGTTTCGGCTTCTCGGAGCGCTCGCGCCGCCGCTATACGCCGCGCCTGATGGTGGAGGCGATCCACGCGGCGGTCGACGAGATCCGGAGCCGGCACGGCGGCTGGGCGATCGACGCCCTCGCCCTGTCGCTCTCGTGCTCGTTCCTGGCGCGGGCGAGCCTGGAGCGGTCCGACGCCTATCGCAGCCTCGCGCTGGTGAGCCCGACGGGGTTCGACGCCCGGCTCTCCGGGGAGGGACCGCCGGACGGCCATCGCGGCCGCGACTGGCTGCTCCGCGTCCTCGACCGCCCTCCGCTCGGCCGGCCGCTCTTCGACGCGCTGGTCACGCGGCCGAGCATGCGGTTCTTCCTGGAGAAGACCTTCGGTTCCTCCGAGATCGACGAGGGTCTGCTCGCCTACGATCACGCCTCGGCTCACCAGCCCGGCGCCGAGCACGCCCCGTTCTGCTTCATCGCGGGCCACCTGTTCCCCACCGATGCGACCCGCCTCTACGAGCGCCTGCGCCTCCCGGTCTGGATGGTGCACGGGGAGCGCGGCGACTTCGTCGACTACCGTCTGGTGCCGCGGGTCGCCGACCGGCCGAACTGGCGCGTCGACATCCTGCCGACCGGCGCGTTCCCGCATTTCGAGCGGCCGGAGGCGGTGGCGGCCGGCTACGACGCGTTCCTGGCGAGCATCATCCGCCTGCCGGCCGCGCGACCGGCGTGATCCGTTAGCGGGCCCGCGGGACACCGGCGCGCAGGCGCTCGCAGACCGGCGGGTCGAGCTCGCGCCGGCCGCCGAACGTCGAAGTCGTGTGTCGGAGGCCGCAGCGATCCGCGTCGGTGGACCCGGCGCGCCCCCGTCCGTAAGGATGGAGACGCCGCCCGGAGCGGCGTCCGTGTTGGAATCCGATGATCGACCTGACCCTCGAGGCCGCCCGCACCATCGTCGACACCGCCCTGCGGGAGGCGCGAACCCGCAACCTCAAGCCCCTCGCCGTCGTCGTCTACGATGCCCGCGGCGCGCTCAAGGCGGTCTCGGTCGAGGACGGCACGTCCCTGCGCCGGGCCGAGATCGCGAGCGGCAAGGCCAACGGTGCCCTGGCGCTGGGCCTCGGCTCCCGGGCGATCCACGCGCGGGCCGAGCAGCAGCCCTACTTCGTCGCCGCTGTGACGCACCTCGCCGGGCCCGACGCCCTCGTGCCGGTGCCGGGCGGCGTGCTGATCCGCTCCGGCGAGGGACGCCTTCTCGGCGCGGTCGGCATCTCCGGGGACACCTCCGACAACGACGAGATCTGCGCGGTGGCGGGGATCGAGGCGGCCGGCCTGAAGCCGGATACCGGCGCCTGACCGTGCGCCCGCGCCGGCGCGACTGGCTGGCCGGCGCGTTCGCCCTCGCGGCCGTGCGGCCCGCCCGCGCGGCCGACGCGCTCTACCGCCGCGGCAACGACGCCGATCCCGAGACGCTGGACCCGCACCGCTCGTCCACGGTCGCGGAGGCGCACATCCTGCGCGACCTCTGCGACGGGCTGCTCACCTACGACAACCGGGGCACGATCATCCCGGGCGCGGCGCGCGCCTGGTCGATCTCCGAGGACGGGGTGAGCCTGCATTTCGACCTGCGCCCCGACGGCCGCTGGTCGAACGGCGAGCCGGTCACAGCGAACGACTTCGTCTACGCGTTCCGCCGGATGCTCGACCCGGCCACGGCGGCGAAATACGCCGAGATCCTGTTCCCGATCCGCAACGCCGCCGCCGTGAACCGCGGCGAGCGGCCGGCCGACGCCCTCGGCGTCGCCGCCGAGGCGCCGCTCCGGCTCGCGATCACGCTGGAACAGCCGACGCCCTACATCCTGGAACTCCTGACCCACCAGACCGCGCTTCCGGTCCACCGCGCCTCGGTCGAGCGCTACGGCGACAGCTTCACCCGGCCGGGAAACCTCGTGACCAACGGACCCTACCGGCTCGCCGACCGCGTGCCGGGCGGCGCGATCACGCTGGAGGCCAACCCGCACCATCCGGACGCCGCGAGCCTCGCGATCCGGCGCGTCGCCTTCCTGCCGACGCCCGACATCGCCGCCGCGGTGCGCCGCTACGCCGCCGGGGAGATCGACTCCCTCTCCGACCTGCCCGTCGACCAGATCACCGACCTGCGCCGGCGGTTCGGGCCGCAGGTGGTGCTCGGCCCCTCGCTGGGGCTCGCGGCGCTGGTGGTGAACACTCGCAAGGCGCCGTTCTCGGACCGCCGCGTCCGCCGGGCGCTGTCGCTCGTCATCGACCGTGAGTACCTCGCCGACGGCCTCAACGGCGGCACCATGAGCCCGGCCTACTCCCTGTGCCCACCCGGCCTCGACAATTACCGCACGCCCCCCGAGACCGAGGGCCGCCTCGGCCTGCCGATCGACCACGAGGCGGAGGCGCGCCGGCTCCTCGCGGAGGCGGGGTTCGGCCCGGACCGGCCACTCACCGTGGAGTACCGGTTCAATATCAGCGACAACAACCGCACCATCGCGGTGGCGCTCGGCGAGATGTGGCGCGACCTCGGAATCGTGACGCGCTACGTCTACACGGACGCGAAGACGCATTTCGCCTACCTGCGCGACGGCGGCGACTTCGACGTCGCCCGCTACAGCTGGATCGCCGACTATTCCGATCCGCAGAACTTCCTGTTCCTGCTTCAGAGCGGGAATGACGGCATGAACGCCGGCCACTGGTCGGACGCCGCCTACGACGCCCTGATGGCGCGGGCCGCCACCGAGCGCGACCTCACCCGCCGGGCCGGCCTGCTCTACGACGCCGAGGCGATCGCCCTGCGCGAGCTGCCCTGGATCCCGCTGATGCACTACCGCTCCAAAGCCCTGATCGCGCCGCGGCTGCACGGCTACCACCCGAACCTGCGCAACGCCGCGCCGACCCGCTTCATGAGGCTCGACGCGTGATCCGCTTCATCCTGCGCCGCCTCCTCCAGGCGGTGCCGACGCTGTTCGCCGTGGTGACCGTCAGCTTCTTCCTGATGCGGCTCGCCCCTGGCGGCCCCTTCGATCTGGAGCGGCCGCTGGCGCCCGCCGCCATGGAGAACCTGCGCCGGGTCTACGGCCTCGACCGGCCTCTGATCGCGCAGTTCGGCAGCTACCTCGCGGCGCTGGCGCGGGGCGACCTCGGTCCGTCCTTCTCGTTCCGCGACCAGAGCGTCCTCGGCCTGATCGCGCGGGGCCTGCCGGTCTCGGCGACGCTGGGCGCCCTCGCCCTCGCGCTGGCCACCGCGCTCGGCGTCGGGATCGGGATCGCGGCGGCGCTCCGGCGCGGCGGGCTCGTCGACCGGCTGCTCGGCGTCGGGGCCGCCCTGACCCTCTCGCTGCCGAGCTTCGTCGTCGCGCCCCTGCTGCAGATCGCCTTCGGCCTGACCCTGCGCTGGCTGCCGCTCGGCGGCTGGAACGACGGCGCCCCGAGCCACCTCGTCCTGCCGGTGGTGACCCTGGCCCTGCCGCAGGTCGGTGCCCTGGCCCGGCTGACCCGGACCTCGCTCGCCGAGGCGCTGCGGACGCAGCCCGTCCGCACCATGCGCAGCCTCGGCCTGCCGCCGGCCCGCGTCACCCGGCACGCCCTGCGGGGGGCGCTGCTGCCGGTGGTGGCCTATCTCGGACCGCTGGCGGCGGCCCTGCTCACCGGCTCGGTGGTGGTTGAGACGATCTTCGGGCTTCCGGGGATCGGCCGGTACTTCGTCGAGGGTGCGCTCAACCGCGACTACACGCTGGTGATGGGCACGGTCCTGCTCGTCGCCGGGCTGGTGATCCTGCTCAACCTTGCCGCCGACCTCGCCTGCGCGTGGCTCGACCCGCGCCTCCGGGTGGCGGCGTGACGGCGGTTTCCACGGCGCCGGCCCGGCGCGCCGTCCTCCGGTTCGCGCGGGAGCGGACCGCCGTGGCGGCGCTCGCCGTGCTGGTCCTGATCGCCCTCGCCTGCCTGGTCGGCCCGAACCTCACCGGCCACGACCCCGAGCGCGCCTATCCGGACCTGCGCCAGCTCCCGGCCGGTGTCTCCGCGCAGCCCGACGCCGCGCGTCTCCGGCCGGCGCTCGAGCGTCTGGCCTTCCGCATGCGCGCGCGGCTCGACGCCGTCGAGCGCGACGGCGACACGTTGCGGCTCACCCTCGGCTCCGATGCCGGCGTCGACCGGCGTAGCCTCGTCTACCTGCCGCGCTCGGCCCAGTTCGGGACGCCCGTCGTCGTGGACGAGCGGGACGGCGGCCGCGGCCTCGTCGTGGCGGTGCCGGTCCGGCGCCTGCACTTCCCCCTCGGCACCGACATCCAGGGCCGCGACCTGCTGACCCGCTGCCTCGTCGCCGGCCGGATCTCGCTGGCGATCGGGCTCGCGGCCAGCCTCGTCGCCCTGCTCATCGGCGTCGCCTACGGGGCGATTGCGGGCTTCGTCGGGGGCGCCGTCGACGCCGTGATGATGCGCGCCGTCGACGTGCTCTACGCGCTCCCCTTCGTGTTCTTCGTGATCCTGCTGCTGGTCTTCTTCCGCCCGAGCCTGCTGCTCATGCTGGTGGCGATCGCCGCGGTGGAGTGGCTCGACATGGCCCGGGTGGTGCGCGCCGTGACCCTGTCGCTGCGCGAGCGCGACTTCGTCCGCGCCGCGCGGGCACTCGGCCTCGGGACACCCCGGATCATCCTCCGGCACATCGTGCCGAACACCCTCGGCCCGGTGGCCGTGACCGCGACGCTGCTGGTGCCGCAGGTGATCCTGCTGGAGAGCTTCCTGTCGTTCCTCGGGCTCGGCGTTCAGGAGCCGCAGACCAGTTGGGGCGTCCTGATCGCTGAGGGCGCCCGCTCCATCGAGGCGGCGCCGCACCTGCTCGCGGCCCCGGCCGCGTTCCTGATCGCGACCCTGGTGGCGCTCAACCTGATCGGCGACGGCCTCGCGGACGCGCTGGACCCGCGCCGGGACTGAGCCCGGGTCCGGCAAGCTCCGCGACGTCAGCCCAGTTGCCGGATCGGGGCGCCGGCGAGCCAGGCCTCGATGTCCTCCACCGCCTGGGTGAAGAAGGTCCGGTAGTTGTTGCGCGACACGTAGCCGAGATGCGGCAGCGCCAGCACGTTCGGCAGGCGCCGGAACGGGCTGTCGGCCGGCAGCGGCTCGGTCTCGAACACGTCGAGGCCCGCGCCGGCGATCCAGCCCTCCTCCAGCGCCTGGACCAGCGCGGCCTGATCGATGATCGGCGCGCGCGAGGTGTTCACGAGAAAAGCGTTGCGGCGCATGCGGCGCAGCTCGGCCGCGCCCAGGAGGCCGCGGGTCCGGTCGCCCAGCACGAGGTGGATCGTGACGACGTCGCTCGCCTCCAGCAGGGCTTCCTTCGAGGTCGCCCGCTCCACCCCGGCGGCGGCGGCGCGACCATCGTCGAGGTTCGGGCTCCAGGCGATCACCCGCATGCCGAAGGCGCGCCCGATCTCGGCCACCCGCGTCCCGATCTTCCCCAGGCCCAGAACGCCGAGGGTCGCGCCGGCGAGATCGGTCCCGATCGTGCTCTGCCAGGGGCCGCCCGCGCGCAGGGTCAGGCTCTCCGGCGCCACGTGGCGCGCCAGTCCGAGGATCAGCGCCCAGGTCAGCTCCGTCGGCGGCGTCGGCCTGGAATCGGTGCCGCAGACGACGACGTTGCGCGCGCGGGCCGCCGCGAGGTCGATGGCGAGGTTGCGCATGCCGCTGGTGACGAGGAGCTCCAGCCGTGGCAGCCGTTCCAGCAGAGCCGCCGGGAACGGCGTCCGCTCCCGCATGATCACGAGGATCTCGGCCTGCGCGATCCGCGCCACGAGGTCGTCCGGGTTCGGGATGTGCTGGCTGATCGCGGAGATCGCGACGCGGTCGGAGAGGCGCGCCCAGTCCGCGAGCGCGAGGGCCGCCTGCTGGTAATCGTCGAGGATCAGGCCGGTGCGCATGGGGATGGGGTAGGCCTCGACGGGTGGAGCGTCAACGGATGCCGGGTGACGGCGCGCGGCGCCCAGTTCCTACGCCCCGGCTAGGGCCCCGAACGCCGCCGCGACGCCGGCGGCGCCGGGATCCTGGACACCGGCGAGATCCCCGGCCGCGAGGTAGCTGGAGCGGCCCGCGCCGGCGCGATCCATGCCGGCCGTGGCCTCGGCGCCGGCCCGGGCCGCCGTCGCGGCGGCCGCGAGATCGCCGCCCGTCAGGGCCTCGACGGCGGGGATCAAGGCGTCGAGTAGGGTGCGGTCGCCCGCCCGGGCGCCGCCGTACCCCTGGACGCGCGCCACGCCCTGCCCGAGAGCCTCGGGCCACGCGGCGCCGTCGGCGAGGGCCGAGGCCGTCGCGGCGAAGAAGATCGATCCGAGCACGCCGCTCGATCCGCCGACCGCGCGCCCGATCCGCTCGGCGAGCGCCCGGCACAGGGCCGCGGGCTCCGCCTGCGGCAGCCGGTCGAGATCGGCCAGGACGGCGCGGGCCGCGCCCGCGAAGGTCGTGCCGGCGTCGCCGTCCCCGACCTTGGCATCGAGGCCGTTCAGGGTGTCCTCGGCCCCGATCAGGGCCTCGGCGACGGCCCGGATCCGGGCGGCGGTGACGGCGTCGTGCGACGGCGCGAAGGCCTCGCCCGCGAGTCCCTCGGGCACCGGCCGCAGGATCGGCGGCGCGACCCGCACCGCCGCGGGCCAGGCCGGGACCGGGACTGGCTCCGACAGGGCGCGCTCCAGCGCGTCGTCGAGCGGCAGGACCGACAGCGAGGCACCGTGCATGTCGAGCGCCGTCATCAGCGGCGCGGGCCCGAGCAGCAGGCCGACGCGCCGCCCCAGGTCGGTGGCGAGCACGGCGCGGGTGAGAACCTGCATCTCGAGCGCGGAGGCGGAGCCGAGATTGTTCACGAGCAGCGCCAGCCGGTCCGCACCTTCGACGGCCCGCGCGAGACGATCGGCCATCAGCTCGGCGAGGTCGCTGGCCTTCGGCAGCGCGATGCGCTCCGCGCCGGGCTCGCCGTGGATGCCGAGGCCGAGCTCGGCCTCTCCCTCCGCCAGCCGCTCGCTGCGCGGCGAGCCGGGGATCGTGCAGGTGGAGACCGCGATGCCGAGCGACTTCGCCGCCCCGGCCGCCCGGCGGGCGAGCGACGCCACGGTCTCGAGCGGTTCCCCGGCCTCCGCGGCGTGACCCGCCACCTTGTGGACGAACAGCGTCCCGGCGACGCCGCGCGGCTGCTTGGCGTCCGGCAGCGCGATGTCGTCCGCGACGATCACGGTCTCGACCCTGTGGCCCAGCGCCCGGGCGCGCTCGGCGGCGAGCCCGAAATTCAGCCGGTCACCCGCGTAGTTCTTGATGACGAGCAGGCACCCCGCCGGCCCCGTCACCGCGAGGATCCCGGCCAGCACCGCGTCGACGCTCGGCGAGGCGAAGACGTCGCCGCAGACAGCGGCGCTGAGCAGGCCCGGTCCCACGAAGCCCGCATGGGCCGGCTCGTGGCCGGAGCCGCCGCCGGAGATGACCGCGACCTTCCCGGGATCCGGAGCGGCGCGGAGGACGACGCGGATGCCCGGGTCGCCGTCGAGCCGTGCCAGGCGTCCGCCGCTCGCGGCGACGAGGCCGTCGACGGCGTCGTTGACCAGGGTGGAGCGGGCGTCGATGAAGTGGGCCATGGCGTGACCTTAGATGGGGCCGGTCCGCGATTCGGCGCCGGCGGATCCGCGCGCATTCTCGGCGTCGTCGAGCTCTGCTGGCAACGGTCTCCGTCCTCGCGAGCACAGCGCAGCGATCCGGCCCGCGCCACGCCGACCGAGGTCCCGCCGCCCCGGCGCGCTTCGCTGCGCGCGCGACGACGACGGTCCTGCCCGTCCCCTATTCCTTCACGGCGCCGGTGAGCGCGGAGACGTAGTACTCGACGAAGAACGAGTAGAGGATCACCAGCGGCAGCGAGCCGAGCAGCGCGCCGGCCATCAGCGACCCCCACTTGTAGACGTCGCCATCCACGAACTCGCTCACCACGGCGATGGGCACCGTCTTGTTCTGCGTCGAGGACAGGAAGGTTAGCGCGTAGATGAACTCGTTCCAGCACAGGGTCAGCGAGAAGATCCCCGCCGAGATCAGCCCCGGGAAGGCGAGCGGCAGGATGATCTTGGTGAGGATCTGCCACCGGCTGGCGCCGTCCATCAGCGCGCATTCCTCCAGCTCGTAGGGAATGGTCTTGAAGTAGCCCATCAGGAGCCACGTCGAGAACGGGATCAAGATCGTCGGGTAGGCGAGGATCAGGGCGATCGGCGAGTCGAACAGGCCGTAGGCCTGGATGATCGTGGCGAGCGGGATGAACAGGATCGAGGGCGGCACGAGGTAGGCGAGGAAGATCGCCGCCCCGACCCAGCCGGCGCCCCGGTAGCGCACGCGGACGCAGGCGTAGGCGGCGAGCACGCTCGCGAACAGCGACAGCACGGTCGCCGCCACCGACACGTACATCGTGTTCCAGAGCCAGCGCGGATACTGCGTCTCGAAGAGGAGCTTGTTGATGTGCTTGAGCGTCGGATCCACGACCCAGAACGGGTTGAACCGCTCCATGTCGATCAGCTGTTCGTCCGGTTTGATGGCCGTCAGCGCCATCCAGTAGAACGGGAACAGCAGCACGGCGAGGATGAGGAGGAGCGGCAGGTAGGTCGTCACGAGCCGCCGGGGCAGGCGCTCGAGATAGGCCATGCCCTCCGAATTGTCCGTGAGCCCGGCGGGCCGCGCCTCCAGCACGGAGTTGAGATGCGGATCGGCGTGGGCCGGCGGTGCGGGCGCGCTCATCGGTCGTTCCCCCCGGATTGCCAGGCCCTGCGCTGCAGGCCGAACCACGAGATGCCGATGGCCGCGAGCAGGAACGGCACCATGGCGGTGGCGATGGCTGCGCCCTCGCCGAGCGTCCCCGAGAGGATGCCGCGCTGGTACGACAGGGTCGCCATCAGGTGGGTGGCGTTCACCGGGCCGCCGCGCGTCATGGCCCAGATCAGCTGGAAATCGGTGAAGGTGAACAGCACCGAGAAGGTCATCACGACCGCGATGATCGGGGTCAGCAGCGGCAGGGTGATCCGCGAGAAGATCTGCCAGTTGGAGGCGCCGTCCAGCGTCGCGGCCTCGTAGAGCGAGGGCGAGACCGTCTGGAGACCGGCGAGCAGCGTGATGGCGATGAACGGCACGCCCCGCCAGATGTTGGCGAAGATCACGCAGGCCCGCGCCATGGCGGGATCGCCGAGGAAGTCGATGTTGCCGTCGATCACCCCGAGATGGCGCAGCGACCAGGAGATGATCGAGAACTGGCTGTCGAAGATCCACCAGAACGCGATGGCCGACAGCACGGTCGGCACAACGAACGGGATCAGCACGATCGACCGGATGATCGACTTGAACGGCATGTTCTTGTTGAGCAGCAACGCGAGGTAGAGCCCGACCCCGAACTTCACCACGGACGCCACCGCCGTGTAGAGGCAGGTGTTGAACACCGAGAGCCAGAAGACGTCGTCGTCCCAGAGCCACTCGTAGTTCTCCAGGCCGACGAAGACCCCGTCTCGGCCGATCCGCGCGTTGGTGAAGGACAGCCAGATGCCCTTCAGGAGCGGGTAGGCCAGGAACAGGCCGAGGATCAGCGCCGTCGGCAGCATGAACCAGAACCCCGCCCAGCCCCGGCTGGCGCGGACGCGCTGCCAGGCCGAGCGGGTGGGGATTGCGGCCGGGGCGGGCTGCGTCAGGGCCGTGTGCGCCATCGTCTCGCCTCCGGCGGGTGCGGTCAGGTGTTCCGGAAGATGCGGGTGGCGGCGCGCTCGGCGTTCTTGATGGCGCCCTTCACGTCCTCGCGGCCGGTGCAGTGACTGGCGAACATGTCGACGATCACGAAGTCGGCCAGCACCGCGGCGATCCGCTCGCTCACCGGCGCGAGGCCGCCCGCCGCCAGGGAGCGCCGTCCCGCCTCGGCGAAGACCGCGTTCTTCGGGTCGCTCGTCCAGATCGGGTTCTTCGGATAGTTCGACAGCGGCTCGCAGAGGTAGCCCTGGGCCGCCTCCAGCCAGGGATTGTAGTTCGCCGCCTCCATCATGAAGGCGATGAAGGCCTTACAGGCGTTCGGCGCCTTGGAGTACTTGAAGGCCAGGATCGGGAAGGCGAGCTGGAACTCGGTGGGCTTGCCGACCGGGCCGATCGGCCAGACCGCGTGGTCCATGTCCTCGGCGAGCTTCGGGTTGTCCTTCTTGGCCGCCGCGTAGATCGAGATGCCGTTGTTGGTCAGGTACAGGTCGCCGGCCAGGAACGCCTTGTTGTTCGACGAGTCGTTCCACGACACCGTGCCGGGCACGAAGGTCTCGTACAGGGACTTGACGTATTCGAGCGCCTTGGCGGTCTCGGGCGAGTTGATGACGATCTTCTCGTTGGCGTCGACGAGGTTGCCGCCGTGCGACCAGAGCGCCCAGTGGCACCACGTGTTGCCGTCGCCGGTCGCATGGCCGAGGGCGAAGCCGGCGGGCGTGTTGTTCTTCTTCAAGCCGCGGCAGAGTTCGAGGAAGCCCGCCGTGTCGGTGGGGAACTTGTCGAACCCGGCCTTCTTCATCGCCGAGATGCGGTAGTTCGGATAGCCGCCGTTGAACGCCACGGGGATCGCGATCCACTTGCCCTTGACCTTGCCGTAGGCCTCGGCCGACGGGAACCAGGGGCCGTACTTCTTGCCGAGGGATTCCGCCACGTCCTCGAGCGGCAGGCACTTGTCGGGGAAGAGCGCCGGGAACGAGAACAGACCCCAGACCATGTCGGGCCCTTGGCCCGTGTTGGCGGCGACGGACGCCTTGGGCTGGATGTCGTCGAACGACTCGTTGGTCACCGTGACCTTGACGCCCGTCGCCTTGGTGAAGGCGTCGACGAGCTTCATGAAGGCCTCGTCCTCGGCCGGCACGAAGCGCTTCCAGCGCAGGAGCGACAGGCTCGCCCCCGGCTCGGGCTTCCACTCCGCGTTCTGCGCCCAGGCCTTGGCGAAGCCGAGGAGGTCGCCGCCGGCGGCGAGGCCTGTCGCTGCGGCGCCCGCGAGGAGGGACCGGCGATCGAGAACGGACATCGTTTCTTCTCCCTCGGTGATCGTGATCCTGGAGGCGCCGCGCGCCTCGAATCCGCGTCGGATCCGACGCGGGTCAGTTCGGCAGGCGACGGCCGGTCTCGGCGTCGAAGAAGTGCACGCGGTTCGGCCGCAGGGAGATCGTCTCGCCCGGCCGCTCGCGCACGCGCTCGCGCAGCACGCAGGTGAGGTCCTGGCCCCCGGCCCGCACCGCCAGCATGGTCTCGGAGCCGGTCGGCTCCACGACGACGACCTCCGCGGCGATCCCCTCGGGCGCGAGGTCGAAATGCTCGGGGCGGACGCCCAGGATGAGCGGCCGACCGTCGACCCCAGAGGGCGCGTCGGCGAGCGGGATCGACAGGCCGGTCTCGGTGGTGAAGGTCAGACGCCCGTTCGCCCGGACCTTGCCGGGCATGAAATTCATGGCCGGCGAGCCGATGAAGCCGGCGACGAACAGGTTGTCGGGCCGGTCGTAGAGCTCGAGGGGCGGCCCGATCTGCTCCACGACCCCGTCGTGCATCACCACGATCCGGTCGGCCATGGTCATGGCCTCGATCTGGTCGTGGGTGACGTAGATCGTCGTCGTCTTCAGGCGCTGGTGCAGCTCCTTGATCTCGGTGCGCATCGCCACGCGGAGCTTGGCGTCGAGGTTGGACAGCGGCTCGTCGAACAGGAAGACCTGCGGGTCGCGCACGATCGCCCGGCCCATGGCGACGCGCTGGCGCTGGCCGCCCGAGAGCTGGCGCGGGTAGCGGTCCAGCAGGGGAGCCAGCCCGAGGATCTGGGCGGCCTTGTTGACCCGGAGATCGATCTCGGAGGCCGGCGCCTTCCGGATCCGCATCGAGAACGCCATGTTCTCGCGGACGGTGAGATGCGGATAGAGGGCGTAGTTCTGGAACACCATGGCGATGTCCCGCTCCTTGGGCGGCACATCGTTCACCACGCGCTCGCCGATGCGGATCTCGCCGCCGGAGATGTTCTCGAGCCCGGCGATCATCCGCAGGAGCGTTGATTTCCCGCAGCCCGACGGGCCGACCAGGATCACGAATTCACCGTCCCGGATATCCACCGACACGCCGTGCAGGACATTCGTCGATCCGAAAGCCTTGCGAACCTCGCGGATTCCCACCGAGGCCATGCTTCCTCCCGATCAAGGCCGCTCTGTCGGCGGCTCTAGGGCAGTAGTACAAATGAGGGTTCGCGGGAAAGCAAGCCGGCCTCCTGGCAAAGCTGCAGATAATCTTGGATCTGTCAGGCGAGCCCCCCGGCGCCCGTGACGAGCGCGGCCCGGTGAAACTTCCGGCGGGATGACGGGCGGCGCGGAATGCTATGGGATCGCGCGCCGGCCGCGGTCCCGGAACCGGGCCCGTCGCGCGCGGACATCTCGGGGTCACACATTCAGGGGCATGAGCACATGTCGTTATCGGGCCTGACCGCGCGGGAGATCCTGCCCGCCGACGGATGCCGGGGCGCCCTCGTGGGCCGGGTGTGGCGGCCGGACGTGGCCGGTCCGAGCGTCGTGGCGATCCGCGCCGACGCGGACGGTGCGGCCCGAATCGTCGACGTTACCGCCGCCTTCCCCACCGTCAGCGACCTGTGCGAGGCCCGAGACCCCGCCGCCGCCCTGCGCGGCGCCCAGGGCGAGGACCTCGGCAGCCTCGACGCGGTGCTGGCCAACACGCCGCCGGACGCGCGCGACGCCACCAAGCCCTGGCTCCTGGCCCCGGTCGACCTCCAGGCCCTGAAGGCGGCGGGCGTGACCTTCGCCACCTCGATGCTGGAGCGGGTGATCGAGGAGCGCGCACGCGGCGATCTCGCCGCCGCGGCGGCGATCCGCGCCGAGGTCGAGCGCCTGGTCGGGCACGACCTGCGCCGGTTGAAGCCCGGCTCGCCCGAGGCCATGGCCCTCAAGGAGGTGCTGGTCGCGCAGGGCGCCTGGAGCCAGTATCTGGAGGTGGGCATCGGCCCGGACGCCGAGATCTTCACCAAGGCGCAGCCGCTCTCGGCCGTCGGCTGCGGCGCGGATGCGGGCCTGCACCCGGACTCGCACTGGAACAACCCCGAGCCCGAGGTGGCGCTCGCGGTCGCCTCCGACCAGCGGATCATCGGGGCGACGCTCGCCAACGACGTGAACCTGCGCGACTTCGAGGGCCGGTCGGCGCTGCTCCTCGGGAAGGCCAAGGACAACAACGCCTCCTGCGCCGTGGGGCCGTTCCTGCGCCTGTTCGACGGGACATTCGGCCTCGACGACGTGCGCCGCACGACCGTGACCCTCGAGGTGACCGGCACGGACGGCTTCCGGCTGGAGGGCACCTCGCCGCTCTCCGAGATCAGCCGCGACCCGGAGGAGCTGGCGGAGGCGCTGATGGGGCGGACGCACGACTACCCCGACGGCGCCCTCCTCCTTCTCGGCACCATGTTCGCGCCGATCCAGGACCGGCACGGGCCGGGCCTCGGCTTCACCCACGCCGACGGCGACCGCGTCGTGGTGGCGAGCCCGGAACTCGGCAGCCTCGTCAACCGCATGCGCCGCTGCGACGCCTGCGAGCCCTGGACCTTCGGCGCCCGCGCGCTCATGCGGAACCTCGCCGCGCGCGGGATTCTGTGACAGAGCGGCCACCGGACCGAGCCCCGAGATGATGCCGATGACCGACACCGCCTTCCTCGACCGCCTCGCCGCGATCGTCGGACCGTCCGGTCTCGTCACCGGCGCGGAGCTGCGGGGACGCTCGGCTAATTGGACGCGCCCGACCGAGCCCTGCGCCGCGCTGGCGCTGGTCCGCCCGCGCAGCACGGAGGAGACCGGCGCCGTCATGGCCGCCTGCCACGCGGCGGGCGTCGCGGTGGTCCCGCGGGGCGGCGCCACCGGCCTCGTCGACGGCACGCTCTGCCAGCCCGACGAGATCACCCTGTCGACCGAGCGCATGACCGGCATCGAGCCGGTGGACCCGCTCGGCATGACGGTGGTGGTCGGCACCGGCGCGACCCTCGAGAGCGTGCAGGACGCCGCGTCCGCGGCGGGCCTGTTCTTCCCCCTCGATCTCGGGGCCCGCGGCTCGGCGACGATCGGCGGCGCGATCTCCACCAACGCGGGCGGCCTGCGGGTGCTGCGCTACGGCATGATGCGCGAGATGGTGCTCGGCCTGGAGGCGGTGCTCGCCGACGGCACGGTCGTGTCGTCGATGCGGCCGCTCATCAAGAACAATACCGGGCTCGACCTCAAGCAGCTCTTCCTCGGCACCGAGGGCACGATGGGCATCGTCACGCGGGCGGTCATCCGCCTGCGGCCGGAGCCCGCCGGCTACGCGACGGCGCTGATCGCGTGCCCCGGGGTCGACGACGGCGCGCGGGTGCTGCGGGCGGCGCAGAGCGCCTTCCAGGGGCGTGTCTCCTCGTTCGAAGGCCTGTGGCCGGACTTCTACCGGCTGATGACGGCACCCGGGCGCGCGACCCCGCCGCTGGGACCGGACTACCCGTTCTACGCGATCATCGAGGTCGAGTGCGTCCCCGAGGAATCGGACCGGTTCCTCGGCCTGCTGGAAGGGCTGATGGGAGACGGCACGATCCTCGACGCCGTGGTCGCCGCCTCGGAGGAGCAGCGCCGTGGCATGTGGCGGATCCGCGACCGCGTCGAGCACCTGAACGCCGACGGGATCGACCGGGCCTTCGACGTGAGCGTGCCGCTCGCGCGGATGGACGGCTACGTCCGCGGCGCGCTCGACCGGCTCGCGGCGATCCCGGGCTGCCGGGCGGTCGTCTACGGGCATATCGGCGACAACAACCTCCACTGGAACACCACCCGCCTCGACGCCGCCGGCAACGCGGCGATCGATGCGGCGATCTACGAGCCGCTGGCGGAGCTGAACGGCTCCGTCTCGGCGGAGCACGGGATCGGGCTCGAGAAGCGGGCCAAGCTGAAGCTGTCACGCTCGCCCGAGGAGATCGCCGTCATGCGGCTCGTGAAGCGGGCGCTCGATCCGGACAACCGGCTGAACCCGGGCAAGATCTTCTGAGGGCTCCGCCGTGGCGATCCGTCTGGCGGTGCGCCTGACGCCGCGCGGGGGGCGCGACGCCGCTGAGGGCTGGGCCCGGGACGAGAAGGGGCAGCCCTACCTGAAGGTCCGCGTCGCCGCCCCGCCGGTCGAGGGCGCGGCCAATGAGGCGCTCGTCGCGCTGATCGCCAAGGCGCTGAAGGTCAGCCGCGGCTCGGTCCGCATCGTGACCGGCGAGCAGAGCCGGCTGAAGATCCTGGAGATCGACGGCGTCGCGCAGGCGGATCTGGATCGCGTGTTCGGTTCGCCGTGAGCGCTCGCCTACGTCTTTGCGAGCGCAGCGAAGCAATCCAGTGTTGCGCGCGATCGGAGGCCTGAGGCGCGCCTGGATTGCTTCGCTGCGCTCGCAAGGACGGAAGAGCCTGAACGTCAGCCGCTCTCGGACGATGCGTCCCACCTTCCGCGACGCATCGTCCATCGACTGATCGATCAGAACGCGACCTTGTCGCCGCCCTTCAGCGCCAGCATCTCGCGCGCCTCGTCGGGCGAGGCGACCGCGAGGCCCAGCCCCTCGATGATCGCGCGCACCCGCCGGACCTGCGCGGCGTTGGTCTCGGCGAGCTTGCCCGGACCGTCCCAGAGGCTGTCCTCGAGGCCGACGCGGACGTTGCCGCCCATCGCGGCCGCCATGGCGGCGATGTTCATCTGGTTGCGGCCCGCGCCCAGCACCGACCAGCGGTACTGATCGCCGAATAGACGGTCGGCGGTGCGCTTCATGTGCATCACGTCGTCCGGATGCGCGCCGATCCCGCCCTGCAGGCCGAAGACCGTCTGGATGAACAGCGGCGCCTGCACCAGCCCGCGGTCGAAGAAGTATTTCAGGTTGTAGAGATGCGCGGTGTCGTAGCACTCGAACTCGAACTTCGTCCCGTTCGGGCCGCAGGTCGTCAGGATGTGCTCGATCTGGCCGAACGTGTTGCGGAAGATGATGTCCTTGTTGCCGAGATAGTCCCGCTCCCACTGGTGCTTCAGGTCCTTGAATCGGTCGAGCATGCCGAACAGGCCGAAATTCATCGAGCCGAGGTTCAGCGAGGCGACCTCCGGCTGGAAGGTCGCGGCCGGGCGCACACGCTCCTCGATCGACATGGTCGGCGCGCCGCCGGTGGTGATGTTCACCACGCAGTTCGTGCGCTGCTTGATCACCGGCAGGAACTTGGCGAAGGCCTCGGGTGTCTGGTCGGGCTGGCCGTTCTCCGGGTTGCGGGCGTGCAGGTGGACGATGGCGGCGCCGGCCTCGGCGGCACCGATGGCCGCGTCGGCGATCTCCTCGGGCGTCACGGGCAGGTGCGGCGACATGCTGGGCGTGTGGATCGCGCCCGTCACCGCGCAGGTGATGATGACTTTCCGCTGTGAGGCCATGCTCAGTCCTTCCGTGAAGCCTTGTGGGCGCGGAGCGCCGCCAGCCGCGCGTCGCGGCGGTTCATGCGTGCGGGCAGATCGGTCGGCGGTTGCCACTTGGCCAGGATCGCCTCGGTGGCCGGCGCCTCGTAGACCGAGGGTGGCGCCGGGTCGGCGGCGAGGCTCTTGTAGAAACCGGTGTAGCGCGCGCAGTAATCGGCGATGCCGCCGGGCGCGTTGAGCTCGATCGTCTCGAACGGACCCATGAAGCTCCAGCGCAGGCCGAGGCCGTCCGCGACGGTCTTGTCGAGGTCCTGCGGGGTGACGTAGCCCTCCGAGGCGAGGCGGAACGCCTCCGCCAACAAGGCGCCCTGGAGCCGGTTCAGGATGAAGCCCTCGATCTCCTTCAACACGGTGATCGGGACCTGCCCGATCTGCTCGTAAACCTGACGGGCCCGCGCCAGTGCCTCGGGCGCCGTCCACGGCGCGCCGGAGATCTCCACCAGCGGGATCAGGTGCGGCGGGTTCACCGGATGGCCGACGAGGCACCGGGCCCGACCGGGCAGATCCTCGGTGAACAGGGAGCAGCGGATCGCCGAGGAGGACGAGGCGATGACGGCCTCCCGCGGCGTCGCGGCGTCGAGGTCCGCGAAGAGGCTCCGCTTCACCTCCAGCCGCTCCGGTCCGTTCTCCTGCACGAAGGCGACGCCGTCGAGGGCGGCCGCGAGCGTGCCGGCCGCGCGGATGCGCGCCGCGGCACCCGCGGGATCCGCGCAGAGGTCATTCGCCGCCAGGGTCCGCAGCCCCTCGGCGCAGAGCGGGATCGCGGCCTCGGCGACGCCCGCCGCGGGATCGAACAGGCGCACGTCCCAGCCGGCACGGGCGAAGATCATCGCCCAGGCCCGGCCGATCAGGCCGGCGCCGACGATCGCGACGCTCTCGGTCATAGCCACAGCACCTTCCGCCTCAACTCCTGATCCTCGCGCAGGAGACGCGACTCGCCCGTCCACTGCACGCTGCCGCGCTCCAGGGCGACGGTGCGGTCGGACAGCGCCAGGGCGAGGTCGAGGTGGTGGTCCACCAGGATGATCGCGATCTCCCGGCGGAGCCGGTCGAAGGCCTCGAACAGCTCTTCCGTCACGGCCGGCGACAGGCCCTCGAAGGGCTCGTCGAGGAGGAGGAGCCGCGTGTCCCCCGAGAGGGCGCGGGCCACCGCCACCATCTGCTGCTCGCCGCCGGACAGGCGGGCCGCGTCGACGGTCCAGCGCTCCTTCAGGCGAGGGAAGAACTCGAGGACCTTCTCCTCGTCCCAGTGGATGCCGGCGCCGGTGAGCCGCCGCAGCCGGCCGAGGCCCAGATTCTCCGCGACGGTCATGCCGGCGAACAGCGCCCGCCCCTGCGGGACGTAGCCGATCCCGAGCCGGGCGATCCGGTCGGGCGACAGGCCGGCGATGTCCTTGCCGGCGAGGACGATCCGGCCGGCGGCCGGCGGCGCGGTGCCGATCAGGGTCTTGAGCAGTGTCGACTTGCCGGCCCCGTTGCGTCCGAGGAGCGCCACGACCTCGCCCCGGCGCACCGCCAGGTTCACCCCGTTCAGGATGTGCGATTTGCCGTAGAAGGTGTCGACGCCCTCCATGGCGAGCAGCGTCTCGGCCTCGGCGGCGCTGGCGCGCGGCTTCGCGGCGATCGCCGCCGTGCCCGAGCCGAGATAGACCGCCTGCACCCGATCGTCGTCCCGGGCGTCCGCGACCGAGCCGTCGACCAGCACGGCGCCGTCGGCCATCACGGTGACGCGGTCGGCGAGGCGGAAGACGCGGTCGATGTCGTGCTCGACGAGGAGCACCGGGATGTCGGCCGAGAGCGCCTTGATCAGGTCGCCGACCCGCTCGCGCTCGGCCGCCGCGAGCCCGGCGAGGGGCTCGTCGAGCAGCAGCACGCGCGGCCGCGTGGCCAGGGCCAGCCCCATGTCGAGCAGCCGCTGGCCGCCGTAGGACAGGCTGCCGGCCTCGGCCCGCTCGATGCCGGACAGGCCGGTCCAGCGCAGCAGCTCGGCGGTGTCGTCGGCGATCTCGCGGACGGCCAGCGCGTCCCGCCAGGGACTGAAATGCGCGGCGTGCCGGGCCTGCACCGCGAGGCGAACGTTCTCCTCCACGGAGAGGCCCGGGAACAGGTTGGTGATCTGGAACGAGCGGCCGATCCCGGCGCGGGTGATGGCGTGCGGCTCCAAGCCGGCAATCTCGCTTCCGTCGAGTCGGATGCTGCCGCCGCTCGGGCGGAACATCCCGGACAGCAGGTTGAAGGCGGTGGTCTTGCCGGCGCCGTTCGGTCCGATCAGGGCGTGGAGCGTCCGGTCGGCCACCGCGAAGGACACGCCGCGCACCGCCTTCACGGGCCCGAAGCTCTTCCGGATCTCGTCGGCGACCAGCACCGGGCCGTCGCCGCGCCCCTCCGCGATGAAGCGGGCCGGGACGCGGCCCGAGGCGCCGGCGCGGCGGGCCGACATGGCCGCGCCCTCGGTCGGGACGCGCCGGAACGGCTTGAGCAGCCGCGCCGCGATGCCGACGAGGCCGTCCGGCGAGAACACGATGAAGGCGACGAACAGCAGGCCGAAATACAGCAGCCAATCGGCGGTGTAGATCGACAGGAACTCGCGGAAGAGGATGTAGAACAGCGCCCCGAGCGCCGGCCCGAGGAACGAGCGCATCCCGCCGATCACCACCATGGCGAGCAGCTCTCCCGAGAAGGCGATGGAGATCGGGTCGGCCGAGGTGAAGCGGTGGCTGTAGGCCGCGAGCGCCCCCGCCAGCCCGGTGATCGTCGCCGAGATCACGAAGGCCGCGAGCTTGTAGCGGTTGGTGGCGTAGCCGAGGAATCCCGCGCGCTGCTCGTTCTCGCGGATCGCCACCAGGACGGTGCCCATGGGCGAGCGCCGGAAGCGCCACAGGGCGATCAGGACCGCGAAGGCGATACCGGACACCGCGGCGTAGTAGGCGCCGGGCTCCTGCAGCGCCGCCCAGCGGTGCAGGTTTCCGATGCCGTTCTCGCCACCGGTGAGGTCGGTCCAGCGGAACGCGATGGCGTAGAGCATCGCCGTGAACGCGAGGGTCAGGAGCGAGAAGTAGACGCCCCGCCGCCGGAGGATCAGGCCGCCGGCGGCGAGGGCCGCGAGCCCGGTGATCGCCAGGGCGCCGAGGAGCGGCAGGGCCATGTCGCCGGGGAAGAGGCGCATCTGGAGGATCGCCACCGCGTAGGCGCCGATCCCGAACCACGCCCCGTGGCCGAACGACGTGAGCCCGGTCCAGCCGACCAGGATGTTGAGGCCGAGCACCGCCAGGGCGAAGATCACCACGTCGGTGGCGGTGATCAGCGTCAGGCCGATCGCGTCGAGGGCGAAGGGCAGGACGATCAGGGCGGCGAGCGCCGCCCAGAGCTGGCGGCTCTCGCGCAGGATCAGGCCGCGCTGCGGCAGGGCGAGCGGCAGCGGCTCGGCGGTTCCGGACATGGGACGCTCTCCGCTCACTCGAACCGGGCGATGTGCTCGCCGAACAGGCCGCGCGGGCGCAGCAGCAGGACGAGCACCATGAGGGCGTAGACGGCGGCCTCGGTGGCCGGCGGGTAGGCGTAGGCGGTGAGGCCCCGGACCACGCCGACGATCAGCGCGGCGAGCACCACGCCCCAGAAGGAGCCGAGACCGCCGATCACCACGACCACGAAGGCGAAGGTCAGGATCTCGGCGCCCATGGCGGGCTGCACGCCCGTGACCGGCGCCATCATGGTCCCGGCGAGCGCCGCGAGCCCGACCGCGATCGTCACCACGGCGGTCATGTAGGGCCGGAGCGAGATGCCGAGCGCCGCGACCATGTCGGGGTTCTGCACGCCGGCCCGGACCACCCGCCCGAAGCTGGTGCGGGTCAGGAGCAGCCACAGGCCGGTGACGCAGGCGAGGGCCACGACGAGGATCGAGAGCCGGTAGCGCGAGTAGATCAGGTCGCCGATGAAGATCTGTCCGCGCAGCCAGCTCGGGATCCCGAACGGCACCGGCGCCGCCCCGAAGGCCATGCGCAGCGCCTGCTCCGCCACCATCGCGAGCCCGAAGGTGAGGAGCAGGCCGAGCGTCGGGTCGCCGCGGTAGAAGCGCCGGAGCAGGAACCGCTCGATCAGGAGGCCGAGCACCGCCACCGCGAGCGGCGAGGCGATGAGGGCGCCGCCGAAGCCGATGGTCGGCGTCAGCAGCACGGTCATGTAGGCGCCGATCGCGTAGAAGGCGCCGTGGGCAAGGTTCACGATCCCGCCGAGGCTGAAGATCAGCGACAGGCCCAGCGCGATCAGCAGGTATTGGACGCCAATCAGCAGGCCGTTGAGCACCTGCTCCAGGATGAAGACGAGCTGCATGGACGCCTCACGCCGGGAAGGTGCAGGCGTTCTCGTCGCGGGTCGTGGCGAGCACTTCCAGGCTCTCGCCGGGACCGGGCAGCGGGCCGGTCGAGGTGAAGATGTCGTAGGGGTTCTTGACCTGGTCCGCCGGCAGGGCGGTGATCGCGAACATCTCCTGCATCAGCTCGTGGTCCCAGGGGCGGAAATAGCCCTCGCGGACCTTGGCGATGTCGAACTTCGCGCCCGATTCCAGGTGCTCCACGACCTTGATCGACTCGGTCGATTTGAGCTCGTTCATCGATTGCGCGACGATCTTCATCGCCGTGTAGTCGCCCCAGCCCTGGTTCTCAGGCGGCTTCTTGTACTTGGCCTTGAAGGCGGCGACGAACTTCTTCGCCGAGGGCGAGTCGATCTGGTGGTGCCAGATCACCGGCCAGGTGCCGAGGAAGTTCCCCGGCCCGGCGCCCCAGGCCAGCGCCGTGTCGAAGCCGAAGCCGGCGACCGGGAACGGCAGGCCGAACTCGCTGTACTGTTTCAGGAAGTTGGTGATCTGCGCGCCCGCGAGGTTGCAGATCACGAGGTCCGGCTTGGCCTGACGGAGCTTGAGCAGGAACGGTGAGAAGTCGGTGAGCTCGGTCGGGATCAGATCCTCGCCGACGAGGGTGGCGTCGTTGGCGGCGAAGTACTTCTTGGCCTGCTTCAGGAGATCGTGGCCGAAGGCGTAGTCGGCGGTGAGCGCGTAGACCTTGCGCCCCTTGATCAGGCCCCGGTCGAGCAGTGCTCGGCCGCAGGCCCGCACCATCATGGTGTTCTGCGATTCGACGTGGAACATGAACCGCTTGCAGTCGGAGCCGCGCAGCGCGTCCGAGTTGGCGCCGGTGTTGATGAACAGGATCTTCTCGCGCTGGGCGACCTGGCTGATCGCCAGCGCGGAGGCCGAGTTGATCTCGCCGACGAGGCACGCCACGCGGTCGCGCTGGACCATGCGCTCGGCCTTGGCCGAGGCGGTCTGCGGGTTGACGCTGTCCTCCGACAGGAGCTCGACCTTCCGGCCCGCGATGCCGCCGGCGGCGTTGATCTCCTCCACCGCGAGCTGGGCCGCCTGCACGGCGAACTCGCCGAGCGGCCCGAGGAAGCCGGTCCGCGGCGTGAGGTGACCGATCCGGATCACCTCGGACTGCCCCTGGGAGAGCGCCGGGCTCGCGAGGGCCGGCGCGAGGAGCGCCGCGCCGCCGGCGCGCAGGAGGCTGCGGCGAGAAAGGGAATCCCCGTACCGGTCCGTCATCGTTCCGCTCCCGTGCGTGTCCTCCAGCCGGGTTGTTGTGGCGGGCTCTGACGGCCCTCACCCGAACTGTGATCACAGATCACTAGCGCGATAGTGCCGGATCCGTCTAGTGTCGGCATATGAATTCCACTTCGGCGCTGGCCGACCTGCCCCAGCTCGAGCGGCGGACCCTGTCCGACACCGTCTACGAGGCCCTGTCGGACCTGCTCGCCTCGGGGCGGCTGGCGCCGGGCGACCGGTTGTCCCTTCGGCAGAGCGCCGCGGCCCTCGGCGTCTCGGTCATGCCGGTGCGCGAGGCGGTGAGCCGGCTCGCGGCGGACGGCGTGCTGGAGGTGGCGCCGAATCGCGTGATCCGGGTGCCGGTCATGGGCGCGGCCGCGTTCCGGGCCCTGGTCGAGACCCGCATCGCGGTCGAGGGCATCGCGGTGGCGCGGGCGGCCGAGCGGCGGACGGCCGCCGAACTCGCGGCGATACGGAGCGCCGAGGCGGCCTTCCGGGCCGAGGCCGAGGCGGCGGAGCCCGACAGGGCGCGCGCCGTCCAGCTCAACCGCGACCTCCATTTCGCCATCTACGGCGCCTGCGGACTGGGACCCCTGCAGGAGATCATCGCGCGGCTCTGGTTGAAGGCGGGCCCGGTGATCAACCTGGATCTGCGCGCCCACCCGGAGCGCCTCCTCCAGGGCTTCGCTCTGCGCCGGCACGCCGAGGCCGTTTCGGCCATCGAGATCCGGGACGGCGCGGCAGCCGCGGCCGCGATCGCCGCCGACATCCGGGAAGCCGCGGAGTTCATCTTGACCCGCGGCGGATTGCGGGACGTTCAGGGAGAGGATTGATCATGGATCTGGGGATTGCCGGCCTGCGGGTCCTGGTGACGGCGGGCGCTGCCGGAATCGGTCGCGAGATCGTCGACGCCTTCCTGGACGAAGGCGCGCGCGTCTTCGCCTGCGATATCGACATAGACGCCTTGGCCGCGCTGCCGGACACCGTCGGGCGCAGCCGGACCGACGTCGCCGACCGCGACGCGGTCGCCGCGATGATGGACCAGGCGGTCGAGTTCCTCGGCGGCCTCGACGTGCTCGTCAACAATGCCGGGATCGCCGGTCCGACCGGCCGGGTCGAGGAGATCGCCCCCGAGGAGTGGGATCGCTGCCTCACGGTCTGCCTGACCAGCCAGTTCAACTGCGCGCGGCTGGCGGTGCCGCACCTCCGCCAGAGCGCCAACGCCTCGATCGTCAACCTCTCCTCGGCCGCGGGCAAGTTCGGCTTCGCGCTGCGCAGCCCCTACGCGGCCGCCAAGTGGGGGGTGATCGGCTTCACCAAGTCCCTGGCGATCGAGCTCGGCGGCGCGGGGATCCGGGTGAACGCGATCCTCCCGGGTCTCGTCGCCGGGGATCGCCAGCGCCGGGTACTCGAATCGAAGGCCCAGCAGCAGGGCACGAGCTTCGCCGACATGGAGGCGCGGGCGTTCTCGTTCGTGTCGGTGAAGGAGTACGTCACGGCGCGGCAGCTCGCCGACCAGATCCTGCTACTCTGCTCGCCGCGTGGCCGGACGATCTCGGGGCAGGCCATTTCCATCGATGGTGACACCCGGATGCTGTCCTGAAATTAATCCAGCGCCGGAGATGCTGCGGCGGATCAATCCTCAGAGTATTGCAAGATCGAGCTCAGGGCGCCGCGACCGCGGCCGCGACGCCCGCCGCGGTAGCGGAAGACACGAGCCGGACCGCCAGCGCCGGCCCCAGGATGCGAGGAAGCGACCATGAGCGACAAACGCCGGATCACGCCCGCCGACCTGCGCTCGAAGGCCTGGTTCGACAACCCGCACAACCCGGGCATGACCGCCCTCTACTTGGAGCGCTACCTCAATTACGGGCTGACGCCGGAGGAGCTGCGGTCGGGCAAGCCCCTGATCGGCATCGCCCAGACGGGTTCCGACCTTTCGCCCTGCAACCGCCATCACGTCGAGCTCGCCAAGCGGGTGCGGGACGGCATCACGGCGGCCGGCGGCGTCGCCTTCGAGTTTCCCTGCCACCCGATCCAGGAGACCGGGAAGCGGCCGACCGCCTCGCTCGACCGGAACCTCGCCTACCTGTCGCTGGTGGAGGTGCTGTACGGCTACCCGCTCGACGGCGTCGTGCTGCTGACCGGCTGCGACAAGACCATGCCGGCCTGTCTGATGGCGGCGGCCACCGTCAACATCCCGGCGATCTCGCTGAACGTCGGGCCGATGCTCAACGGTTACTTCCAGAAGGAGCTGACCGGGTCCGGCACGATCGTCTGGAAGACGCGCGAGCGGCATGCCGCCGGCGACATCGACTTCCAGCAGTTCATGGACATCGTCGGGTCGTCGGCACCGTCCACGGGCCACTGCAACACGATGGGCACGGCCTCGACGATGAACGCCCTCGCCGAGGCGCTCGGCCTCGCGCTGCCCGGCTCGGCGGCGATCCCGGCGCCCTACCGCGAGCGCGGCCAGGCGGCCTACGCCACCGGCCAGCGGATCGTCGAGATGGTCTGGGAAGACCTCAAGCCCTCTGACATCCTGACCCGCGAGGCCTTCGAGAACGCGATCGTGGCCAACGCCGCGATCGGCGGTTCGACCAACGCGCCGATCCACATCAACGCCATCGCCAAGCATATCGGCGTGCCGCTGAGCTGCGACGACTGGGAACGGGTCGGGTTCGAGATCCCGCTGCTCGTGGACATGCAGCCCGCCGGCCGCTGGCTCGGCGAGGAGTATTTCCGCGCGGGCGGCCTGCCGGCGGTCTTCGCCGAGCTGATCGAGGCCGGGAAGGTCCACGAGGGTGCCCTGACCTGCAACGGCCGGACCGTCGGCGAGAACTACCGCGGGCGGCACAGCTGGAACCGCGACGTGATCCGCGCCTACGGCGAGCCGCTGATGGAGCGCGCCGGCTTCCTCAATCTCAAGGGGAGCCTGTTCGATTCCGCGATCATGAAGACCTGCGTGATCTCGGAGGAATTTGCCGCCCGCTACCTGCGCAATCCGAACGATCCGATGGCCTTCGAGGGGCGGGTGATCGTGTTCGACGGTCCCGAGGACTACCACACGCGGATCGACGACCCGGCGCTCGACATCGACGAGAACACCATCCTGATCATGCGCGGGGCCGGACCGATCGGCTATCCCGGCGCCGCCGAGGTGGTGAATATGCAGCCGCCCGGCGCCCTGATCCGGCGCGGCGTCACCTCGCTGCCCTGCATCGGCGACGGCCGGCAATCCGGCACCTCCGGCACGCCCGCCATCCTGAACGCGTCTCCCGAGGCGGCCGTGGGCGGCGGGCTGGCCCTGCTGCAGAGCGGCGACCGCATCCGCATCGATCTCAACCGCCGGAGCGCCGACATCCTGCTCCCGGCCGAGGAGATCGCGCGCCGGCGCTCGGATCTGGCGGCGCGCGGCGGATATCCCTACCCGGCGACGCAGACGCCCTGGCAGGAGATCTACCGCGATCAGGTCGACCAGCTCGACCAGGGCATGGTGCTGAAGGGCGCGGTGAAGTTCCAGAAGGTCGCGCAGGCCTCCGGGGTGCCGCGGGACAACCACTGAGGCCGTTACCAGAACCCGCCCGACGGGCGGACGCGGGGCTGCGACGGCCCGCGCGCCGGGCGAGGTTCGCGGCAGCCCGCGAGGCCCGGCGCAGTACAGGACTCCGGCCGCCCGCTGCCAGCGTGACACGGCGGCCGATTTGCGCCGCAGTGAATTTTGAATACATTTCCCCGCGGGTGGGCGCGTCCCATCTCGGGAGGGATCGATCGTGACGGAAGCGAGGGCGGATGCTCCGGCGCCGCGTGCAGCGGCGCGCCTCGAGGCCGGTTTGCCGCGCCGGCTGGCGGAGCAGCTCCAGGGTGAGGCGCGCTTCGACGCCTTCACGCGCGGACGCTACAGCACCGATGCGTCGATCTACCAGATCATGCCCGCCGGCGTGGTGCTGCCGCGCTCCGCCGCCGACATCGCCGCGACCCTGCGCATCGCCGCCGAGCACGGCGCCCCGGTAATCCTGCGTGGCGGCGGCACCTCGCAGAACGGCCAGCCGATCGGGTCCGGCCTCGTCGTCGACTGCTCGCGGTACTTCAACGGCGTCCTGGCCTACGACGCGGAGGCCGGAACGATCACCGTCGAGCCCGGCATGGTGCTGGAGCGCCTGAACACCCGAGTGAAGGCCGACGGCTGGTTCTTCCCGGTCGAGCCCTCGACGGCCACCCGCTGCACCATCGGCGGCATGGCGGGCAACAATTCCTGCGGGGCCCGCTCCCTGCGCTACGGGAAGATGAGCGACAACGTCCTCGCGATCGAGGCGCTGCTCCACGACGGCGAGGCCTTCGGCTTCGGCCCGACCGGAAACGCGCATCCGGGCGTGAACGGGTCGGATCGGGCCGCGGCGCTCGCCGCGCGGATGCGCGGCCTTGCCGAGGACCACCGCGCCGAGATCGAGGCGCACTACCCGAAGGTTCAGCGCCGCGTGGGCGGCTACAACCTCGATTCGCTGATCGAGGCCCAGCCGAACCTCGCGCACCTGCTCGTCGGGTCCGAGGGCACGCTGGCCGCGACCACCGCGGTGACGCTGAAGCTCTCGCGCCTGCCGACACACCGCGTGATGGGCGTGTGCCACTTCCCGTCCTTCCGGGCGGCCATGCAGACGACGCGGCACATCGTCGGCTTGGACCCGGTGGCGGTCGAGCTGGTCGACAACAACGTCCTCGTGCTCGGCGCCGATATCCCGCTGTTCCGCACGACGCTCGCCGACATCACCAAGGGCAAGCCGAACTGCCTTCTGCTGACGGAGTTCGCCGGCGACGACCTCGCGTCGCTCCGGCGCGACCTGAAGCGCCTCGACGCCTGCATGGCCGATCACGGCTTCCCAGACGCCGTCGTGGAGGTCGTCGAGCCCGCGCGCCAGAAATCCGTCTGGGAGGTGCGCGAGGCCTGCCTCAACATCATGATGTCGATGAAGGGCGACGCGAAGCCAGTCTCGTTCATCGAGGATTGCGCCGTCCCGCTGGAGCACCTCGCCGACTACACCGACGCGGTGACAGAGGTCTTCACCAAGAACGGCACCCGCGGCACGTGGTATGCCCACGCCTCTGTCGGCTGCCTGCATGTCCGCCCGATCCTCGACATGAAGGAGGCCGGTGACGTCCGGCGGATGCGGGCGATCGCGGAGGAGACCTCCGAGCTGGTGCGCCGCTACAAGGGCTCGTATTCCGGCGAGCACGGCGACGGCCTGTCGCGCTCGGAATTCGTCGAGCCGCTGTTCGGCGCGACGCTCACCCGCGCCTTCGAGACCGTGAAGGACACGTTCGACCCGGACAACCGGCTCAACCCCGGCAAGATCGTGCGGGCGCCGAAGTTCGACGATCGCAGCCTGTTCCGCTTCAAACCGGACTACGCCGTTTCGGCGCCGATGAAGACCGCCCTCGACTGGTCGGACTGGGGCGGCTTCGGCTCCGCCGTCGAGATGTGCAACAACAACGGCACCTGCCGGAAGCTCGTCGGCGGCGCCATGTGCCCCTCCTTCCGGGCAACCCGGGAGGAGCAGCACCTGACCCGGGGCCGGGCCAATTCCCTGCGGCTCGCCATCTCGGGCCAACTCGGCAAGGACGCCTTCACCAGCCCGGAGATGAAGCGCACCCTCGATCTCTGCGTCTCCTGCAAGGCCTGCCGCCGCGAGTGCCCGACCGGCGTCGACATGGCCAAGATGAAGATCGAGTTCCTGCACCATTACCACGCCCGCCACGGGCTGCCCCTGCGGGAGCGCCTCATCGCGACGATGCCGCTCTACGCCGGGGCCGCCGCGCGGCTGGCGCCGCTCCTCAACCTGCGGGACCGGTACCCGGCCCTCGCCGCCCTCTCGGAGCGCGTCGCCGGCCTCTCGGCCAAGCGCTCGCTGCCGCGCTGGCGCCGGCCCTGGAGCGAGCAGGGCGAGCCCGCCCACGCGCAGGACGTCGCGGGCGATTTCCGCGATGTGATCCTGTTCGGCGACACCTTCAACCGGGCCTTCGAGCGGGAGAACCTCGAGGCGGCCGAGCGGGTGCTTCAGGCGGCCGGCTACCGGCTGCACCGGGTCTACCCGTCCCGCGGCCGGCGCCCCCTCTGCTGCGGCCGGACCTGGCTCTCCGCCGGCCAGACCGACCGGGCGCGCCAGGAGGCGCGCCGCACCCTCGACGCGCTGCTGCCGTTCCTGCGCGCGGGGGCACGGGTCGTCGGCCTGGAGCCGTCCTGCCTGCTCACCTTCCGGGACGAGTTCGCGGCGCTCCTGCCCGGCGAAGAGGCCGCGCTGCTGGCCAAGCAGTCGTTCCTGTTCGAGGAGCTTCTGGCCGCCGACCTGACGGCCGGACGCATCGCGCTGCCGTTCGCCGATCAGGGCGGCCGGGTCGCGCACCTGCACGGCCACTGCCATCAGAAATCCTTCGGCGTCATGGGCTCGGTCGAGACGGTGCTCCGGGCGGTGCCGGGGCTCGACCTGCGGGTCATCGAGTCGAGCTGCTGCGGGATGGCGGGTGCCTTCGGCTACCGGCCGGAATCGATCGAGACGTCCTTCGCCATGGCGGAGCTGTCGCTGTTCCCGGCGCTACGCGCCGCAGGGCCCGACGACCTCGTGGTGGCCGACGGGACGAGCTGCCGTCACCAGATCCACGACGGGCTGGGTCTCCAGGCGGAACATGTGGCCCGCGTGCTGGATCGGGCCCTCGTGCCTCGACACTCCATTGCCGGGCACCTACACATAGACCACAGGTCGCACTGACCTGACGTGTGTCGGGGGACCATGAATAAAATCGAGCCCGGGATCGGCATCAGCCGCCGCTACCTCCACGACGAGGTCGCCGAGCGCATGCGCGAACTGATCCGGTCCGGTGAGATGGAGCCGAAGGCGCGGATCAACGAGAGCGAGCTGACCGAGCGCTTCGGGATCTCGCGGACGCCGCTCCGCGAGGCGATCAAGATCCTGGCGACGGAGGGGTTGCTCGAACTGCTCCCGAATCGCGGGGCGCGCGTCGCCAGCATCTCGGACGGCGAACTCGAGGAGATGATGGAGGTGATCGCCGGCCTCGAGGCGACGGCCGGTGACCTCGCCTGCCGCACGATCACCGACGCCGACATCGACGCCCTGGTGGTCGACCACGACGCGATGGTCGAGGCCTGGAAATCGGGCGACGAGGCCGGTTACTTCAGCCACAACCGGCGCATCCACGAGGGGATCATGGCGGCGAGCCGCAACACGATCCTCGCCAACATCTACGAGAGCCTGTCCGGCCGGATCCAGCGCTCGCGCTACTCCGCCCACCAGACACCCGAGCAGTGGGCCCGCGCCGTCTCCGAGCACGAGCGCATGATCGCGCTGCTGCGCGCCCGGGACGGCGCGGCGCTGGCCGTCCTGATGCGCGAGCATATCCGCGGGAAGAAGTCGGTGATCGCCGCCAATTACGGTGCGGCCGAGACCGCCTGAGCGCCTCGACCACGGTAGACCACGCCCGCGATCAGCCGGGCGTCCCGGTCATCTCGAACCAGAACGACGCGCCCGGCGTGCGGGAATCGTTCGCGTAGAGGAACGGGATGTCGGGGCCGGTGCCGCGGGCGGCGAAGACCGTCTTGACCCGAGCGCTCATCGCCGGGTCCTGGCAGATATACATCACCGGCACGGTCACCCGGAACGGCGGCGCGCCGCACAGCAGCATCGCCGCCAGAAGGTACTGCTCGTTGTACAATCGGCAGTTCCAGGCGGACGGGTAGTCGTCCGGGATGAAGATGTCGTGGATCTGCACGATCACGCCGGGTGCGAGGCGCGGCATCACCTCGAAGAAGAACACCGTCACATCCGAATTCGCGAAGGAGCGGTGCGAACCGTCGAAGAAGAGGATGTCGCCCGCCTTCAGTTCCTCGAAGATCTTCAGGTCGCAGGATTCCAGCGGGCTGCGCACGGTCCAGTTGCAGAGCGCGTCGATCTCGCGGCGGGGCATCGGATCGATCGAGGTGATCCGCGTCGGAAGGTTCAGGGTGTCGATCGCGTGCCGCGCGAAGCAGGTCGAGCAGCCCGAGCCGATCTCGAAGAACCGAGACGGGCGCTTCCAGGCCAGCATGGTCATCAGCGCGGCGCCGTCGAGGGCGGTGAACCACGTGTTGTTCCAGTGGGGCGTCGCCCCACCGGTCACGGGCGCATCATGCGGGACGCTGTGCAGCAGGTCCGCCCGCGCCTCGAGTTCCGTGAGGAAGCTGTCGTAGGCCGCGTGCGACCGGGCGAGCACCGCCTTGAGCTGGCCGTGCGGCGCCCGGCCCGGCGACCAGCGCGCGGACGGCACGACGGGGTAGTAATCGTGGACCGTGTGGCTCCAGCGGAACGCTTCCCGGCTGGCCCGGAAGATATCCACCCCCGCGCGACGGCCCGCGCTCCTGACGACGTCCTTCAGCATGATCGATCCCCGGCTCCGGATCGACAATGCCGGGACTGCAACTTATGGTCGAGTCGGGCGGAACACCTACGCAGTCCGACCTGCCGGCAGGGTTAGGGCGGGATGAAGGAACGATCCCCGGGCCGGGCCCGGATTCGGACAGGCCGTCGACACAATTATCGCGGGCGACGCGCCCCCCGCCGCTCAGGCAGCGCTCGGCGCCCGCAGTCCGGCCACCAGATCGGTGAAGCGGTCGCCCTGGACGATCACGTGGCCCCGGAGGGCCTCCGCGGCGCCGGCCTCGTCGCCCGCGATGATCGCGGCGACGATCGCCTCGTGCTCGGCCAGCGATTGCGGCAGGCGCTGGCGCACGCGCAGCTGCAGCCGGCGATACGGGGCCAAGCGGCGGTGGAGTGACAGCGCCTGCTCCGCCAGGAAGGCGTTCCGGCTCGCCCGGTACACGACGGTGTGGAACACGTAGTTCTCGGCGTAGTAGGCCTCGGTGTCCTCGGTGGCCAGGGCGGCGCGGCAGCCCTCCAGCGCGGCGCGCAGCGCGGCGGCGTCCTCGGGGACGAGCCGGCGCGCCGCGAGACGGCCGCAGGCCGCCTCGATCTCCGCCATCGTCTCGAACATGGCGAGCAGCAGGTGCGGCTCGGGCGCGCTGACGATCGCTCCCCGCCGGGGCTTCGTCTGCACGAGGCCGGTGACGGCGAGCTGCAGCAGCGCCTCTCGGATGGGCGTGCGCGAGACCCCGAAGCGGGCCGCGAGCTGGTTCTCGTCGAGTCGCGATCCCAAGGCGAGCTCGCCCGAGACGATCTCATCCTCGATTCGCTGCCGCAGCCGCTGCGCGTGGCTCATGCCGCCGTTCCCTCCCCCGATGAACGGGTCGCGCGCCGCCCCGCACTTGAGGCCGGCGGATGTTCGGCACGCGCGGACATTATGCTGGAGCATTGACAAAATATACAAGGCGGTTTTCCATGCATACAACGAGGCGCCGCACTATTGCAGCGCACAAAATTACGCCGCGTTGTTTGCGGTGCGGGAGAGCTCCATGACGCCAACTCGTCGATCGCTGATCGCGGCCACGCTCGCGGCACCGGCCATCCTGCGGTTCGGCCTGAACAGCGCGCAGGCGGCCACGACGCTGAAGCTGTCCCACCAGTTCCCCGGCGGCACGATCGACGAGGGCGATTTCCGCGACCGCATGTGCCGGAAGTTCGCCAAGATGGTCGGCGAGCGCTCGAAGGGCGCCCTGGACGTCCAGGTCTACCCGGGCTCCTCGCTGATGAAGACGAACGCCCAGTTCGGCGCCATGCGCAAGGGCGCGCTCGACATGTCGCTCTACCCGAGCCCCTATGCGGGCGGCGAGATTCCGGAACTCAATATCGGCCTGATGCCCGCCCTCGTGACGTCCTACGCGCAGGCCGTGGCGTGGAAGGCGGCCCCGGTCGGCCGCAAGCTCACCGAGATCCTGGACGCGAAGGGCATCATCCTGGTCTCCTGGGTCTGGCAGGCCGGCGGCGTCGCGAGCCGGGAGCGCGCCCTCGTGGCGCCGGCCGACGCCAAGGGGATGAAGGTCCGCGGCGGCTCGCGCGAGATGGACATGATGATGAAGGAGGCCGGCGCGGCCACCCTCTCGATCCCGTCGAACGAGTCCTACGCGGCGATGCAGACCGGCGCCTGCGACGCGGTGATCACCTCATCCACCAGCCTGATCTCCTTCCGCCTGGAGGAGCTGTCCAAGGCGCTGACCTCGGGGCGCGAGCGCTCCTACTGGTTCATGCTCGAGCCGATCATGATGTCCAAGATCGTGTTCTCGGGCCTGCCGAAGGAGCAGCAGGATCTGATCATGGCGGTCGGCACGGAGCTCGAGGCCTTCGGCCAGGCCGGCGCGAAGGAGGACGACACCCGCGTCGAGGAAATCTTCGCGAAGGCCGGCGCCAAGGTCGTCCAAGTCGACGAGAAGTCCCTCGGCCAGTGGCGTGATCTCGCCCGCAGCACGGCCTGGAAGGATTACGCAGCCAAGAACGCGAACTGCGCGGAACTGCTGAAGCTCGCGGAGCAGGTCGCGTGAGCCACGGCTTCGACGCGGCCACGGCCGCTCCGGAGGCGCGCGGGGCCGAGGAACCGCGCCTTCCGGGCCTCCTCGGCACCTTCGATCGGGGCATGCGCCTCCTGAACAAGGTGATCCTGGCCGTCGGCGGCCTCTGCCTGGTGGCAGCCTGCCTCGTCCTGACCCACAGCGTCGTCGTCCGCTACCTCCTGAAGGAGCCGACGGAGTGGCAGGACGAGATGGCGGTGTACCTCATCATCGGGGCCACCTTCCTGTCGGCGGCCGGCGTGCAGGCCAAGCGCGGGCACGTGGCGATCGAGGCCCTGACCGGCCTCCTCCCGCCCGCCGCCAACCGGGTCCGGCTCCTGCTGGCCGACATCGTCAGCCTCGCCTTCTGTCTGTTCTTCGCGTGGAAGAGCTGGTCGCTCGATCACGAGGCTTGGGTCGACGGGCAGGTCTCGCAATCGACCTGGGGGCCGCCCCTCTGGATCCCCTACACGCTGATGTCGGTCGGCATGAGCCTGCTGTGCGTCCAGTTCGTCCTCCAGATCGCCGAGGCCCTCGCCTACGGGCCCCGGGCCGCCGGCTGGGCGCAGCCCAAGATCGGGCTCGGGGCCGACGTGAATCGCGACATGCACGGGGCGGCCGAGGTCGCGCCCCGGGGACCGGACCCGATGGGTCAGACCGTTTCCGCGAAGGTTGAACGATGAGCACGGCCGCGATCGGCTTCCTGTACGCGGGCGCGACCCTTGGGGCGATGCTCTCGGGCATCCCCATCGCCTTCGCGCTGGGCTTCGTGGCGCTCGCCTTCATGGTGGCGTTCATGCCCGGGGCCTCCCTCGATACGGTGGCGCAGAACGTCTACGAGGAGATGGCCTCCATCACCCTGCTGTCGATCCCGCTCTTCATCCTGAAGGGCGCGGCCATCGGGCGGTCCAAGGCCGGCCAGGATCTCTACACGGCCATGCACGCCTGGATGCACCGCATCCCGGGCGGCCTGGGCATCGCCAACGTCTTCGCCTGCGCGCTCTTCGCCGCCATGGCGGGCTCCAGCCCGGCCACCTGCTCGGCGATCGGCTCGGCCGGCATCCCGGAGATGCGCAAGCGCGGCTACTCGCCGGGCTTCGCGGCCGGGATCATCGCGGCGGGCGGCACGCTCGGCATCCTGCTGCCGCCCTCGATCACCATGATCCTGTACGCGGTGGCGGCCGAGCAGTCGCTCGGGCGGCTGTTCCTCGCGGGCATCGGGCCGGGGCTCCTGCTCGTGGGCCTGTTCGCCGCGTGGTCGATGGTGCGCTTCCGCTCGGAATACGCCGCCGCGAAGGTGGCCCTGGAGCGCGGTGGGCCGGCCTCGCCGATCCTGGCGGACGAGCAGTACAGCATGGCGCAGCGCTTCTCGACGCTGCCGCGGGTCCTGCCCTTCGTGGTCCTGCTCACCGGCGTGATGGTGGCGCTCTACGGCGGCTACGCCACGCCGTCCGAGACCGCGGGCCTCGGCGGGCTGATGGCCCTGGCGCTGATCGCCGCGATCTACGGCGTCTGGCGGTTCCGCGACGTCACGCCGATCCTGACGGCGACGCTGCGGGAATCGACCATGCTGATGCTGATCATCGGCATGTCGCTGCTCTACGCCTACGTGATGAGCTACCTGCACATCTCGCAGTCGGCCGCCGCCGCGATCGTCGCGATGCAGCTGTCACCGTGGGTGCTGCTGGTGACCATCCTGGCGCTGGTGATCGCGCTCGGCTTCTTCCTGCCGCCGGTCTCGATCATCCTGATGACGGCGCCGATCATCCTGCCGCCGCTCAAGGCCGCCGGGTTCGACCTCGTCTGGTTCGGCGTGGTGATGACCATCACCATGGAGATGGGCCTGATCCACCCGCCGGTGGGCCTCAACATCTTCGTCATCAAGAACATCGCCCCGGACATCCCGCTCTCGGACATCATCTGGGGCACCCTGCCCTTCGTGATCCTGATGGCGGTGGCAATCCTGATCCTGTGCCTCGTGCCGGGCATCGCGATGTGGCTGCCGGACCTGCTGCTCACGACGACCCGGTAGCTCGATCCATCCGGCCCGTGCGAGGCAGGCCCCTCTCCGCCCGGAGAGGGGCCTGTCGCGTGAGGGAACGTGGTCGCGCGAGCGCCGCGTCCCGCGCAGCGGCGGCCCGCGTCGGCGCGCTGGCCGGCGCGACCGGAGCCGCCTATGGCAGCGCGCGCGCCGCCCCGCCCCGATCCCGAGCTTCGGACCGAACCATGAGCCTCGCCTCCGTGCGCGCCTTCTTCGCCGAGAAGGCGCCCGACATCGCGGTCATCGTGCTGGAGACCAGCACCGCGACCGTTGCCGAGGCGGCGGAAGGCCACGGCGTCGCCCCGGCCCAGATCGCCAAGACGCTCTCGATCCGGGTCGGCGATCAGGTCGTCCTGGTGGTGACGCGCGGCGACGCGCGGCTCGACAACCGGAAGGCCAAGGCTGCCTTCGGCGGCAAGGTGCGGATGCTCGACCTCGGCGAGGTCGAGGCGCTCACCGGCCATCCGGTGGGCGGCGTCTGCCCCTTCGGCCTGTCGACGCCGCTGCCGGTCTACTGCGACGTCTCGCTGCGGGCGTTCGACGAGGTGGTGCCGGCGGCCGGCAGCACCCACAGCTCGGTGCGGATCGCGCCGGCTCGGATGGCCGCGCTCACCGGCGCCGCCTGGATCGATGTCTGCGCGCTGCCAAGCTGAGCGGCGTGGCCAGCGCCATTCCCGCTCCGCACGAGGCGCGGATCCCCTCTCCCGCGCGGGAGAGGGACAGGGTGAGGGATCAGGTCTCTCCGGACGAGGCGCGCGCCGTCGACGGAGGATCGCGCTCTTGATCCTGAACGTTCTCGTCCCTCACCCCAACCCTCTCCCGCCCGGGAAAGGGGGCATGGCGCCACTGTCTCGACACCGAAGACGCCTTCTATCCGGACCGTCGCAACACCCTCCGGTGCGGCCCTAGCGCCCGGTCCAGTTGGGCGGGCGCTTGCCGAGGAACGCCTCCATGCCCTCGCGGAAATCCTGGCTCATGTAGCACATGAGGATCAGGTCATCGCCGGGATGCGGCGCGCCCTCGGCGCCGGCCTCCTCCTCGGCGAGCCGCCGCAGACCCTCCTTGGTCGCCTGCATGGTCAGCGGCGCGTGGTTGGCCAAGAGCTGGGCCAGCGTATCGACCCGCTCCGTGAGCGCGATCCGATCGTCGACCACCTCGCCCACGAGGCCGATGGCGAGCGCCTCCTCGGCGCCGACGAGGCGGGCGGTGAAGATGATGTCCTTGACTCGCGCCGGGCCGATCAGGCCGGAGAGCCGCTTGAGGTTGCCCTGGCTCAGGCAGTTGCCGAGGGTGCGGGCGATCGGGAAGCCGAAGCGGGCATCGCGCGTGGCGATGCGCAGGTCGCAGGCCGCCGCGATGGCCGCGCCGCCGCCGGTGCAGGCCCCGGCGATCGCCGCGATGGTCGGCACCCGCAGCCGCTCCAGGGAGCCCAGCACCCTGTCCATGAAGCGCTCGTAGCCCAGCGCGTCCTCGGCGGTGCTGAAGTCGCGGAACTGGGCGATGTCGGTCCCAGCCGCGAAGGCCTTGTCGCCCGCGCCCGTGATGATCAGCGCCTTGACCGCCGGGTTCGCGGCGATCGCCTCGCAGCAGGTGATCAGGCCCTGATACATCGCGAAGGTCAGCGCGTTGCGCGCCTGCGGACGGTTCAGGACGATGCGGGCGATGCCGGCCTCGTCGGCGGTGAACAGCAACTCGTCGGTCGCGGGCTTGGCGGTCATGCGCGGGTCTCCGGGTGGCGGCGTCAGGCCGCGGTCTCGCGGACCACGCCCCGCGCGATCAGCGCGTCGATCTCGGCCGGCGCGTAGCCGGCCTCCGCCAGGATCGCGCGGGAATGCTCGCCGAGCAACGGGGCCGGCCCGTGCACGCGTCCCGGCGTCTCGGAGAACTTCACCGGCAGGCCGAGCGTCTTCATGCGGCCGACCCGCGGGTGATCGACCTCGACCACCATCTCGCGGGCGAGGGTCTGCGGGTCCCGGTGCATCGCGTTCACGTCGAGGACCGGGCCGGCCGGGACGCCGCCGGCTTCCAGCCGGGCGAGCCACTCGGCCGAGCCGTGGGCCCGGAAGATCGGCGCGAGGGTCGCGGCGAGTGCGTGCCGGTTGGCCATCCGGTCGCGGTTCAGCGCGAAGCGCGGGTCCTCGGCGAGGTCGTCGGCGCCGATGGCCTTCAGCAGGCGCAGCCAGTTGGTCTGGTTGGCCGCGCCGATCGTGATCCAGCCGTCGGCGGTCTCGAAGGCCTCGTAGGGGGCGTTCAGCGGATGGGCCGAGCCCATCGGCCCGGGCGCGACCCCGGTCGCCATGGCGATGGCCGACTGCCAGTAGGTGTGGGTGATGCCGGCCTCGAACAGCGACGTGTCGACCGCCTGGCCCCGGCCCGTGCGGAGCCGGTTCGCGTAGGCGGCGAGGATGCCCATGGCGGCCAGGATGCCGGCGGTGATGTCGGTGACCGGCGGCCCGCACTTCATCGGCGGACGCCCGGGCCCCTCCCCGGTCACCGACATGAGGCCGCTCATGCCCTGGGCCACGAGGTCGAACCCGGCCCGGTCGGCGTAGGGACCGGTGCGGCCGAAGCCGGAGAGCGAGCAGTAGACCAGCTCCGGGAACTCGACCTTGAGGGTCTCGTACCCGATCCCGAGGCGCTCCATCGTGCCGCCGCGGTAGTTCTCGATCAGGGCGTCCGCGCCCTTGAGCAGGCGCCGCAGGACCGCGACGCCGTCCGGATCCTTCAGGTCGAGGCTGAGTCCGCGCTTGCCGCGGTTCATCATCATGTAGGCCGCGCTCTCGCCCTCGAGGGCGGGCGGGACGGTGCGACGGGTGTCGTCGCCCTCCCTCTTTTCGACCTTGATCACCTCCGCGCCCATGTCGGCGAGCATCAGCCCGCAGACCGGCCCGGCCATGATGTGGGCGAGTTCGATCACCCGCATCCCGGCGAGGGGACCCGACCGCTTCATCGTCTCCGCCATCGCGCGCTACTCCCCGGCCGGGACGGTGGCCGCGGGGCCGACCGGCGGCGTGACGGGATCCACGAATTCCCGCTCAGGGTGCATCGTGAAGGCCAGCGCGGCGCCGAGCAGGCACAGGCCGATCGAGCCGACGAACGGCAGCGTCCAGCTCCCGGTCACGTCGACGATGACGCCGAAGACGATCGGCGAGACGATCGCCGCCACCGCCGAGCCGGTGTTCATCAGCCCGCTGGCGGTGCCGGCGTATTTCGGCGCGATGTCCATCGGCACCGACCAGATCGGTCCGATCACCAGTTCCGCGAAGAAGAAGCCGGAGGACAGCAGCAGCGCCACGAGGGTCAGGTCCCGGGTCATGAACACGCCCGCGAGGCTCGCGGCCGCCCCGAGGAAGCCGATCACGATCACCGACAGGCGCGCGAGCTTCACCTTGCCGGTGCGGTGCAGGATCGAGTCGCTGAGCAGGCCGCCGACCGTGTCGCCGACGACGCCGGCGAAGAACACGCCCGAGGCGAACAGGGCCGAGTTCTTCAGGTCGAGGCTATAGTTCTCCTTGAAGAAGCTCGGCAGCCAGCCGAGGAAGAGCCACAGCGTCCAGCCGTAGCAGAAATACGTGACGGTGACCGGCAGCATCCGGCGCGTCAGGGCACCCCACGGCACGCTCTGCTTCGCGCCGACCTGGCGGGGCGGCGGCAGCGTCGCGAGCTCGGCCTCGGTGATCGCCGGATGCTCGGATGGGTCGTCGCGGAAGTACAGCCACCAGATCGCGACCCAGACGAAGCTCACCGCGCCGAGGATGACGAAGCTCGTCCGCCAGCCGAAATGGTAGATCAGGAACGCCACGATCGGCGGCGCCACCGCGTTGCCGAGCCGCGCGAAGGCGTGGGTGATGCCCTGCGCGAAGCCGCGCCGGCCGGGCGCCGTCCAGTTCTGCATGGCGCGGGTCGCGGTCGGGAAGGTCGCGCCCTCGCCGAAGCCGAGCAGCACCCGGGCCATGAACAGGCTGACGAGTCCGCCGACCATGCCGGTCAGGATGGTCGCCGAGGCCCAGATCACGCCGCAGGCGAGCAGCGTGCGCCGGGCGCCGAACTTGTCGCCGACCGAGCCGCCGATCACCTGGAAGATCGCGTAGGGGTACGCGAAGGCCGACAGGATCAGACCGAAATCGGTCTTCGACATGCCGAAATCGCGCATGATCTCCGCACCGGCCGTGGCGATGTTCACCCGGTCCAGATACGTGATGAAGTACATCAGACAGAGCAGGCCGAGCACGCCGTTCGTGGCGCTGAAGCGCTTCGACATCGACCGTTCCTCCCATGGGGGCGCCGCCTCGCGCGGTCGCCGGGCACCTCGGCTCTCGGACCGGGCGCTCTTTCGTAATGCATTATTCAAACGCGTCGCGCGGCGGAACGCAACCGCCGACGTGCATCCGGCACGTGAATTCATTCCACGGGGTGCAACTGAAAACGGGGGCCGCCCGGGCCCCCGTATCGTGTCGGTCGTCGCCGGGAGGCGCCGCGGCGCCGGTCAGGCCGTCGCGGGGCGGAGCTGACCCTGCTCGGCCTCGGTCGGGGTGCCGATCGCCTTGCCGAGCGCCTTGCCGCGCGGCCCGACCCAGCTCCCGACCCACTTGCGCTGCCAGAGGGCGAGGCAACCGAGCACGATCGCGGTGAAGACGGCGTAGCCGACGAAGCCCAGCGAGAACGAGCCGGTATACTGCTTCGACAGGCCCATGACGTTCGGCAGGATCGCGCCGCCGAGCGCGCCGATCTCGCCGATCATCGAGCCGGCCACCGCCGTGTTGGTGGGCCAGCGCAGCGGGACGAGCTGGAACAGCGCGCCGTTGCCGGCGCCGAGCGCCGCGAAGCACAGCATGAACAGGAGCGTCGTGAGCGCCAGCGACGGGGTCGCGGTCAGCGAGAGCAGGGTCGCGATCGCCGCCAGCAGCACCACCGACAGCACCGCGATGCCGCCCATCCGGTCGGCGAAGTAGCCGCCGACGATCCGGATGCCGGAGCCCATGAAGGCCGCCAGCATCGTCAGCCGCCCGGCCTCGACCTTCGTCACCGCGAACTGCTCGTAGAAGAAGGTCGGCAGGAAGTTCGACAGGCCGATGAAGCCGCCGAAGGTGATCACGTAGATCAGCGAGAACGCCCAGCCATCCTTCGTGAACAGGCAGGAGACGTGCTCCTTGAAGGACTGGTGCTCGCAATCCGGCGGCTCCTTGGCGAGCACGATCATGACCGCCAGCGGCAGCAGCATGACGAGGCCCGCGAAGGCGTAGGTGGTCTGCCAGCCGTAGGCCTGGGCCAGCGGCGGAGCGAACAGCACGGCCAGCACGGTGCCGGAATTGCCGGCGCCCGCGATGCCCATCGCCAGCCCCTTATGTTCCGGCGGAAACCAGCCGGAGCCGAGGGAGAGCGCGACGCCGAAGGACGCGCCGGCGATGCCGAGCAGCACGCCCATGGCGAGCACGTCGTTGTAGGAGGAGACGAAGAGATAGCCGTAGGCCATCGCCAGCATGATCACGACCATCTCGGTGATCGCGGCGTTCTTGCGGCCGATATACTGGGCCAGGACGCCGAGCGGGAAGCGCATCAGCGCACCGGCGAGGATCGGTAGCGAGATCATGAAGCCGGTCTGGGCCGGCGTCAGCTTGTAGGTCTCGGTGATGAACGGGCCCATGGCGCCGTTCAGGACCCAGATGGCGAAGCAGAAATCGAAGTAGAGGAATGCCGCGAACAGCGTCGGGGGGTGACCCGACTTCATCACCGTTTTGAAGCTGGCCATAGCTGGTGCTCGTCGTAAGTGGGCGAACCGCCGTGCGGTCGCTCATGCCGGGGATCCGGACTCACACCGTCCGCTGTTTGGAGCGTCGTTGCTCCGCCGCCGCAGCAGGCGCGGCTGACTGGGCAATGCAGCAAGCGTGCCATCCCGGACGGACGCCCGCCGACCGGATCGCTCGGCCGTCGCGGCGCCGCGGCCGAACCGCGTTCCGCCAAGTCGCTGGCGCCGAGTCGCTGCCGCTCGGCGAGGCAGGCGTGCCGAGTAAACGGGCGCTCGCCCGGCGCCCTCACGGATCGGTGAGCGGCGCGGCCGAAATCGTTGCTGCACGAGGGCAACACACGCGGCGAGAAACGACCCGGAAGACCCTGTAAGTTGCCCTCGATGACCGTCGGCAACTTGGCGGTAAAGCGCGACCTTTGCTAAGCCCCGGGATGAGCTGTGCCGCGACTTCGTGCCGGCCTGCTCGCCTGCGCGTCGCGGCAAGCCCCGGCGACGCCTCCCGAGGAATTCGAACCATGTCCGCCCCGATCCGTCGCCTTCTCCTGGCCGGCTTCACGGTCCTCGCCCTCGCCTCCGCCGCGCACGCCCAGGGCCGCGGCCCCGTGGGCGATGCCGGGATCGACGGGTTCGGCGACGACAATCAGCTCTACCAGGATCAGAACGGCGCGCTCTACGTGCGTCGCGGCGGCCGCTACCTGCCCTATACCGGCCGCACCGACTTCGTGCGCCCGGCCCCCCCGCCGCCCGCCGCGCAGGTCCCGGTCGCGCCGCCGCCGGCCGCCAACCTGGAGACGGACCCGACGGTCCCGGCACGCCCGGGCAGCGCGCCTGCGGCCGAGGGGCTCTCGCCGCTGGAGGCCGCCAAGGCCAAGGCCGTGCTCCGCGCACCCGACAACGAGCCGATCGACTACGCCAAGATCTACGGCCCGATCACGGACGACGTGTTCCCGGTCCAGGCGTTCAATTACAAGAAGATGAACCCCGCCTTCCTCCGTCAGGAGATCGCCTATCACGGTCCCTACGAGCCGGGGACGATCATCGTCGACCCGCGGGCCCACCAGCTCACCCTGGTCGAGGCCAACGGCCGGGCCCGCCGCTACGGCGTCGGCGTCGGCAAGCAGGGCTTCTCGTGGTCGGGCACCGCGACGGTGAATTCCAAGCAGGCGTGGCCGGACTGGTATCCGCCGAAGGAGATGATCGCCCGCAGCCCGAAGCTCGCCAGCGAGGTCGACAAGCTGCAGAGCGGTCTCGGCGTCGCCGGCGGTCTGCGCAATCCGCTCGGCGCCCGCGCCATGTACCTCTGGCAGGGCAACAAGGACACGCTGTTCCGCATCCACGGAACCCTCGAGCCCTTCTCCATCGGCAAGAGCGTGTCGTCGGGCTGCATCCGGATGATCAATCAGGACGCGATCGACCTGTTCAGCCGGGTCGGCGTCGGCAGCAAGGTGGTGGTGCTGAACTGAGGCCGGGCCGGGCCCACCGCCCGAGCGCCGCCGGTCCGGGACCGGCGGTCCGCCGGTTCAGGTCAGCCCGCGCCGGTGCTCGCCGAGGATCCGGCGGACCGTCCCGGCCTCGGACCGGTACACCAGGGTCTCGGTCTGGATCTTGTCCGGCCGGAAGCGCACGCCGCGCAGGAGAGCCCCGTCCGTGATGCCCGTGGCGGCCACGATGACGTCGCCGCTCGCGAGATCGGTCAGGTCGTATTTCCGGTCCAGATTCTCGATGCCCATCTCGGCGGCCCGGCGCCGACGGTCCGGGGTGTCGAGGATCAGGCGTCCCTGCATCTGGCCGCCGATGCAGCGCATCGCGGCGGCCGCCAGCACGCCCTCGGGCGCCGCGCCGGTCCCGAGATAGAGGTCGATGCCCGTCTCCTCGGGGCTCGCCGTGAAGATGATCCCGGCGATGTCGCCGTCCGAGATCAGGCGCACCGCCGCGCCGGCCGCCCGCACCTCGGCCACGAGGGCCGCGTGGCGCGGCCGGTCGAGGATCAGCGCGGTGATCTGCTTCGGGTCGACGCCCTTGGCCCGGGCCAGCGCCGCGATGTTGTCGGTCGGGCTGGCGTCGAGATCGACGAGGCCGGGCGGGTAGCCGGGCCCGATCGCGATCTTCTGCATGTAGACGTCCGGCGCGGCGAGGAGCGAGCCGCGCTCGGCCATGGCCATGACGGCGATGGCGCCGGGCATGTCCTTGGCGCAGAGGGTCGTGCCCTCAAGCGGATCGACCGCGATGTCGACCTCGGGCCCTTCCCCGAGACCGAGCTGCTCGCCGATGAACAGCATCGGCGCCTGATCGCGCTCCCCCTCCCCGATCACCACGGTGCCGCGGATCGGCAGGCCGTTGAGTTCGTCGCGCATCGCGTCGACCGCGGCCTGGTCGGCCGCCTTCTCGTCGCCCTGGCCGCGCAATCGGGCGGCGGCGATGGCGGCACGCTCCGTCACGCGGGCCAGTTCGAGGGCGAGCGTGCGCGGGACGCCGCGCGATGCCGGCTTGGGGGCCTCTTCCATGGTTTCCTGCCTCTGGCCGGGTCCGATCTTGGGGTCGGATCCCGGATGGATACCGTCGGATGACGGCCGCGCAGCGTATACGCCGGTTCGCTAATGCCCACTATCCTGCATCAAGCGGTGGGGGGTCACGCTACCGTATGCACTGTTATTCACGCTCGATCCGGATCAGCTGCGGCGGCTCCGCCAGCAGCCCGTCGGCGCCGATGGCGTCGAGGGCGTCGCGGATGTTGCCCTCGGTCGCCGCGTAGGTGATCAGCACCAGCGGCACCGGCCGACCGGAGCGGCCGCGCGGATCGGCCTCCGGCCCCTCGACGCGGCGCTGCAGGATGCTCTCCAGGGAGATGGATCGCTCGGCCATCCGCTGCGCGACGCCGGCCGCGACGCCCGGGCGGTCATGGACGGTGAGGCGGATGTAGTAGCCGCCCTCGTGACGCTGCATCTCCACGCGCTCGCTGGCGCGCATCGCCGCGGCCGGAACGCCGAAGGTCGGGCGGATCACGCCGCGCGCCACGTCGGCGATGTCGGCCACCACCGCGGAGGCCGTGGCCTCGCCGCCGGCGCCGGGACCGATGAGCGTGAGCTCGCCCACCGCGTCCGCGTCGATCGTCACGGCGTTGGTCACGCTCATGACCTGCGCGATCGCCGAGGATTTCGGCACCATGGTCGGGTGGACCCGCTGCTCGATACCGGCCTCGGTCGCCTGCGCGACGCCGAGCAGCTTGATCCGGTATCCGAGCTCGTCCGCCATGCGCAGATCGAGGGGCTGCACCCGGGAGATGCCCTCGACCGACACGCCGTCGGCGTCGACGACGGTCCCGAAGGCGAGGCTCGTCAGGATCGCGAGCTTGTGCGCGGTGTCGAACCCCTCGACGTCGAAGGTCGGGTCCGCCTCGGCGTAGCCCAGGGCCTGCGCGTCCTTCAGGCAGGCCTCGAAGGTCAGCCCCTCGCGCTCCATGCGGCTGAGGATGTAGTTGCAGGTGCCGTTGAGGATCCCGTAGACGCGGGAGACCGCGTTGCCCGGCAGGCCCTCGCGCAGGGTCTTGATCACCGGGATGCCGCCGGCCACCGCCGCCTCGAAGGCGAGGGCCACGCCCTTCGCCTCGGCCTGCGCGGCCAGGGCGGCGCCGTGGCGCGCCAGCAGCGCCTTGTTGGCGGTCACCACCGGCTTGCCCGCCGCGAGCGCCGCCTCGACCACGGCCTTGGCCGGTCCCTCGGCGCCGCCGATCAGCTCGACCACGCAGTCCACGGATTCCGACCGGGCGAGCGCCACCGGATCGTCGAACCACGCGATGCCGGACAGGTCGAGGCCGCGGTCCCGGCCACGGTCGCGCGAGGAGACCGCGGTGACGCGGATGTCGAGGCCCGCCGCAGCGAAGGCGGCGCGGCGGCGCTCGACCATCCGGACCACGGACGCACCGACGGTCCCGAGTCCGGCGATCCCGAGGCGAAAGCTCACTGTCATGACCCCTTCCGTGCCCGGGCGACCGCGATGGACCGGGCGCCCGATGCGGCGCACTTCTGCAAGAATTCCGCCCCGCCCGCAAGGAATTGGCCCGGGACCGTGGGGCGTGTCACCCGGCGGTCTCCCGGTGGCGGATCGCCGTCGCCACGAGGGCGTACAGGACGACGGCGTTCAGCACATGCCAGAGCGGGTGCGTGCCGGTCGGCAGCAGCGCGCAGGCCGCCCGGTCGCCGGTTCGCGCCGCGAGCGAGATCAGGAAGAGCAGGCCGATGCTGGCGAGCCGCCGCCCGGTCCCGACGAAGCGCTCCTCCGGCCGCCGCGCGGCCGCCCAGGCGACGCCGAACAGCGCCAGCAGGGCGGGCAGGTAGTCGACCGAGCCGTTGGTGAGCCGCGCGACGTCGAGGCCGGTCAGCCCGTCGAGCAGGGGCGTGAGCGCGAATCCGAGGAGCGCGAAGCCGCCCGTCGCCGCCGCGACCCGGACCGGCGCCAAGCGCAGGAACCGCGAGAGGGCCAGCGCGAGAAAGGCGTAGATGAACAGCGCGATCGGGACGACGTCCGCGAGCATCGCCCAGTAGACCGCCAGGGTGTGGAACAGGAACGAGCCGACGCCCACCACGGCGATCAGGGCCGCCAGCCCGAGGCAGGTCCGGTCCGGCGGATCGGTGACGGCGGCGCGCCGCGCCGCGGCGGCGGCGGCCAGCAGGAAGGCCGAGTTCGACAGCGCGTTCGCGGGCTCGGCCCAGAAGTCCGGCCCGCCCCGCTCGCAGTAAGCCGACACCGGCTCGAACCAGTCCATTCGCCGACCCTACTTCCCCGTCCTTGCGCCGGGATGGCCTTGTCAGCGCGACGCGAAGCGCGGATGACGGCCGGGCGGCGACCGGAAGCGAGGCGATGCGGATCACCACCTGGAACGTCAACTCGATCAAGCAGCGGCTCCCGCACCTCCTCGGCTTCCTGGAGGAGGCGCGGCCCGACGTGGTCTGCCTGCAGGAGCTGAAATGCCAGGACGAGGCCTTCCCGCGCGCCGACATCGAGGCGGCGGGCTACGCGGTCGAGACGCTGGGCCAGAAGGCCTATAACGGCGTGGCGCTGCTGGTCCGGGCGCCGCTGGCCATGTCGGAGATTCGGCGCGGGCTGCCGGGCGACGCCGCCGACGAGCAGGCCCGCTACATCGAGGCGCTGATCTCGGGCGCGGACACCCGCCCGGTGCGCGTGGCGTCGATTTACCTGCCGAACGGCAACCCGGTGGACAGCCCGAAATACCCGTACAAGCTCGCCTTCATGGAGCGGCTGCGGCTTCACGCCCGGGCGCTGCTGGACGACGAGATCGCGGTGGTGCTGGCGGGCGACTACAACGTCATCCCGGAGGCGGCCGACGCGGCCGATCCGGAGGCTTGGCGCTCGGACGCCCTGTTCCTCGGGACGACCCGGGCGGCGTTCCGGGCGATCCTCGCCGAGGGCTACACCGACGCCCTGCGCGCCTGCGACCCGCGCGACGGGCTCTACACCTTCTGGGACTATCAGGCCGGGTGCTGGCAGCGGAATGCCGGCATCCGCATCGACCACCTGCTGCTCTCGCCCCAGGCCGGCGACCGCCTGGTCTCGGCCTCGGTCCAGAAGCACATGCGCGGGCTCGACAAGCCGTCGGACCACGTGCCGGTCACGGCGGAACTGGCGGCCGGTTAGAGCCGCGATCGGGGGGAACGACGATGATCATCTACGGCAGCAGCGTGTCGCCCTACGTGCGCAAGGTGCTCGCGGCGCTCTACGAGAAGGGCGTCGCCTTCGAGCACCGCCCGGTCGGCTTCCACGCGCAGGATCCCGGCTTCCGGGCGGCGAGCCCGATGGGGAAGATCCCCGCGATGGAGGATGCCGGGTATCGCCTCGCCGATTCGAGCGCCATCGTGGACTATCTCGAGCGGCTGCATCCGGCGCCCGCGCTGATCCCCGAGGACGCGCGGGACGCCGCCCGCGCCCGCTGGTTCGACAAGTTCGGCGAGTGCGAGCTGACCCGGCAGGTGCTGGTGCCGTTCGTCGAGCGCTTCCTCAAGCCCCGCCTGTTCAAGGTCGAGGGCGACGAGGCCCTGGCGCAGCGGACCGTCGACACGGCGCTGCCGCCGCTGTTCGACTACCTCGAATCGCAGATCGACGGGCCCTACCTCGTCGGAGGCCGGTTCGGCATCGCCGACATCGCCGTGGCGGCGCCGTTCCACAACCTGCGGCTGGCCAAGGTCGCGGTCGACGGCGCCCGGTGGCCGAAGCTCGCCGACTGGGTCGCGGCGACGCTGGAGCGGCCGTCCTTCACCGCGGCGATCGCCGCGGCGAAGAGCTGAGGCCGCTCAGCGCCGCTTGCACAGTCGAGGGCGGCTCAGCGCCGCTTGCGGATCGAGCCCACGGTCTGGAGCTGCGTCTGCGCCTCGGCGCGGTCGTCCTCGCTGGCGGCCGCCCAGTTCTTCTCGTAGAGCGCGACGATCCAGTCGTCCTTGCGGCTCTCGGCGCCTTCCCGGGCGAGCGAGAGCCACATCAGGCCGCGCACCCGCTGGACCGGGATGCCGCCCAGGCCGTTGACCAGCATGTCGCCGAGCAGCGCCTGCGCCGGGTGGTGGCCCTTCTCGGCGGCGAGGTTGAACCAGCGCGCGGCCTGCCGCGGGTCGGCCTCGACGCCGGTGCCGTCGAGGTAGAGCCGAGCGAGATTGTACTGCGCGTTGGGGTCCCCGTAGTAGGACGCCGCGTAGTTGAACATGTCGTAGGCGCGCTCGGGATTGGGGCGCACGTAGGTGCCCTTGATCCCCTCCAGGAAGTACGTGCCCAGCGCCGTGAAGGCGCTGCCCAGGACCGCCGAGTTCTGCGGATCGGGCCCGTCATCGGTGCTGGCGTCGGCGATCCGCGAGAAGAACTCGAACGCCTTCAGGTCGTCGTGCGGGACGCCGTCGCCGTCGGCGTACATCCGGCCGAGCTTCCACAGCGCAAGGGCGTGGCCCTGGCCGGCCGCGTACTCCAGCGCGCGGGCGGCGCCCTGCTTGTCGCCGGCATTGTACTCGCGCATGCCGGCGCGCAGCGCGTCCTTGGCCGAGCGGTAGCTCTTGTCGGCGACCGGGACCTGCACGGGCGTGCGGACATTGGCGTCGAGGGCGCGCGACGGCGCGACCGGCAGCGCGACCAGGGCGAGCGCCCAGGCCGCGACCGCGAGGCCGCCGACGGACCGGAACCGACCGGGATCGGCCCCGGCCGGCGCCCTGCGCCGGCTGAGGTCAGTCCTAGACGTCCGCATAGCTCTGCGTCTCCTTGGCACCTCCCGGATGGGTGACGGCGCCGTACAAGGCCGGGCCGACGCCCTGCGCGTATTTCCAGAGGTAGCCGGAGGTCGCGGTGTTGGGCCGCGCAGTCCAGGCCTTGCGCCGCTCGGCCAGCTCCGCGTCCGACAGGGCGACACTGAGCGTGCCCTGGATCGCGTCGAGGGTGATGACGTCGCCGTCGCGCAGCAGCCCGATCGGGCCGCCCACGGCGGCCTCAGGTCCGACATGGCCGACGCAGAAGCCGCGGGTCGCGCCCGAGAAGCGCCCGTCGGTGATCAGCGCGACCTTGTCGCCCATGCCCTGGCCGTAGAGGGCCGCGGTGGTCGACAGCATCTCGCGCATGCCGGGGCCGCCCCGCGGGCCCTCGTAGCGAATCACGAGGACGTCGCCTTCCTCGTAGCTGCGGGCCTGCACGGCCGCGAAGCAGGCCTCCTCGCCGTCGAACACGCGGGCCGGGCCGGTGAAGACCTGCTTCTCGGCCGGGATGCCGGCGACCTTCACGATCGCGCCCTCGGGGGCGAGGTTGCCCTTGAGGCCGACGACGCCGCCGGTCGGGGTGATCGGCCGGTTCGCCGGATAGACCACGTCCTGGTCCGGGTTCCAGGTTACCCGGTCCATGTTCTCCGCGATGGTGCGGCCGGTGACCGTCAGGCAGTCGCCGTGCATGAAGCCGTGGTCGAGGAGCGTCTTCATCAGCAGCGGGATGCCGCCGACCTCGAACATGTCCTTGGCGACGTAGCGCCCGCCGGGCTTCAGGTCGGCGATGTAGGGCGTGCGCCGGAAGATCTCGGCCACGTCGAACAGGGTGAACTCGATGCCGCACTCGTGGGCGATCGCCGGCAGGTGCAGCGCCGCGTTGGTGGAGCCGCCCGAGGCCGCTACCACCGTAGCGGCGTTCTCCAGCGCCTTGCGGGTGACGATGTCGCGCGGGCGGATGCGCTTCTCCAGGAGCTCCATCACCTTCTCGCCGGCCGTGGCGCAGAACTTGTCGCGGATCTCGTAGGGGGCCGGGGCGCCGGCCGAGTAGGGCAGCGCCAGGCCAATTGCCTCGGAGACGGTCGCCATGGTGTTGGCGGTGAACTGCGCGCCGCAGGCGCCGGCCGACGGGCAGGCGACCTGCTCCAGCTCGTCGAGGTCCTCGAGGCTCATGTCGCCGACGGCGACCTTGCCGACCGCCTCGAACAGGTCCTGGACGGTCACGGGCTTGCCGCGGAACGAGCCGGGCAGGATCGAGCCGCCGTAGATGAAAATCGAGGGCACGTTCAGCCGGACCATCGCCATCATCATGCCGGGCAGCGACTTGTCGCAGCCCGCGAGACCCACGAGGGCGTCGTAGGCGTGGCCGCGCATGGTCAGCTCGACCGAGTCGGCGATGACCTCGCGCGACGGCAGCGACGCGCGCATGCCGCCATGGCCCATGGCGATGCCGTCTGTGACGGTGATCGTGCAGAACTCGCGCGGCGTCCCGTTGGCGGCGGCGACGCCCTTCTTCACCGCCTGCGCCTGGCGCATCAGCGAGATGTTGCAGGGCGCGGCCTCGTTCCAGCAGGAGGCGACACCCACCAGCGGCTGGTGGATCTGCTCACGGGTCAGGCCCATGGCGTAGAGGTAGGAGCGGTGCGGGGCGCGGTCGGGCCCCTCCGTGACGTGGCGACTCGGCAGCTTCGACTTGTCGTTCAAACGCGTCACCATGACTTCAGACCAAGCCTTCGCAGCCGATCCCGAGGGTGCGTTGAACCGCGGCGCGTCGCCGTTCGCGAGGCGCCGGGAGATCCGTCCGCGTGCTCGGGAAGTCCTCGTTTCCGAACGGTAAACCGTTGTCGAATTTGCCGTTTACCGCGGATGTTGAGGTGGGCCCGGACTATGGCGGGATCGCGGCGTTTACGGGCAGGTCTCGGGGCGGAGCGGGGATCGTTTTACGGTGTTGCGACCCCGCCACAGCCACGCTTGCGGCCATTTCGGCGGCGACGACAAGATGAAGGACAATGGCGCGGCGCTGACGAGACGCTTCCCCGAGACGCAACTTGTCTTCGGGCAAGCCGAGGATCTCCCGGCCGCGATCCGGGCGGGACGCGGCAATCCGGCACCCGGAAAGTCGCTGTATCACTATCCCTGTGCGGGACCGGCGCCGGCAATACGCCGACCGACGGGCGGAACGACATGTCGCGCCGCCGCCGCGGCGGGTCCCGCGCGCCAATCTGCTTGTGCGCCGCGCGGTCCTCGCTCGCGCGGAACGGCGGGTCCGGCGCGCGTCCGTGGCGGCGTCGCGGGCCTGATCGAATGGAGCCCGTGTGCCGCTCTTCGCCGACGCAGGCCGGGATCGGGCGTCCTGCACCGGCACCCGCTTCGCCGCGGCGCGGCCGGGATCACGGGATCACAGGACGACGTGATCCCGGCCGGATCCGCGCTCAGGCCGCTCCGGCGTGCGGCGCCGGGATCTCGGTCGAGATGGCGTCCACCGTGCGCGGCATCGGGCTGCCCTGCCCGTCCGCGCGCTGGATCCGGACCTGCTGATTGACCGGCTGCATGTTGCCGAAGGGCGTCGAGAAGGCGATCTCCGCGGCGTCGCGCCCGACGCCGATCCGCACCAGCCCGTCGAGGTCGGCCTGCCGGGTGGCGTCGAACAGCCACCAGCGCCCGTCGAGATAGGCCTCGAACACCGCGTGGAAGTCGCTCGGGACGAGGCCGTGGGCGTAGCAGCTCACGAACCGGGCCGGGATCCCGAGCGCCCGGCAGAAGGCGGCGCCGATATGCGCGAAGTCGCGGCAGACGCCGGCGCGCTTCAGGAGCGACTCGTGGGCGGTCGTCTCGCCGTCGCTGGAGCCGGGCTGGTAGGCGATGTGGTCGTGGATCCAGTTGCAGATCTGGTTCACGCGCGCGTGGCCCTTGGGGAGCGCCCCGAACTCGGCGAGCGCGAAGGGCGTCAGCCGGTCCGAGGAGACGAACCGGCTCGGCAGCAGGAACGGCAGGATGTCGAGCGGCAGCTGCCCGATGGGCGTCTCGTTGACGGTCGCCGGGTCGGCCCGGTGCACGGTCAGGTCGACCTCGGCATTGTACTCCAGCGCGAACTGACCGGTCGGGACGTTGACCGCGAGATAGCGGTTCTGGAGATCGGGGGTCGTGTAGAGATCGCGCTTGAGGTTCGGCGTCAGGACCAGGCTCTCGCTCAGGATCTCGACGCTCTTCAGCTTCGCCACCTCCAGATTGAAGATGAAGGTGGTGTCCGAGAGGATGTTGTAGGACAGGCTGCAACCGAGGGTGTAGCGCATCGGATCTCCTTGCCGGATGACGGCCCATCCGCCGTCCAAGCAAGGGGCGCGCCCGACCGTCGGTTCCGGCTCGATCGGGGGGTCGCGGGCGAGACGGCGGCGCCGCGTGCGTCGGACGGCGCCACCGTCATCGCCAGCGCAGCGAAGCGAGCCAGAGCAGCGCGTCCCTGGATTGCTTCGCTCCGCTCGCAAGGACGGCTGAAGCGATGGAGCCGGTCTCAGCCGCGCTCGGCGGCATCCCGCGGGAGCAGCACCGCCGTCAGAGAGCGCACGCCCTGCGCGCCGTGGATGAGGACGCCCTCGATGTCGGCGGTGGCCGACGGGCCGGTATGCAGCACCGCGTAGGCCGAGCGGCCGAATTCCGGCCGGCGGTAGGCCGCCTGCACGTTCGGCACGATGTCGGCCGGGTCGAGCAGCACGACGAGGTGCTGCGCGAGATAGGCGACGGCGTTGACGATCAGCTGGTCCTGCGTGAACAGCACCGAGCCGGTCTCGGCGATGCCGAACACCGCGCGGACCACCGCCACGTCCACGTCCTCGACCTCCTGGGGCGCGCGCACGCTCCGCAGGTCGCGGTTGCCGGTCAGCTCCGGCACCGCGGAGGCGATCACCTTGGCGGCGTCGAGGCGCTCGCGCACGCCCGCGAACACGTCGGCGGCGCCGGGCTCGGCCACGCGGCCGCCCATGCGCTTCAGCCGCTCGCCGAACTCGGCGACCAGGTCCTCGCCGACGAGCGGCGCGAACAGCGGCACCTCCGGCAGCGGGAAGTCGCCGGCCGGCCGGTTCCTGCGGATACCGTCGAGGATCGCGTCGCGGGCGCTCATCGACCCGTGTCCTTCATGCGGTTCTGCTTGTACCAGGCGTGGAAGGTCTGGCGCGGCGCGTCGGGCATCTCGCGCTTCTTCCCCCAGGTGTTGAGCGGGTTGTAGACCGCGAAGCGCGGCAGGACCTTCAGGGCGGAATCCGCCGCGCCGATCGCCGCCCGGTAGGCGGCCGGGCGCGAGAGCACGGCGCCCGCGGCCTTCATCATGCCCTGCTTGAGCGCCGGGATCTGGTGCTCCTCGACCAGCACCTTCCGCCACGCGAAGATCTGCTCGTGGATGTTGATCTTCACCGGGCAGACGTTGGTGCAGGAGCCGTTCATCGTCGAGGAGAACGGCAGCGTCGAGTATTTCCGCTTGTTAAAGGTCGGATCGATGATCAGCCCGATCGGCCCCGAATAGGTCGCGCCGTAGGAGAGGCCGCCCGAGCGCCGGTAGACCGGGCAGGTGTTCATGCAGGCGCCGCAGCGGATGCATTTCAGCGAGGTCCAGAACTCCTCCATGCCGAGGCGCTCGGAGCGGCCGTTGTCGACCAGCACCATGTGCATCTCGGTGCCCGCGCGGGGGCCGCGGAAATGCGAGGTGTACTGGGTGATCGGCGAGCCCAGCGCCGAGCGCGACAGCAGGCGGATGAACACCCCGAGGTGCTCGACCTTCGGGATGATCTTCTCGATGCCGATGGAGTGGATCTGCAGCGGCGGCACGTTGCCGGACAGGTCGGCGTTGCCCTCGTTGGTGCAGGTCACGACCGTGCCGGTCTCGGCGATCGCGAAGTTGCATCCGGTCATGCCGGCATCGGCCTTCAGGATGTAGGGCCGGGTGGTCTCGCGCTGGCTCTCGGCGAGGTAGTGCGCGTCGTCGTTGTCCGGATCGGTGCCGAGCGTCTTGGCGAAGACCTCGGCCACGTCCATCCGGGTCTTGTGGACGGCCGGCGCCACGACGTGGCTCGGCTCCTCGTTGTCGAGCTGCTGGATCCGCTCGCCGAGATCCGTCTCGATGACCTCGATGCCGTTGGCCGCCATGTGGTGGCGGAAGCCGCACTCCTCGGTGAGCATCGACTTCGACTTCACCAGCGTCTTGGCGCCGTGGCTCCGCAGGATGTCCAGCACGATCCGGTTGTGATCGGCGCCGTCCTTCGCCCAGTGCACGTGGACGCCGTTGGCCTTCGCGGCCGCCTCGAATTGCTCGAGGTACCGGTCAAGGTGGCTCAGCGTGTGGGTCTTGATCTGCGAGGCGAGCTCGCGCAGCTCCTCCCACTCCGGGATGCCGTGCGCGGAGGCGTCGCGCTTCTTGCGCAGGTCCCACAGGCGCTCGTCGTGGGCGGCCTGGTGCAGCGGCGCCGCGAGGAAGCGCTCGGCGGCCTCCGACTGGTTGATCGGCCGGTCGCCCCGGATCTTCGCGCCGCGCGGCTGCGGCTCCCGGGTCTGCGGGGCGCGGATCGGCTTCGAAGCGGCTTCCGCGTGCTGGAGGCGCCGGCCGTCCGGCGCCCGCTCGCTCTCGTCGTGGCCGGCCCGCACCTCGGGGTGGATGACGCCTTCGCGCTCGCGGGGGTTGAGGTCCTCGACGCTCATGCTGCGGCTCCGTTCAGCACCTGCGCGATGTGGATGTACTTGAGCGGCAAGCCGAGCCGTTCGGCGCAGCCCTTCTGGTGCATGAGGCAGGAGGAATCCGCCGAGACGACGTAGGCGGCCCCGGCCCGGTTCTGATCGGCGACCTTGTCGTAGCCCATCTTCGCCGAGACGGCGGGCTCGAACACCGAGAAGGTGCCGCCGAAGCCGCAGCACTCGTCCGGCCGGGCGAGATCGACGAGCTCGACGCCCTTCACGAGGCGCAGCAGGTCGAGGGGCTTCGAGTAGTAGGGCTTCACCAGCTCGGTCGGCCGCGCGTGGTGGATGCCCCGCAGGGCGTTGCAGTTGGTGTGATAGGCGACCTTGTGGGGGAAGTTCGCCCAGGGCAGGTCCTCGACCTTCAGAACGTCGTGCAGGAACTCCACCAGCTCGTAGGTGCTGGCGCGGACGTGTCGGACCTCGTCGGTCTGCGGGATCGCCGTCAGGTGCTCGCGCACCTGGTGAACGCAGGAGCCCGACGGGGCGACGACGTAGTCGAAGCCGGAGAAGTTCTTGACGAACAAGGCCTCGGTCGCCGCGGCCTCGGCGTGGCAGCCAGTGTTGGTCATCGGCTGGCCGCAGCAGGTCTGGTCGAACGGATACTCGACCGTGCAGCCCAGGCGCTCGAGGAGCTCCAGGGTAGCGATCCCGACCTCGGGCTCGAAGGCGTCGACGTAGCACGGCACGAACAGGCCCACCCGCATGGTCCGGCAACTCCCTGGATGGCCCGGCGCGGCGGCCTGGAACGGTTCAAGACTGACCGAGGGTCTACCGGAAGGGGCGGCCCTTGGCGAGGTTGCCCGCTGCGTCACCGTGCCCGCTGTAACCGGGGAGTTTTCCTGGGAAGCGATGCCGCGCGCTTGATTTCCGACGCCTCAGAGTCGAAGGACGTCTGGAAGCGTTCCGAAGAGATCATCACCATGGAAGAACTGCTCGCCCGCGTCACCACCCGCACCGGGCTCGACGCCGCGACCGCTCAGACCGCCATCGGGCACATCCTGGCCTTCCTGCAGAAGGAAGGGCCCGCCGCCGAGGTCAGCCAGCTGCTGGCGGCCCTGCCGGGCTCCGAGGCGCTGATCGCCGAGTCGAATGCCGGCGAGAGTGGCGGCGGCGGGCTGATGGGCATGCTCGGCGGGATGATGGGCGGCGGCGGCGTCATGGCGCTCGGCCAGAAGCTGATGGCCGCCGGCGTGCCGATGGGTCAGATGCAGCCGCTCGGCCAGGAGCTGTTCGCCTTCGGCCGCGAGAAGGTCGGCGAGGACGCGATGGGCCCGATCATCGGCTCGATCCCGGGGCTGAACCAGTTCGTCTGACCGCGGGCCGGTGTGCGCGGCCGCACTGCATTCGGGTGACGCCTGGACGAAAGTAAAAAAGAGGTTGCGGAGCGAAAGCTTGACGGAACCTGTCCACGCGATCCCCGTTATTGGGGATGTGGCCCGGATCGACGCCTTCGGCAGTGTCCGGTACCGCACTCAAGCAGGCCGGCCATGCCCGTCTTCGAAGCCAAGAACCTGGACAGCGAGTTCGAAGGGCAGTCCCTGCTCGCTGCCATCCTGCACCCGACCCGCGCGGCGCAGACCCGGGCCCTGAGGCACGGTCGCCGGCGCGCTGAGCGCGCGGCGGCCCTGGCCGATCCGATGACGATCGAGCCGCGCTTCCCGATCGCGCCCGGCGAGCTGGCGCCGACCGGGTTCACGGGCCGCTGAGGTCTACCAAGCCTGCGCGGTGACGAGGCCCTGGCGGGTCACCACCACCCATTCCCGACCGTGGCGCTCGACGCCCTCGACGCGGCCGACGCCCGGGATGACGTCGCCGGGCGCGACCTCGACGAGGCGGCGCCGGCGGTTCTCCAGGATCGCGGTGCCCTCGTAGACGTCCCGCAGGGCCCAGCCCTCGATGACCGGCGGCTTGTCGGCCGCCGCCGGCTTCGGCTTGGGCTCGCTCACCTTGGCGTCCGCGACCTTGACCTCGGGCTTCGCCTCGGCGGCGCGGGCGGGCTCGCCGATGCTGCCGGTCTGGGTCGGCTCCGCCTTCGCGGCGGCCGGAGTCGCGGCCGCGCGGCGGTCGAGCTGCGCGGCGAGGCCGCTGAGGCGGGTGTTGTGGTCGCGCTCGACCTGCTCGAGCCGCTCGCCGAGGGCCGTGACCTTGCCGTTCAGGCTCTTGTCGACCTGCGCCAGGCGCTCGCCGAGGGCGGTGCTGCGGCTGGCCGCCTCCTTCCGCGCCACGTCGGTCGAGGCGCGCAGGTCGGCGAGCACGGTGTGGAGCTGCGCGATGTCGGCGGCGAGGCGCACGGTCTCGGTGCGGCCGGCATCGAGCGTCGTCTCGAGGGCCGCGAGCGCGTCGGGCCGGACCGAGGCCGGGCGGGAAAGCGCCATCACGCCCCCGCCCAGGAGGACGCCGACCGCCAGAGTCGCGCCCGGGATCGCGAACCGCTTCGGATCCAGGCGCGCCAGCGACGCCAGCGCGAGCTTCCCGCCGGCCGGCGAGGCTGCGGTCTCGGTCGCGGCGGCCGCTGCGTCGGTCTTGCCGGTCACCGCGGCCTTGAGCAGGTCGGCCGGCGAGATGCCCTGGGAAACGCCCTGCTTGGCTTCGATCTTCGTCATCGCCCCGAACTCCGCACGCGGCCTCGCGCTGCAAGCGTTCGTTAAGGACGTTTGTTTACGAAACCCTTACCGCACGCCCGTGGCTCAGGCCGCGAGCCCGCGCTTCTTCAGGAGCGGCTCGATGCTCGGCATCCGCCCGCGGAAGGCCGTGTAGGCCTCGCGCGGGTCGCGCAAATTGCCGGCCCCGTACACGAAGGTCCGCAGCCGCTTCGCCGTCTCCGGATCGAAGATGTCGCCGGACTCGCGGAACGCGTCGAAGGCGTCCGCGTCCAGCACCTCAGACCAGAGGTAGCTGTAGTATCCGGCGGCGTAGCCGTCCCCCGAGAAGATGTGGGCGAAGTGCGGCGTCCGGTGCCGCATGCTGATCTCGGCCGGCATGCTGATCCGCCGCAGCGCCTCGGCCTCGAAGGCGGGCACGTCGAGACCGCCCTCGCCTTGCGCCGAGAGGTGCAGGGTCATGTCGACGATCGCCGAGGACGTGTACTCCACGGTGGCGAAACCCTGGTTGAAGGTCCGCGCGGCGAGCAGCTTCCGCAGCAGGGCGTCGGGCATGGGCTCGCCCGTGCGATGGTGGCGCGCGTGGGTCCGCAGGACTTCCGGCTGCTCCAGCCAGTGCTCGTAGAGCTGCGAGGGCAGCTCCACGAAGTCGCGCGACACCGCCGTCCCCGACAGGAGCGGGTAGGTCACGTCCGAGAGCAGCCCGTGCAGGGCGTGGCCGAACTCGTGGAACAGGGTGCGCGCGTCGTCGAAGGACAGCAGCGTCGCCTCGCCGTCCGGCGCCTTGGCGAAGTTCATGACGTTGACGATGATCGGCGTGACCGTCCCGTTCAGGCGCTCCTGCGAGCGGAAGGCGCTCATCCAGGCGCCGGACCGCTTCGAGGCGCGGGCGAAGTAGTCGCCCAGGAACAGGCCGACCTCGGACCCGTCGGGATTGCCGACCCGCCAGACCCGGACATCGGGATGGTAGCGCGGCACGTCGGCGAGTTCCGTGAAGGTCAGACCGAACAGCCGCGAGGCCGTGTCGAACGCCGCCTGAATCATTCGCTCCAGCGGCAGGTACGCCTTGATCTCGCTCTCGTCGAGGTCGTGCTCGGCGCGCCGCACCTTCTCGGCGTAGTGCCGCCAATCGTGCGCCTGGAGGGCGAAGTTGTGGCCCTCCGCCTGGATGGTGGCCTGGAGACGGTCGCGCTCCTCCGCCGCCCGCGCGCGGGCCGGCGTCCACACGTCCCGCAGCAGCCCGGTCGCCGCGTCCGGGCTCGCCGCCATCGTGTCGTCGAGGGCGAAATGGGCGAAGCTCTCGAAGCCGAGGAGCCGCGCCCGCTCGGCGCGCAGCCGGATGATCTCCGCGATGATCGCCCGGTTGTCGGTCGCGCCGCCGTTCTCGCCGCGCCGCGTCCAGGCCGCGTAGGCGCGCTCGCGCAGGTCGCGCCGGGTCGAGCAGACCAGGAACGGCTCGATCAGCGAGCGGGACAGGGTGATGACGTGCCCGTCGAGGCCGCGCTCCTTCGCGGCGCTCTCGGCCGCGGCCCGCAGGAACGGCGGCAGGCCGGCCAGATCCTCCTCGCCCTGCAGCGGCAGGGTGAAGCTGCTCTCGTCGGCCAGGAGGTTCTGGCTGAACGTGGTCCCGAGCTCCGACATACGCGCCGCGATCTCGGCGATGCGGGCCTTGTCCTCGGGCCCGAGATCCGCCCCCGACCGGCGGAAGCGGATCCGGTACCGGTCGAGGACCCGGCGCTGCTCCGCGCTCAGGCCCTCGGCGTCGATCGCCGAGATCCGGGCCCAGAGCTCGGGGTTCAGGTAGATGGCGCTGCCGTGCCGGGCGAGCTTCGGCCCGATCTCCCGCTCGATGGCCTGCAACTCGGGGTTCGTGTGGCTGCCTGTCAGGTTGTAGAACACACCGGCGACGCGCTCGAGGGCGAGGCCGGCCCGCTCCATCGCCTCGACGGTGTTGCCGAAGGTGGCGGTAGCGGACTCACTCGCGATGGCGCGGATCTCGGAATCGTGCGCCGCCAGGGCGGCGTCGAACGCGGGCCGGTAGTGCTCCGGCCGGATCCGCTCGAACGGCGGGAGGCCGTGCGGGGTGCTCCACTGCGCCTCGCGGAAGGGATTGTCCGGCGGCAGGCTCGGGAGCCCGGCATCAGCTGCGTCCGACATGCAGTCCTCGATCTCGACGTCCACGCGACGGCGCGATCGTCCGCGCCGCAGGTGCGCCGACATGGGGTGTGCCGGCGCGATCCGGAAGACAGTGGTCCGATCGGCGCGGCCGTCAACCGGGTCCGGGCGATCCGAATGGCGTCTCGCCCGTTGTAGAGGCCAACGCCCACGCTTCGAGGCCCCATGCCGGGACGCAGCCTGTCGATCCTCCGATCCGCGACGCTCCTGGCGGGCGGCGCCCTCGCCGCGGGGCTCGCCCTCTCCGCCACGCCGGTCGGCGCCGTCGAGACGCCGGCGGCCACGGTGCCGACGCCCCCGCCCCTGCCGCCGGAGCGCCCAGAGGCGCTGAAGCCGCCCGTCGCCGAGCCGGCGCCACCGACGCCGCCGGCGCGGCCGCCCGAACTGAAACCTGCCGCGGCTGAGCCGAGCAGGGAGCCGTCGAGGGAGACCGGCCGGGACAAGCCGACAGAGTCGGCGCAGGAGACCGCGAAGGAGACCGCGAAGGAGACCGCGAAGCCCGATATCCCCGCACCGCCGCCGGCGCCGCCCGCGCGGCCGCCGGAGCTGTCGGGCGCCGCAGCCCTGGCGCTCAAGGTGACACCGCCGGACGATTCCGCCTGCCGGACACGCCTCAAGCGCCTCGGGGTCGAGTTCGAGCCGCTGCCGCCGATCTCCGAAGGCCAGTGCACCGCGCCGCTGCCGCTCAAGGTGACGAAGCTCGCCGACGGCGTGACGCTGCCGCAGGGCGCCACGCTGACCTGCCGAACCGCCGAGGCGCTGGCTCGCTGGGTCACGGAGGTTCAGATCGAGGCCGATCGAACGCTGAAGCATCCGCTGACCGCGCTCGAACTCGGCGGTTCCTATGTCTGCCGGGGACAGAACCACGACGTCGACGCCAAGCTCAGCGAGCACGCCTTCGCCAACGCCGCCGACATCATGGGCTTCGCCTTCGCCGGACGCGCGAGTATCCCCGTCAAGGCGATGCCGGACGGTTCCGAGGAGGCGCAGTTCCTCGGCGCGGTGCGCGCCAAGGCCTGCGGCTTCTTCCGCACCGTCCTCGGCCCGGGCTCGAACGCCGCCCACGCCAACCATTTCCACCTCGACGAGCGCGAGCGCAATGGCGGTCACCGCCTGTGCCAGTAGAACCGGGTGGAACGTTCCCGCAGGTCCGGCATTTCTCGGCTCGGGAGCGCGTCCGCTCCCCGGAATGACGACGGCGATGATCCCGAAACCCTGGCGGCCGGTCTGCGTGGCCCTCCTGGCGAGTTGTCTGGCCGCGCACGGCGCGGCCGCCCGGACCGGGAAGGGCCGGAAGGCCGAGACGGCCCAGCCGCCGGCGCTGACCGCCGAGGCGGTGAACGCCGCGACCCTGGCGCAGCCGGGCGCCGGGAAGACCGAGGGCACGAAGTCTGAGAAGGCGCGTCGGGCCAAGTCGTCGGACGACAAGCCCGATCCGCTAATCGTCAAGGCCCAGGTGCTGCTCGATCGCGCGCGCTTCTATCCCGGAGCGATCGACGGCCGGAAGGGCGACAATTACCGTCACGCCCTCTCGGCCTTCGCGGTGGCCCAGGGGCTTCCCGCCGGCGAGACCCTGACGCCCGAGATCTGGGACAAGCTCCAGGCGACCAGCGACAAGCCCGCCGTCACCGACTACACGCTCTCCGAGGCCGACGCCGCGGGCCCCTACGTCGAGCGGATCCCGCCCAAGATGGAGGAGCAGGCCGAGCTCAAGTCGCTGGGCTACACCAATCCCCGCGAGATGCTGGCCGAGCGCTTCCACATGAGCCGCGACCTCGTCAGCGCGCTCAATCCCGGCAAGCCCCTCGACAAGGCCGGCACGACCATCGCGGTCGCGGCGGTGGACCCGATGGGCACGGACAAGCCGAAGGGCAAGGATCTGCCCCAGGAGCCGAAGGTCGAACGCATCGAGGTCGACAAGTCGAGCCTCGACGTCCGCGCCTACGGCGCCGACGGGAAGCTCGTGGCCTATTACCCCGCGTCGATCGGCAGTGCCGAGAAGCCGGCCCCGAGCGGCGAGACCAAGGTGAAGGGCGTCGCGTTCGACCCGGACTACACCTACAACCCGAAATACGCGTTCAAGGGCGTGAAGGCGCAGCACAAATTCACCATCCAGTCGGGGCCCAACAACCCGGTCGGCCTGGTCTGGATCGACCTGGCGATTCCGAGCTACGGGATCCACGGGACGCCCGAGCCCGAGAAGGTCGGGAAGACGGAGTCCCACGGCTGCATCCGCCTGACCAACTGGAACGCCCGCGACCTCGCCGCGCATGTGACACGGGGCGCCACGGTCACGTTCAAGGACGATTGAGCGGCAGCGCGGCGACACTCGCATACGCCCGCGCGAACCCGCCCGCACAAAAATGTATCATCGGTTAACATAGCGCCCGGTCTGGGTGTCGGAACGGGCCGGGAACGCTTGACACATTGCGCATTACGGGCGACGCCTCAGGTTGTCTCGCGGGCTGACCCTCGGGCCGCGTTCACCCGTCCGGACGCTGCTCACGCGGTGCGCAAGGCGTGACCAGCCGCATGGCAAGATCCCCGGCGACGGGGGCATTCGAAGGGAAGACGGCCCGGCGTGATTGCTGACCCCAACGACGACGTCCTCAACGGCGTCCGTGTTCTCGTCGTCGAGGACGAGGCCGCGATCTCGATGCTGCTGGAGGACATGCTCCTCGATTTCGGCTGCGCCGTGGTCGGGCCGGCCGCGCGGCTGTCCTCCGCGCTGGAGATGGCGTCGCAGGAAGCGTTCGAGGTCGCCATTCTCGACGTGAACGTGGCGGGTGAGCCGATCTACCCGGTGGCCGAGGCCATCGCCAAGCGCGACCTGCCTCTGGTCTTCTCGACCGGTTACGGCGGTGCCGGCATCCGCGAGCCGTTCCGCGACAGGCCCGTCGTCCAGAAGCCGTTCAGCCAGGCCGACCTGAAGCGGACCCTGATCGGAGCGATCCGCGCCGCCCGGGACTGAGACCCGGCGCGTCGGCTCCGCCGGCCTCGGGCCGCCCGTCAGAGACCCTCGATGGTGAAGACCCGCTCGACATGGGCGGGCCAGGTGCGGGATCCGACGAACACGGCGTCGGCCCGGAACGTCGACCCGGCACACCACGCATTGCGTCCGATCCAGGCGCGGACCGCGCGGGAGAACCGCCGCCGCTTGGCAGCGTCGATCGCTTCCCGGGCATCGTCGCGGCGCGCCCGAGCCTTCACCTCCACGAACACGACGGTCTTCCAGCGCCGGACGACGAGATCGATCTCGCCGCCCGCGACGCTCACGCGCCGGCCGATCGGCCAGTACCCCTTGAGCATCAGCGCGGCGAGCGCCAGCCACTCGGCGCGGTGGCCGAGCCGGTAGGCGGCGCGGCGCCGGCCGGCCCGGTCCGGCAGGGCCCCGGTCATCCCTGGTCCCGCGCCAGCGCCAGCGCGCGGGTGTAGACGAGGCGCCGCGGCTGACCGGTCTCGTCGGACACGAGGCTGGCGGCATCCTTGATCGAATGCCGCTCCAGCGCCGCCAGGATCAGGGCGTCGAGGGCGGCATCCGAATCCGCGCTGCGCTCCGGCGCCGTCGCCGCACCGATGATCACCACGATCTCCCCCTTCGGCGGTCCCTCCTGGGCGAAGCGCGCGCTCAGGCTGCCCAACGTATCGCGCCGGATGGTTTCGTAGAGCTTGGTCAGCTCGCGGGTCACGGCCGCCGGCCGCTCCGGACCGAGCACCGCGGCGGCGTCGGCCAGCATGTCGGGCAGGCGATGCGGCGACTCGAACAGGACCAGGGTGCCGGGAACCTGGATCAGCGCCTCTAGGCGGTTGCGCCGCGCTCCGGCCTTCTGCGGCAGGAAGCCCTCGAAGAAGAACCGGTCGGTCGGCAGGCCGGCCGCGACCAGCGCGGTCATCACCGCGGACGGCCCCGGGACGGGCGTGATGGCGATCCCGGCCTCGATGGCGGCCTGGACCAGCTTGTAGCCGGGATCCGAGACGAGCGGCGTCCCGGCATCAGAGACCAGCGCCAGGGCCTCGCCGGCGGTGAGCCGCGCCACCATCCGCTCGCGCACCGCGTCGTTTGAATGCTCGTGATAGGCGAGCAGCGGCGTCGTGATCCCGTAATGCGCCAGCAGGTTCCGGGTGACGCGGGTGTCCTCGGCCAGGACTGCGTCGGCGGCCGCCAGCGTCGCCAGCGCCCGGATGGTGATGTCGCGCAGGTTCCCGATCGGCGTCGCCACGATGTGCAGGCCCGGCGACAGGGGTTCGGTCTCGCTCGCGAGGCCGAAGGCCGTGAAGGTCGTGCTGCGCGGGCGGTCGGGGGCGAGCTTCGGGGACGGAGCTCGGGTCGGGGCGGCGGGCCCCGGGTCGTCGAATCTGCGGGTCATCACCGGCGATCTTGCCACACTGGTCGCCTCTCGTCGCGGCGAGGCCGCGTGGCCGGGGGGCAAGTCCCCGCCGCCGCGTTTACATTTGAGTATCCGCCGGTCAGGCTGCGGAGCCTGCCCGAAGGAGTACGCGCCATGGCGCGCCCGACAAGCGCGCGGGACCGTCTCGTGCGTGTCACCGCCCAGACCGCCGCGCTCTGCGCGATCCTGCTCACGCTCGGCGGTTGCGTCGGCAGCGACCTCGCGCGACGCGTGACCGGGCCGCAGGCCGAGCTGTCACCGCCGGCCGCCGTGCCGGATGCACCGGGCACCGCGCCCGCGGCGCCGATGCCGGCCGCGGGCGGCAGCGGGCGCATCGGGGCGGGCTCGGTGAAGGTCGCCCTGGTGCTGCCGCTGACCGGCCAGGGATCGACCGTGGGGGCCGCCATGCGCAACGCCGCGCAGCTCGCCTACGACGAGGCCCAGCAGCCCGACCTGACGCTCATCGTCGAGGACGACCGGGGCAGTCCGGACGGCGCCCGGGAGGCGACCCAGGAGGCGCTGCGGCAGGGCGCCGAGATCGTCCTCGGCCCGCTCTTCGCCGGCAGCGTCCAGGCCGCCGCGGCCGTCGCCAGGACCGCCGGCAAGCCGGTGATCGGCTTCTCCACGGACGCGACCGTGGCGAACCAGGGCGTCTACCTGCTGAGCTTCCTGCCGCAGCCGGAGGTGGACCGCGTGGTCGAGGACGCGGTCGCGGGCGGAAAGAGGTCCTTCGCGGCGCTGATCCCCGAGACCGCCTACGGCAACGCCGTCGAGGCGGCGTTCCGGGAGGTCGTCGCCCGCAAGGGCGCGCGCGTCGCCGCCGTGGAGCGCTACCCGGCCGGCGCGCCCGGCCCGGCGGTCGAGCGGCTCGCGCGGGTGATCGCCGGGCCCGGTGCCACCGCCGACGCGCTGTTCATCCCCGAGACCGCGGACGCGATGCCCGCCGTGGCGGCCGCGCTGACGAAGGCGGGCTTCTCGCCGGCACGGGTGCGCCCCCTCGGCACCGCCCTCTGGAACGAGCCGTCACTGTTCGCGCTGCCGGCCCTCCAGGGTGGCCGCTTCGCCGCGCCGGACCGCGTCGGCTTCTCGAATTTCAGCGCGCGCTACCAGGCTCGGTTCGGCGCCGTCCCGCCGCGGGTGGCCTCGCTCGCCTACGACGCGGTGCTGCTCGCCGCGGCCCTGTCGCGGCGCTACGGCTCGCAGCGCTTCGCCGAGAGCACCCTGACCAACGGCCTGGGCTTCGCCGGCGTCGACGGGACGTTCCGGTTCCGGCCGGACGGTCAGAGCGAGCGGTCCCTCGCGGTCTACGAGATCCGCAACAACGCCGCGACGCCCGTCAGCCCGGCGCCCCGGGTTCTCGCCAAGCCGGCGATCTGATCAGGCGGCGAGCTCGGCGACCAGGGCGTTGAGCACCGGCGCCCCCCGCGCCGTGGCGGCGATGCGGCCGCCCGGCAGCCGCTCGAGCAGGCCGTCCCCGATCAGCATGCCGATGCGGTTGCCGTTCAGGGGCCGGCCCTTGAGCGCCGCGTAGCGGTCGGGATCGATCCCCTCGCGCAGGCGCAGGCCCATCACCAGGAACTCGTCGGCCTGGTCGGCGGCCGAGAGGCTCTCGGTCTCGACGATCCCGTGGCCCTCGGCCTCGACGCGGGCGAGCCACGCCTCGGGCGACCGCTCCGTCACGGTTCCAACGCGACCCTGTCCCGTCACGAGCCGTCCGTGGGCGCCCGGACCGATGCCGGCATACTCGCCGTAGCGCCAGTAGAGCAGGTTGTGCCGCGATTCCGCCCCGGGCCGCGCGTGGTTCGAGATCTCGTAGGCCGGGAGGCCGGCCTTAGCGCAGAGCTCCTGGGTGACGTCGTAGAGGGCGCGACCGACCTCATCGTCCGGCGTCACCAGCTTGCCGGCGGCGGCGAGCCCGTGGAACGGCGTCCCGGGCTCGATGGTGAGCTGGTAGAGCGAGAGGTGCTCGGCGGCCCGCGCGAGCGCGTCGCTAAGCTCCGCCCGCCACAGGTCCGGCGTCTGTCCGGGCCGCGCGTAGATCAGGTCGAAGGAGGTCCGCGCGAAGGCCGACTGCGCCAGCGCGATCGCGCCGAGCGCCTGCGCGGTGTCGTGCAGGCGCCCGAGGGTCCGCAGCGAGGCGTCGTCGAGGGCCTGGATCCCGAGCGACACCCGGTTGACCCCGGCGGCGCGGTAGCCGTGGAAGCGGCCCGCCTCGACGCTCGACGGGTTGGCCTCGAGGGTTACCTCCGCGTCCGGCGCGACCGCCCAATGCTCCGCCACCGCGTCGAGCAGGCCGGCCACGGTCGCGGGCTGCATCAGCGAGGGCGTGCCGCCGCCGAGGAAGATGCTGGTCACGGTCCGGCCCGGCGTGCGGGCGGCGGTGTGGGCGATCTCGGCGCGGAAGGCCGCCACGAAGCGCGGCTCGTCCACGCCCGCGTGGCGGACGTGGCTGTTGAAGTCGCAGTACGGGCACTTCGCGGCGCAGAAGGGCCAGTGCAGGTAGATCCCGAAGCCCGCGTCGCGGGTCGGATGGTCCGGGCCGATCGATGACATGATGGCGGGCATGTGAGCGCCCGCGCGCCGTTTGGCAATCAGGCGCCGGGCGCGAGGCAGGCGCGGCTCAGCTCGACGAAGGCCCGCGCCCGGTGCGACAGGCCCCGCCCCTGCTGCCAGTCGACCCCGTGCTTCTCCTCGGCGCTCATCTCGCCGAAGGTGCGGTCGTGGCCGTCCGGCCGGAAGATCGGGTCGTAGCCGAAGCCTGCGGAGCCCTTCGCGGCGACGAGGTCGCCGAAGACCCGTCCCTCGAACAGCTCGGTGTGCCCGTCCGGCCAAGCCAGCACGAGGGCGGACACGAAGTGCGCCCGGCGCTCGGCGGCCCCGCGCCGGTCGAGTTCGGCGAAGATCCGCGCCATCGCGCCGGTGAAGTCCTTGGTCGCGCCGGCCCAGCGGGCCGAGAAGATGCCCGGCGCGCCGTCCAGGGCGTCGACGCACAGGCCGGAATCGTCCGCGAAGGCCGGCAGCCCGGTGGCGTCGGCCGCCGCCCGCGCCTTGATCGCCGCGTTCTCGGCGAACATCGTGCCGGTCTCGTCGGGCTCGGGCAGGCCGAGCTCGCCCGCCGACACCGCCTCGATCCCGAACGGCGCGAGCAGGTCGCGCATCTCGGCGAGCTTGCCGGCATTGTGCGTGGCGATGACCACCTTCCCGGTCAGACGGCGGCTCACGCGAGGGCCTCCTTCTGCAGGGCGACCAGCCGCTCGGTGCCGGCGCGGGCGAGGCCGAGGAGCTCGAGAAGCTGCTCCTGCGTGAAGGGCTCCATCTCGGCGGTGCCCTGCACCTCGACGATGCCGCCCCGGCCGGTGAGGACGAAGTTGGCGTCGGTCTCGGCCGCCGAATCCTCGGCGTAGTCGAGGTCGAGGACCGGCATGCCCTTGTAGAGGCCGCACGAGACGGCGGCGACGTGGTCGCGCAGCGGGTCGACGGAGATGATCGAGCGGGTCCGCATCCAGGCGAAGCAGTCGTGCAGCGCCACCCAGGCGCCCGTGATCGCGGCGGTGCGGGTGCCGCCGTCGGCCTGGATCACGTCGCAATCGATCGTGATCTGGCGCTCGCCCATGGCCGGGAGGTTGGTGACGGCGCGCAGCGACCGGCCGATCAGCCGCTGGATCTCCTGCGTCCGCCCCGAAGGCTTCCCGGAACCGACCTCGCGGCGGGTGCGTTCGTGCGTCGCACGCGGCAGCATGGCGTACTCGGCCGTGACCCAGCCCTTGCCGGAACCGCGCAGCCACGGCGGCGCGCGCTCTTCCAGCGACGCGGTGCAGAGCACCCGGGTGTTGCCGAAGCTGACGAGGCAGGAGCCCTCGGCGTAGCGCGAGACCGCGCGCTCCAGGCTCACGGGCCGCAACTCGTCGGCGGCACGCTTGGAAGGCCGCATCGCGGGCCCCTTCTGTCGAGAGTGTCGAGGGCCGGGCTCTTAGGCCGCCGCGCCACCGCGGGCAAGCATCGCCGTACGGATTGATCCGCGCGGGACGGTTGGACATGATCGGACCACAGGATGACCCCGTGACACACCCCAGTTCCAACTTCTCGAACGGCCAAGCGATGCAGGCGCTCGCCGCCCTCAACGAGCGTGCCCGGGAGATCTTCCGGCAGATCGTGGAGAGCTACCTCACGACCGGCGAGCCGGTCGGTTCCCGGAATCTCGCGCGCATCCTCCCGATGGCGCTGTCGCCGGCCTCGATCCGCAACGTCATGGCGGATCTGGAGCATTCCGGACTCATCTTCGCGCCGCACACCTCCGCCGGCCGCCTGCCGACGGAGCTCGGCCTGCGCTTCTTCGTGGACGCGATGCTCGAGCTCGGCGACGTCAGCCAGGACGAGCAGGCGCGCATCGAGGCGCAGATGCGCGCCGCCGCCTCGGGTCACACCTTCGACTCGGCCCTGGCCGAAGCCTCGACCATGCTGTCCGGCGTCTCCCGGGGCGCCGGGGTCGTCCTGACCACCAAGGCGAACGTCAACCTGAAGCACATCGAGTTCGTGCGCCTCGATCCCGCCCGCGCCCTCGTCATCCTCGTCTCGGACGACGGCTCGGTGGAGAACCGCCTCGTGGACCTGCCGGCGGGCCTGCCGGCCGGGGCCCTCCAAGAGGCGACGAACTTCCTCAACGCGCGCCTGCAGGGCCGCACCCTCGGCACGCTGCGCGCCGAGATCGAGGCCGGCCGCAAGGCGATGAAGCGGGAGCTCGACGCGATCACCGAGCGCCTCGTCGATGCCGGGCTCGCCACGCCGGTCGGCCCCACGGAGGCCCGCCAGCTGATCGTGCGCGGGCAGGCGAACCTGCTCGACGACCTGCGCGCGGTCGAGGATCTCGAGCGGATCCGCCTTCTGTTCAACGATCTGGAGACCCAGAAGGACGTGATCGACCTCCTGTCCCGCGCCGAGGGCGGCGAGGGCGTGCGGATCTTCATCGGCTCGGAGAACAAGCTGTTCTCGCTCTCCGGATCCTCGCTGATCGCGGCGCCGTTCCGCGACGGCTCGCAGAAGATCGTGGGCGTCGTCGGCGTGATCGGTCCGACCCGGCTGAACTACGCGCGGATCGTGCCGATGGTCGACTACACGGCGCGCGTGGTGTCGAAACTCCTGGACGGCGGACGGTAGAGGGCACCGGGCAGAGGATCCGCCCGGCCCACCGATCTTCCTGTGATTGCCCGCTCAGGCCGGGATCACGTCCACGATCTCGTAGGTGTCGGGATCGATGATCACGATGTCGTCGCGGACCAGGACGAAGTCGTAGCCCTCGTATTCCGGCACCAGCTCGATGATCGCCGGCGGCAGCCTGTGGAGCCTGACCGAGCGGGGGATCGCGGTGCCGATCGCCAAGCCGAAAGCCACGTCCCGGAGCGGCGAGACGCCCAGACGCGTGATCGAGCTGCGGAACTCGGTCCGCTGACGGGTGTCGAGGCGGCCGACAGCGCCGCGGACGGCGCCGCGGTCGCGGGCACCGGCACGGCCGTCCCGTTCGCCGGCCGGACCGCGACCGCCGCGCTCGGGACCGGCCGCGTCGCGGTTGCCCCGCTCGGGTCCGGCACCCGGCTCGCGGCCACCCCGATCGCCGGCACCGCGTTCACCCGCACCGCGTTCACCCGCACCGCGTTCACCCGCACCGCGTTCGCCCGCACCGCGTTCGCCCGCACCGCGTTCGCCCGCACCTGGATTCGCGGCCGCGCCGCCCCGGTCCGCCGGTCCGTTGCGCTCGGCCGCGCCGCCCGGGCGACCCGGTCCCTCGGCGCCGCGCGGCCCACCCTCGGCACCGCCGGGACCGCGCACCGCCCCGCCTTCGGGCGCGCCGCCCCGCATCCCGCCGCCGGCGCCGCCAGCAGGGCCGCCGGCCGGGCCGCCGCCGGACGGACCCGCGCCCGCGCCGGCCCCACCACCCGGACCGCCGGCGCCGCCGCCCGCACCACCGGGTCCGGCCCCGCCGCCGCCCGGTCCGCCCTGCGCGAACGCCGTCGCCGCTCCGGCGACGACGATGGCGGCCGCGACCGCGTCTCTCAGAACTCGCTTCATGGCTTCTTCCTCCTGTGGTGGTCGGAACGCCATCGACGCCCACGCCGGCCCGCAACGGGGCCCCGGGCCGAACCGTTCCCTCCCGCGGCACCGTGGACGCGCGGCCGGTGACACCGCCCTGCGCTGTCCTCGGCTAAGTCGGATCACGGTCTTGCGATCGGGCGCGTCACCTGTAACGTCGCGCCGCACCAAGAAGAGACCGGCCTCGGCCGGCACCAAGATTGATCGACGGAGACGCCATGTCCGCCTCGCGCGACGATACGATCGGTATCGCACCGAGCGACCTCGATGATGCCGCGGACCGCAAGCGCCGGATCTGGGCGATCGTCGGCTCGTCGTCGGGCAATCTCGTCGAGTGGTACGATTTCTACTGCTACGCGTTCTTCGCGCTCTATTTCGCGCCGGCCTTCTTCCCGAAGGGCGATTCGACCAGTCAGCTCCTGCAGACCGCCGGCATCTTCGCGGTGGGCTTCTTCATGCGGCCGATCGGCGGCTGGCTGTTCGGGCGCATCGCCGACCGCGTCGGCCGTCGGACCTCGATGGTCATCTCGGTGCTGATGATGTGCTTCGGCTCGCTGCTGATCGGCATCCTGCCGACCTACGAGCATGTCGGCACGCTGGCCCCCGTGCTGCTTCTCCTCGCCCGCATGCTCCAGGGCCTGTCCGTCGGCGGCGAGTACGGCACATCGGCGACCTACATGAGTGAGGTCGCGATCAAGGGGAAGCGCGGCTTCTTCGCCTCGTTCCAGTACGTCACGCTGATCGGCGGCCAGCTCCTCGCCTCGCTGGTCCTGGTTCTGCTGCAGACGGTGATGACCGGCCCGGAACTCACCGCCTGGGGCTGGCGCATCCCGTTCTTCATCGGCGCTGCGCTGGCGGTCGTCGCGCTCTATCTCCGGCGCTCGCTGGCCGAGACGAAGGACAGCAGCGACAAGGAGACCGCCGGCACCTTCTCGGCGCTGGCCAAGCACTGGCGGGCGTTCCTGGTCGTGGTCGCCTACACGGCCGGCGGCTCGCTGAGCTTCTACACCTTCACGACGTACATGCAGAAGTACCTCGTCAACACCGCCGGTATGCCGAAGACGTCGGCCTCGCAGACGATGACGGTTGTGCTGTTCGTCTACATGATCATCCAGCCGATCTTCGGCGCGCTCTCCGACAAGATCGGCCGCAAGGCGAACATGCTACTCTACAGCGGCCTCGGCACGCTCATGGTGGTGCCGCTGATGACGGCCCTCGGCACCAACAAGGACCCCTACCTTGCCTTCGCGCTGATCACCCTCGGGCTCGCCGTGGTGTCGTTCTACACGGGCATCAGCGGTATCGTGAAAGCCGAGCTGTTCCCCACCAACGTCCGGGCGCTCGGGGTCGGCCTCTCCTACGCGATCGCCAACGCCACCTTCGGCGGCACCGCCGAGTTCGTCGCCCTGTGGTTCAAGGACGCCGGCATGGAGAGCACGTTCTTCTGGTACGTGACCGTCCTGATGGCGATCGCCTTCGTGGCCTCGCTGATCATGCCGAACCCCAAGGTCCACGGCTATCTCGACGGCGCGGGCACCGTCGAGGAGGCGCTGGGGAAGAAGCCGCGCCTCGCCCACGCCTGAACGGACGCCCGGCTGGACCGGGCCGGACTTTCACGCTGATATGCCTCCCGCCGGGCGCGCCAGACGCCCGCGGGAGGACGCCATGTCGAGGAACGCCGCCGCCGGGGCGCTGGCCCTGCTCTGTCTCGCCACCGCATCGCCGTCCCGAGCCGCCGAGCCGGGTGCCGCCGACGGGCCGTTCAGGCCGACGCAGCCCGCGGGCTACTTCTTCGTCGGCGGCCGCTACGCCACCGCGGGCGGCAAGACGACGGCGTCCGGCCAGATGTTCGTGGAGTACCGCGTTCCGGAGCGGGTGACGCAGCCCTACCCGATCGTCCTGGTGCACGGCACCGCCCAGACCGGGACCAACTTCCTCGGGACGCCCGACGGCCGGCCGGGCTGGGCCGACCGCTTCGCCGCGCAGGGCTTCGCGGTCTACGTCGTCGACCAGGTCGGTCGCGGCCGCTCGGGCGGCGACCCGGACACCTACGGCCCCTACGCCCGCCTGCCCGCCGAGGATCTGGAGACGGTGTTCACCGGGCAGGAGCGGTCCGCGCTCTACCCGCAGGCGAAGCTCCACACGCAGTGGCCGGGTGGCGCCGGGATCCGCGGCAACGCCGCCTTCGATCAGTTCTACCTCTCCCAGGTGCCCTACATCGCCAGCGCCCTGAGGAGCGAGGAACTGGTCGACCCGGCGCTGATCGCCCTGCTGGAGAAGATCGGCCCGGCGATCCTGCTGACGCACTCGCAGGCGGGCGTCTTCGGCTGGGCGGTGTCGGATCAGCGGCCCGACCTCGTGAAGGCGCACGTCGCCGTCGAGCCGAACGGGCCGACTTTCTACGACATCCGTTTCAAGGGCGGCGCGGACTGGTACGAGCGCGTCGGCGAGGCCCGGGCGCGGCCCTACGGCATCACCCGGGTGCCGCTGCACTTCGAGCCGCCGGTGAGCGGCCCGGCCGACCTGACGGTGGTTCAGGCGGAGAGCGCCGCCGCGCCCGACCGGATCCGCTGCTGGCTCCAGGCCGAGCCCGCGCGCCGATTGCCGAACCTCGCCCGGGTGCCGGCGGTGATCGTGACCGCCGAGGCGTCGTTCCGGGCCACCATGGACGATTGCACGGCGGCGTTCCTGACTCAGGCGGGCGCGAAGCCGGACCGGCTGGCGCTCGCCGACCACGGCATCCGCGGCAACGGCCACATGATGATGCTGGAATCGAACAGCGACGCCGTGGCGGACGCGATCGCCGGGTGGATCCGGAACCGGGTCCAGGGCCCGGTCCAGGGCCAAGTCGAAGCGCCGGCCCGGCCTTAACCCGCCGCTTACCCTGTCGGGCGAGGGTGCCCCCGTCATCCGACGAGGGACTGCATGACCGACATGACCGACACCGTGGGCGTCGCGGGCGACCGCATCCGCTCGATCATCGAGCGCGTGGAACGGCTGGAGGAGGAGATCAAGGACCTGATGGAGGCCAAGAAGGAGGTCTTCGCCGAGGCCAAGGGCGAGGGTCTCGACGTGAAGGTGCTCAAGGAGATCCTGAAGATCCGCAAGCAGGACAAGGACGAGCGCGACGAGCAGGAGACGCTCCTCGACGTCTACCTGCGCGCCATGGACGCGCCGTCGCCGGCCCCGATCGCCGCGGCGGCCTGACAGGCTCGACCGGGTGCGGCGGCGGGCGCCGCACCTCCTGTCCCGACCCCGAGGCTACGCCGCGAGATAGGCGGCGATGTTGCGCCGGATCCGCTCCAGGGGCTCCTCGGCCGGGTCCGGCAGGACGAAGCGCTTGCCCGTGATCGTCTCGTAGGCGCGGATGTAGACCGCCGCGGTCTCCAGGACGACCTCGGCGGGGATCTCCGGGATCGCGTCCTTGTACGGGTCGCAGCGGGCGACGACCCAGTTGCGCACGAAGTCCTTGTCGAAGCTCTCCGGGGCCGAACCCGCGGCGAAGCGCTCGGGATAGCTCTGCGCGAACCAGTACCGGCTGCTGTCCGGCGTGTGGATCTCGTCGGCGAGGACGATCCGGCCCTCGGGATCCGTGCCGAACTCGTACTTCGTGTCGGCCAGGATCAGGCCGCGCTCCGCCGCCAGGGCCGTGCCGCGCGCGAACAGCGCCAGGGCCGCCCCCGACACGGTCTCCCACTGCGCGCGCGTCAGCAACCCGCGCTCGAGGATCTCCGCCTCGGTGAGCGGCTCGTCGTGGCCGCCGTCGAACGCCTTGGTGGTCGGCGTGATGATCGCCTCCGGCAGGCGCTGGTTCGGCCGCATCCCGTCGGGGAAGGTGTGGCCGTACATGTCCCGCTCGCCCGCGCGGTAGCGCGTCAGGATCGAGGTCGACGTGGTGCCCGCGAGGTAGCCGCGCACCACCACCTCCACGGGCAGGATATCCAGGCGCCGGCCGACCACCACGTTGGGATCGGGATAGGCGAGGACGTGGTTCGGGCACAGGTCGGCGGTCTGCTCGAACCAGTACCGGGCGGTCTGGGTCAGGACCTGGCCCTTGAACGGGATCGCCGCGAGCGCCCGGTCGAAGGCGCTGATCCGGTCCGACGTGATGAGGATGCGCCGGCCGTCGGGAAGGTCGTAATTGTCCCGGACCTTGCCGCGGTAGTGCCGGGGCAGCTCGGGCAGGGTCGCGTCGCGCAGGACCTGATGCGCGTGCGGGGCGAGATCTGCCGTGTTCATCGGGCTTTCCGTCAGGCTGAACGGCGACCGCGCCGCCGGACTTCTGTGCGCGGACGGGGCGGGAAATTCCAGTCCCGGCCTCACCGAGGGCGCCCGGTGCCGGCCCTCGCCCTGGTCGCGCCCGACCGGGACCCTACACTTACGCGGGGACCAACGACGGTGGACGACCGGCCGCGCGACGCCGAGCGCTTCTGCCGGACGGCCGAGGCGCGATGAACGAGACACCCCAACCGTCGGTCAGAGATCCGTTCCTGCGCCGGATCGAGACCGTGGCCCTGTTCCGGCTGTCCGACGCGGAGCGCGCCGCCCTCGTCGCGCTCCCGCTGCAGGTCGCCCAGTTCGAGCCCAACCAGGACATCATTCGGGAGGGCGACCGGCCGTCCCGGAGCTTCACGCTGCTCAGCGGTATCGCCTGCACCTACAAGTCGACACGCGCGGGCAAGCGGCAGGTGATGAGCTACCACGTCCCCGGGGACGTGCCGGATTTCCAGAGCCTGTTCCTGGAGGTGCTCGACATCAACATCGCCACGGTGAGCGCCTGCCGCCTCGGCTTCGTTCAGCACGACACGGTCCGGGCGATGCTGCGGGCGCACCCGCGCCTCAACGAGGTGTTCTGGCGCGCGACGCTGATGGACGCCGCCCTGGTCCGGGAATGGATGCTCAACACCGGGCGCCGGGAAGCGTATGCGCGGATGGCCCACCTGTTCTGCGAGCTGATGACCCGCCTCGACGCCGTCGGGCTGGCACCCGACCGGACCTGCGACCTGCCGATGACGCAGCCCGAACTCGCGGATGCCCTCGGGATCACGTCGGTCCACGTCAACCGGACGATCCGCGATCTCAAAGCCGCCGGCCTGATCACGCTCCGGGGTCGCCGCCTCACCGTCCACGACTGGGCCGGGCTGCAGGAAGCGGCCGAATTCGATCCGACCTACCTGCACCTGCGCGACGCGGAGACGCGCTGATTGGGACGCGCGGACGCGCGCGACCTGCAGCCGAGTATTGTCAGAAAATCGAAGATCCTGTCGCCGGCTCTACCGATCCGATGGTCGGGGGCTCAGCGGGATGATGGTGCCCAGGGACGGAGTCGAACCGCCGACACTGCGATTTTCAGTCGCATGCTCTACCAACTGAGCTACCTGGGCGTCGTCCGCGCCGGTGCCGGCCTCGGACGTCGCGGGGTATAGTGAGTGCTTGGCGGCCTGTCCAGCCTCGCGTGACATTGACGGGACCGGAAGGCCGAAAAATTCAGCGCTCCGGATCCGGCGGGGGCGGCGGCGCGTCGGGATCGAGCTCCTCGGGGATCGCGTAGCGCTCGTTGAGCCAGCGCCCCAGATCGACGTCGGCGCAGCGCTGGGAGCAGAACGGCTGGAACTCCGGCGCGGACGGTTTCCGGCAGATCGGACAGGGCGGCGGCCGGCGTTCGCGGTTCATGCGAGGGCGCCCCACCCGGCCCGCACAGGATACCCCTCGCCGTCGAGCAGGCTCAGGGTCTCGTAGAGCGGCAGGCCGACCACGCCGCTGTACGAGCCGACCAGCTTGACCACGAAGGCCCCGGCCAGGCCCTGGATCGCGTAGCCGCCGGCTTTGCCGCGCCACTCGCCCGAGGCCACGTAGCCCTGGATGTCCCGGCCCGAGAGCCGCTTGAACCGGACGCGGCTCTCGACGATCCGCTCGCGGCGCCCGCGGGGCGAGAGCACGCAGACCGCCGTGTAGACCCGGTGCTGCCGGCCCGAGAGCAGGCGCAGGCAATCCGCGGCCTCGTCGGGGATCTCGGCCTTCGGCAGGACGCGCCGCCCGACCGCGACGACCGTGTCGGCCGAGAGAAGCCAGGTCGGCGTCGTCGTGTCCTCCAGGTGGAGCGCCGCCTCGGCGGTGGCGAGCTTCGTCCGCGCGAGGCGACGCGCCAGCTCGCGCGGCGGCTCGGCCTTGCGCGGTGTTTCGTCGATCTCGGCGGGCAGGAGCGCCGCCGGCTCGATCCCGATCTGCTGGAGCAGCGCGAGACGGCGGGGCGAAGCGGACGCGAGCACGAGTCGCGCCGTCGGCTCATGCGTCGCGCCGATCGCTTCAGGTTTGGCGTCCATGATGTCCCGTTCGCACAATCGACCGGAGCCGCGCGACCGGAGCCGTGCGCGCCCTGCGCGGCGGCACTTCGTCGGCCGGGACAGGCTCGATGCGCCTGCCTGATAAGGGAAGGGGTCCGGCTTGTGAACTCGAGCGGGTGCCGACGCCCTGGCGAACGCGCGTGGATTCGCCTGGGCGTCCCACGCGGCCCGGTGCGTCCGCGGGCAGCGTTACTCAGGTCTGGCGGCGCCTCGGCGTGACCGAGGGCGCCGACGAATCCAGCTCAGAGCCCGGCGCGAAAGCGTCCGCAAGAACAGCGCAAGATGTCGAGGCGGCACGTAACCCATCGTTAACCACGATCGACGCAGGATGGCGTCACTCCAATGGGATCGTCATCGATGCTGAACGCTGACCCGCTCGTGCCGCGCCCGAAGCTCGTCAATGCGGCTCTGCTCGCCCGCGCCCTCGACGGGCTCCGGCCGCAGGTCGCCTCGCCGGTCGAGATGTGGCAGCGCCTCACCGATCAGTACGTGGTCGACCTCGACGCGGTCGCGGCGCTCCTGCCCGCCGACGAGCCGGAGACGCGCTGGCTTCCCGCCCGCGACTGAGGCCGGCCCGGACGGCACTGCACCTCTCAAGGGACGCGTCGTGCTGCGCTGGCACATGACGTGCTTCAAGTCTTCAGCAACCGGAGGAAGCGACCAGGCAACGACAACGCGGTGGCTCGCACGCCGGAGCACCCCGCGGACCTTTCGATCACTCGAAGCTGAGGTCCGTCATGTCGGAATTGCTCTCCGTTGCCCTCGTCTGTGCCGGCACGCTGCTGGCCCAGGACTGCTCGCGCGACACCGCCCTCGACGTCATCGTCGCGCCGGCGCACACGCCGATGGAATGCCTGATGCACGCCCAGACGATGGCCGCCCAGGCCGGGTTGCCCGGGGGCAGCGACCGGTACCTCAAGGTCGCCTGCGAGCATCGTCGGAGCGAGTCCGACCCGCGCCCGGTCATTCGCCGCGCCTCGTGACGGCGGGGGTGTGCCGGACGATTCGGCACACCCGAATGTGATCGGCGCGGCGCGTGGTGCATCAAAGTCACGTCACGACAATTCTTGTTCGCATCCGCCTATCGGACAGTTGCCGCCCCCGGGAACGGGACCCATCCTGCACGGCCACGCTGATGCAACCCTCACTCCGGCATCCGCCAACGTTGCCGCCCCGATGGCCCGCGTGCCGGGCAGGGCTCAAGCGAGTGCCTGCCCGATGCTGTACGACGCGTTCGATCTGCAGACCGACATGGCCGCCCAGACCCGGGCGTGGGGGCGGCTGCTGAACGACATCTGGTCGCCCTGGGTCGGGTGGGGCGAGCCGGCGACCTGGATGTCCGCCGGGGCCCGGATGATGATGCGCGCCGGCCTGACCTTCGCGCGGCCGCCCTACGGCATCGAGTCGGTGAATGTCGGGAACCGGAGCGTCCCGGTCTCCGAGGAGGCGGTCGAGGTCACGCCCTTCGCCACGCTGCTCCACTTCAAGAAGGACATCCACACCGAGCAGCCCAAGGTGCTGATGGTGGCGCCGATGTCGGGCCACTTCGCCACGCTGCTCCGCGCCACCGTGCGCACGATGCTGCCCGACCACGACGTCTACATCACCGACTGGCACAACGCCCGGGACGTGCCGCTCTCCGACGGGACCTTCGGCTTCGACGACTACGTGAGCCACCTCATCCAGTTCCTGCGGACCATGGGCGAAGGCGCCCACATGGTGGCGGTGTGCCAGCCCGCCGTGCAGGCCCTGGTAGCCGCCGCCGCGATGGCGCAGTCGAAGGACCCGGCCGCCCCGCGCAGCATGACCCTGATGGCCGGACCGGTGGATTGCCGGATCAACCCGACGGGCGTGAACGAGCTCGCGACCTCCAAGCCGATCGAGTGGTTCGAGAAGAACCTGATCGCCACGGTGCCGTCGCGCCACAAGGGGGCCGGCCGCAAGGTCTATCCGGGTTTCGTGCAGGTCTCGGCCTTCATGGCGATGAACGCCAAGCGCCACGTCCAGGGCCACGCCGACCTGTTCTGGCACATGGCCAACGGCGAGCACGACAAGGCCGAGGCGATCGAGTCCTTCTACGACGAGTATTTCGCCGTGCTCGATCTCGCCGCCGATTTCTACCTGGAGACGGTCAAGACCGTGTTCCAGGACCACGCCCTGGCCCGGAACGCGGTGTCGTATCGGGGCGAGCCGATCGACCTGCGCGCGATCCGCCGCACGGCGCTCATGACGGTCGAGGGTGAGCGGGACGACATCTGCGCCGTCGGCCAGACCATGGCGGCCCACGACCTGTGCTCGGACCTCGCCCCGTACATGCGGACCCATCACCTCCAGGCCGGCGTCGGCCATTACGGCGTCTTCGCCGGCCGGCGCTGGGAGTCGCAGATCTACCCGCAGGTGCGGAACTTCATCCAGGCGCACAACTGACCGCGCCCCGGTCGGGTCGGCGTCGCGCCGATTTGACCCGCCGACCTGCGCGGCCCACCATGCTAGGCACGTGTGACGGGGCCCGCCGGGCGCGGCTCCGTGGGCCACTCCTTCGGCGTGAGGCGGAACGGTCGGCGTGATCGGCAGCAACGGCACCGAGAGCAAGACCCGGGTGGGCGGAGCGGACGCTGCGTCCACGCGGCTCGACCGGCTCGTGGCGCAGGCGCGGGCCGCCGCCCTGTGGGAGCAGGCCTGGCCCGTGCTCTGGCGCGGCATCGGCGTCTTCCTGCTCTTCCTGGTCGTCTCCTGGGCGGGCGTCTGGCTCGACCTCACGCCGCTCTGGCGCCAGATCGGCCTCGGCGCCCTCGCCATCCTGCTCGTTGCCGCGCTCCTGCCGCTGATCCACATCGCCCGGCCGGACCGTCGCCTCGCCCTGGCGCGGCTCGACCGCGAGGCCGCCTCCCGCGATCCGAAGCTGCGGCACGGGCCGGCCTCGGCCGCCCAGGACAGCCTCGCCGTCGGCGCCGCCGATCCGGGGAGCCGGCTGCTGTGGGACCTCCACCAGCGCCGCGCCGCGCAGGCGATCTCGGCCCTGCGGGTCGGCCTGCCGCGGCCGGGCATGACCCGGCACGACCCCTTCGCGCTGCGCGCCGGCCTAGTGGTCGCGGCGGTCGCCAGCCTGTTCGTGGCCGGCCCCGAGTGGCGCCAGCGGATCGGCGCCGCCTTCGACTGGCAGGAGCCGGCGGCGCCCGGCCCGAACTTCCGCGTGGACGGCTGGATCGACCCGCCGCTCTACACGCGGCTTCCGCCGCTGCTGATCGCGATGGACGGGAGCGACCAGCACCTGCGCGCGCCGGTCAACGCGCAGCTGATCGTGCGGATCGCCGGCCAGGGCAAGGCCGCGTCCGAGACGACCCCCACGCCGAATGCCGGCCTCGTCCCGGTGCCGGGCCAGGAGGCGCGCGCCGACCTGCGCGAGGAGCGCTACCGCATCGTCGGCGGCGCCGCGCTGACGATCGTCACCCCGGCGGGCAAGCAGCGTCTCACGGTCGACGCGATCCCCGACCGGCCGCCGGAGGTGACCGCCGTGGGCGGCCCCGAGGTGAACGGGCGCGGCACCTTCAACCTGACCTACCGGGCGAAGGACGATTACGGGATCAGCTCGGCCGAGGCGGTGATCGAGCCGCTGAAATCCGCGCGGGCCCTGGTCCCGGTGCCGCAGATCAACCTGGCGCTGCCGGGCGACGCGAGCGGCGACACCGATACCAAGACCCTCGTGGACCTCACCGAGAGCCCGTGGTCCGGCGCGAAGGTGCGCTACCACATCGTCGTCAAGGACGAGGCCGGCCAGGAGGGGCGCACGCCCGACACCGAGATCGTCCTGCCGGCGCGGCCGTTCCGCGAGCCGCTGGCGCGGGCGCTCGCCGAGCAGCGCCGCCGGCTCGTCATCGCGCCCGACACGGATCGCCGCTGGGTCCAGGGGGCGCTGGACGCCCTGCTGGTCGCGCCCGACACGTACACGCCGCAGCCCGCGATCTTCCTCGGCCTGCGGACCGCGACCGAGCGCCTGCGCCGCGCCCGAACGGATGCCGACCTCGTCGCGGTGGCCGACCTCCTCTGGGAGATGGCTCTCAAGATCGAGGACGGCGACCTGTCGGACGCCGAGAAGCAGCTCCGCCAGGCCCAGGACCGGCTGAAGGAGGCGATCGAGCGCAACGCGCCCGACGACGAGATCAAGCGCCTGACGCAGGACCTGAAGCAGGCGCTCGACAAGTTCCTGTCCGAGATGGCGCAGAAGCAGGGCCGCGAGCCCCGCGAGCAGAGCGAGCGCGGCCAGAGCAACGGGCAGACCAAGACCGTCACGCCGGAGGATCTCGACAAGATGATCCAGGACATGGCGGAGGCGATGAAGCGCGGCGACACCGCCGAGGCGCAACGCCTGATGGAGCAGCTGCGCAACATCCTGGAGAATCTCCAGACCGCCGAGCGCGGCGGACGCTCCGATCAGGCGTCCCGCGAGATGCAGAAGCAGATGCGCGATCTCGACGCGATGTCGCGCGAGCAGCAGGGCCTGCGCGACGAGACCTTCAAGGACGGCGAGGAGCAGCGCGACGGCCAGCGCCCGCAGAACCGCGGCCAGCCGCAGCAGGGACAGCGCGGCCAGCAGGGCCAGCGCCAGCAGGGTCAGAAGGGTCAGCAGGGGCAAGGCCAGCAGGGTCAGGGCCAACAGGGCCAGAAGGGTCAGGGGCAGCAGGGCGAGGGCCAGCAGGGCGGCGTCGGCGAGCGCCAGCAGGCGCTCCGGCAGCGGCTGGAGGACCTTCAGAAGCGCATGAAGGAGAACGGCATGCGCGGCGAGCAGGGCCTCTCCGACGCCGAGGACGCCATGCGCGAGGCCGAGAACGCGCTGAAGGACGGCGATTCGGACGGCGCGGTCGACGCGCAGGGCCGCGCCCTCGACGGCCTCAAGCGCGGCGCCGACGGCATGGCCCAGCAGATGCAGGAGATGGCCGAGGGCCAGGGCGAGGGCCAGCAGGAGGGCGGCCAGCAGCCGGGCCAGCAGGGTCAGGCCGGCGCGCGCGACGACGATCCCCTCGGGCGCCCGACCCGCGGCCGCGACATGAGCGACGGGCGGGTCCGCGTCCCCACGGCCGACGAATCCGCGGTCCAGCGCGCCCGGCGCATCATGGAGGAGCTGCGGCGCAAGCTCGGCGACCCGAGTCGCCCCCGCGAGGAACTCGACTATTTCGAGCGCCTGCTCCGCCGCAACTGAGCGCCCGACACCTCAACGACGCGCCGAGCCGCATCGCGGCTTGCGCCCCACCCGGATCCCCGACCGCATGTCGTCCAACACCCTCGTCCTGATCGCCTGCCTCGCCGTCGCCGCGGTCCTGGTCGCGGGCCTCGCCAACATGATGCGCGGCGGCAGCGTGAACCTCTCGCAGAAGCTGATGCGCCTCCGGGTGCTCCTGCAGTTCGTCGCGATCGTGATCATCATGGGCGTCGTCTGGTGGCGCTCGGCGTGACGTCGTCGGGCCGGGTGTGACCGCGCCGCCGCACCGAACACCTTTCGATCCGGTGAAGGATGAATAGGCCGCCCCGCCGCGCGGGCCTCTGCTACGCTCGGTAGAAGCAAATCGCTGCGCCTAACCGGCCGAGCCCGCATGACTGCCCCTTCCCGCCTCCGTCTGTTCGGCCTTCTGACCGGGGCGGCGATTCTGCCGGCTTCGGCCGCCGACCTCGCGCCGCCGCCGCCCGCCGCCTACGCGGCCCCCGTCCAGCCGCTCAGCATCGTGTCGGAGATCCGGATCGGCGGCTCGGTGCAGGATCCCGGGAGCGCCGAGGGCAAGCTCCCCGGCTTCAGCAAGGCGAACGTCAACGGCGAGATCCTGTTCGCCAAGCCGCGCATCAGCGACGATCCGTTCTGGCAGGCCTTCGTGCCGCGGCCGACCGTCGGCGGCAGCTACAACACCGGCGGCCGGACCAGCTACGCCTATCTCGGCGCGACCTGGACGCTCGAGATCTTCCCCGAGACCTTCAACCGCCGCGTGTTCCTCGACGGGTTCTTCGGCGGCGTGGCCCATAACGGCTGGACCGGCCCGAAGGCCGAGACGCCCTACGGCTTCAACACCCTCGGCTGCTCGCCGATGTTCCGCGAGGCGGCCGCCCTGGGCTTCCGCCTGACGGAGCACTGGAGCATCATGGCGACGGTCGAGCACATGTCGAATGCCGGGCTCTGCGCCAACAACCGCGGCCTGACCAATTTCGGCGGCAAGATCGGCTACACGTTCTGAGGCACGCCACCCCGTGGTCAAGCTCAACCGCATCTACACGAGGACCGGCGACAAGGGGACGACCGCGCTAGCGGACGGGCAGCGGCGCTCGAAGGCGGACCTGCGGGTCGAGACCTACGGCACCGTCGATGAGACCAATGCCTGCATCGGCATGGCGCGCCTGCACACGCAGGGCCCCCTCGACGGGATGCTGGGGGCGATCCAGAACGACCTGTTCGACCTCGGCGCCGACCTCGCGACGCCGCCGACCCCCGAGCCCCTCCCCTACGAGCCGCTGCGGATCGTGGCGAGCCAGGTCGACCGGCTGGAGCGCGACATCGACGCGCTCAACGCCGCGATCCCGCCGCTGAAATCCTTCGTGCTGCCCGGCGGCTCGCCGGCTGCCGCGGCCCTGCACCTCGCCCGGACCGTCTGCCGGCGCGCCGAGCGGCTCGCGGTGAGCCTCGCGGCGCGGGAGGACGAGACGGTCTCGTCCGAGGCGCTGCGCTACCTCAACCGCCTGTCGGACTTCCTGTTCGTGGCGAGCCGGGCGGCGAACGGCGACGGGGCCGACGACGTGCTCTGGGTGCCCGGCGCCAATCGCTGAGCCGGCATCGCGGTTTTCGCGGGGCCGCCACGGCGCCGCGTTGACAAGGCGGAAATGTGGCCGTTACGGTCCGGCGCCTTGCGTGCCCCGGCCACGCTGCGCCTCGCGCGCCCGTGGGAGTGGCCTGCACGACGACAAGAATCCTCCGGGGAAGGATCGTGACCGCCATGAAGGTGCTGGTGCCCGTCAAGCGGGTGGTGGACTACAACGTCAAGATTCGCGTGAAGGCCGACGGCTCCGGCGTCGAGCTCGCCAACGTCAAGATGTCCATGAACCCCTTCGACGAGATCGCCGTCGAGGAGGCGATCCGCCTGAAGGAGAAGGGCAAGGTCACCGAGATCGTGGCCGTGTCGATCGGCCCGCAGCAGGCGCAGGAGACGCTGCGCACGGCACTCGCCATGGGCGCCGACCGGGCGATCCTGGTGAAGACCGACGTGAACTGCGAGCCGCTCGCCGTCGCGAAGCTCCTGAAGGCCGTCGTCGAGAAGGAGAGGCCGGAGCTCGTCATCCTCGGCAAGCAGGCGATCGACGACGACTCGAACCAGACCGGCCAGATGCTCGCCGCCCTGCTCGGCTGGCCTCAGGGCACCTTCGCGTACAAGATCGAGCCCGGCGAGGGCAGCCTCGACGTCACCCGCGAGGTCGATGGCGGCCTGCAGACCGTGAGCCTCAAGCTGCCGGCCATCGTGACGACGGACCTCCGCCTCAACGAGCCGCGCTACGCATCGCTGCCCAACATCATGAAGGCCAAGAAGAAGCCCCTGGAGGAGCTGGCACCCGACGCGCTCGGCGTCGACGTCACGCCGCGGCTCACGGTGCTGAAGACCGCCGAACCGCCGGGCCGCTCGGCCGGCGTCAAGGTCGCCTCCGCGGCCGAGCTCGTCCAGAAGCTCAAGGTCGAAGCCGGCGTCATCTGATCCGAGGCGGGGCTCCCGGTCGACGGTCGAGCCCCGCGCCACCACCTTCGAGGGCACCAGCAGACCATGACGACACTTCTCTTCGTCGAGCACGGCAACGGCCAGATCAAGGACAGCACGCTGAAGGCGCTCGCCGCCGCCAAGGAGATCGGCGCGCCGGTCCACGCCCTCGTGCTGGGCACCGGCTCCAAGGCCGTGGCCGAGACCGCGGGCAAGCTCGACGGCGTCGAGAAGGTCCTGAACGCCGAGGACGGCGTCTACGACCACGATCTCGCCGAGCCGGTCTCGGCGCTCATCGCCGCCATCGCCGAGCCCTACGACACGATCATCGCCTCGGCCTCGACCACGGGCAAGAACGTGCTGCCGCGCGTGGCCGCCCTGCTCGACGTCGCGCAGGTCTCCGACATCATCAAGGTGGTCTCGCCCGACACGTTCGAGCGGCCGATCTACGCCGGCAACGCCATCCAGACCGTGCAGGCGCCCGCCGGCAAGAAGGTGATCACCGTGCGCACGGCGGCCTTCAAGGCGGCCGAAGAGGGCGGCGCCCCGGCGCCGGTGGAGGCCGTCTCGGCGGCCGCGCCTGAGGCGGGCGGCTCGAGCTTCAAGGGCGAGGAGATCGCCAAGTCCGACCGGCCGGAATTGGCCTCGGCGCGGATCATCGTCTCCGGCGGCCGCTCGCTCGGATCCTCGGACAAGTTCCACGAGCTGATCGAGCCGCTGGCCGACTCGCTGGGCGCCGCCGTCGGCGCCTCGCGCGCCGCCGTGGACGCGGGCTACGCGCCGAACGACTGGCAGGTGGGGCAGACCGGCAAGGTCGTGGCGCCGGACCTCTACGTCGCGGTGGGGATCTCGGGCGCGATCCAGCACCTCGCCGGCATGAAGGACTCGAAGGTCATCGTCGCCATCAACAAGGATGAGGACGCGCCGATCTTCCAGGTGGCCGATTACGGCCTCGTCGGCGACCTGTTCCAGGTCGTTCCCGAGCTGCAATCCGAGATCGGCAAAGCCAAGGGCCAGTAACGGCACCGGATCTGGCAACCCGCGAGCATTGTCGCAGAACGCGGCTTCACGGGTTCCTTCCGGATCGAGGATTGGTCTAGAAGGCAGCAGCGGCGAGACTTCGCGCGGTGCCGTCGCGTCCGTGCCGTCCAGAGAGCTGGGCGGCAGCGCTGCGGCATCCGCCTTGGGGGCACAGGTCGGCACATGCATATGGAGATCAAGCGGGTCGGCATCGTCGGCGCGGGCCAGATGGGCAGCGGCATCGCGCAAGTCTGCGCCACCGCCGGCTTCGAGGTTCTGCTGAACGACCGCGATCCCGCCCGGCTCGAGAACGGGCTGTCGGTGATCGAGGGCAGCCTCGCGCGCCTCGTCTCGAAGGGCACGCTCACCGAAGGCGACAGCGGCGAGGCCCGCTCGCGCATCGTCCCCGCCCGCGACTTCGCTGCCCTCGGCCCGTGCGATCTCGTCATCGAGGCGGCGACCGAGAACGAGGCGACGAAGCGCGAGATCTTCACCACGCTCTGCGGGTCGCTGCGGCCGGAGACCCTCGTGGCGACCAACACGTCGTCGATCTCCATCACCCGGCTGGCGGCGGCGACCGACCGGCCGGAGAAGTTCATCGGCATCCACTTCATGAACCCAGTGCCGGTGATGCAGCTCGTCGAGCTGATCCGCGGCATCGCGACCGAGGACACGACCTACGAGTCGGCCAAGGCGTTCATCGCGAAACTCGGCAAGACGTCGACGATGTCGGAGGATTTCCCGGCCTTCATCGTCAACCGGATCCTGCTGCCGATGATCAACGAGGCGATCTACACGCTCTACGAGGGCGTCGGATCGGTCGAGTCGATCGACACCGCCATGAAGCTCGGCGCGAACCACCCGATGGGCCCGCTGCAGCTGGCCGACTTCATCGGCCTCGATACCTGCCTGTCGGTCATGCAGGTTCTCTACGAGGGCCTCGCCGATTCGAAGTACCGGCCCTGCCCGCTCCTCGTGAAGTACGTCGAGGCCGGCTGGCTCGGCCGGAAGGCCAAGCGCGGCTTCTACGATTACCGCGGCCCGACGCCGATCCCGACCCGCTGAGAGGGTCGGCCGCGGGACGGCGCATCCCGTCCCGCGCGCGACGCCTTACTTCGGCGCGCCGTTCGCGCCCGGCTGGGCCGGCTGCGGATAGGACGGGTTGCCGCCCGGGACGGCGGTGCTGTTCGACGGCGACGACCCGCCGGACTGGCCGTTGACCGAGCCCGTCACCTCCTTGCGCGACGCGTCCTGGCTCTGGCTGGCGTAGTCCTTCGGCGAGTTCGCGCCGTTCCACGTGAGCAGGCCCACGGTGGCGATCGCCAGCAGGACGAGGCTCGCCACCAGGACCCAGAGCACCGGCTTGCCGCGCTCGCCCTGGCGGCTCTCGTTGGGGTTCAGTCTCTCGGCCATGTGCAAAACCTTCCTCGGCGGGACGCCACACGCCGGAACGGGCGCTGTGCGACACGATCTCGTTACCGGCCGCCAACGCGGGGCCGCCGAGGCAGGTTCCTGACGGGGCCGGCTCAGCGGCCGGTCGTCAGCAGGATCTTGCCGAGATGGGCGCTCGATTCCATCAGCTCGTGCGCCTCCCGCGCCCGCTCGAGCGGGAACGTGGCGTGGGTGACGGAGCGGATGCGTCCGGCCTCGAGTTCGGGCCAGATGTCCCGACGGAGACCGTCGGCGATCGCGGCCTTGTCGGCCTTCCCGCGTGGCCGGAGCGTCGAGCCGGTGAAGGTCAGGCGGTTGCGCATGATCGGCGTGATGTTCAGCCCGTCGACCTTGTAGCCGCCCATCAGCGCGATCATCACCAGCCGCCCGTCCGGTGCCAGCGACTTCAGGTTCCGGGCGAGGTAGCTGGCGCCGATCATGTCGAGGATGACGTCGACGCCGCGCCCGTCGGTGAGGCGCTTCAGTTCCTCGGCGAAGTCGGCCTGCTTGTAGTCGATCGCGGCATCCGCCCCGAGATCCTCGCAGAACCGGCACTTCTCGGCGGAGCCCGCCGTCGCGAAGACCCGGGCGCCGACATGCTTGGCGATCTGGATCGCCGTGGCGCCGATGCCGCTCGACCCGCCGTGGACGAGGAAGCTCTCGCCGCGCGTCAGGCGGCCGCGCTGGACCACGTTGGAGTAGACCGTGAAGAAGGTCTCCGGCAGACCGCCGGCATCGACCAGCGAGACGGCCTTCGGTCGCGGCAGGCAGTGGGCCGCCTCGGCCACGGCGTACTCGGCGTAGCCGCCGCTGATCACCAGGGCGCAGACCTCGTCGCCGGCCGACAGGCCCTCGACCCCGCTGCCGAGCGCGACCACGCGGCCGGCGACTTCGAGGCCGGGAATCTCGGTGGCGCCGGGCGGCGGCGGGTACACCCCGGACCGCTGCGCGACGTCGGGCCGGTTCACCCCGGCCGCCACCACCTCGATCAGGACCTGGCCGGGCCCCGGGCTCGGCACGGGCGCGTTCTCCAGGCTGATCACCTCCGGTCCCCCGGAACCCGCGTAACGGATCTGGCGCATGGTCCCGGGCAGGTCGGTGGTGGCCATCAGCGATTGTCCTCAGCGCGCACGTCGTCTCGGCCGCGCTCACGGTGTCGCGGCCCGGCTCTACTTGCGGCAACGGGCGCGCTTGGCAAGCCGCGTGCCCGTTGCCGGTCCGGGGAGCCGCCTAGCGGGCCGCCGCCTTCACGGCGGCCGGGAGGACGATCGCGCCCTGCGCGAGGCTCTTCGGCCAGACCGCGACCTGCTTGCCGTCCTGCCACTGCGCCATCAGGCCGGTAACGAAGCCCGGCCCGTACTTGATCGAGTGGGTGAATTGGTCGTCCTTGCCGTAGAACTGCGTGCGCCCGACGGTGCCGACCCAGTCGGTCTTCTCCAGGGCGTCGACGAGCTTGTCGGCCTCCGTGGTGCCGGCCCGCTTCACCGCGTCGGCGGCGTAGTAGACCTGATCGTAGGCCATGTACCCGGCGTAGGACGGGTCGCTGCCGAAGCGCTTCTTGAACGCGGCGCTGAAGGCGAGCGACTTGTCGGTGATCGCCGCGCCCGGCACGGCGATGCTCTGGAAGATCACGCCCTGGGTCGCGCCGTTGGTGTTCGACCAGAAGGTCGAGGAGGTCGCCTGCGAGTTCATGCCGGTCATGGCGAGCGGCACCTTCTGGTTCTGCCACTGCACGGTCGGCTGCACGCCGACATGCGAGATGCCGGTGACGATCAGGTCGGGCTTGGCCGCCTCGATCTTGTTGTAGATCGGCGTGAAGTCGCCCGTGTCCGGCGAGAAGCGGATGTGGTCGACGACCTTCACGCCGATCTCGGGCAGGCACTTCTCGTAGCCGACGTCGAGCGGCCGGGTCCAGGCCGCGTCCTCGCTCATGATCGCGGCGGTCTTCACCTTCATCAGGTCGATCAGCATGTCCTTGGTGGAATCGCAGATGGACTGGGCGAGCGCCGCCGAGGTCAGGTAGCCATGGAAGGTGTACTTGTTGCGCGCGTAGTCCTTGTGGACCGCGGCGCTGATCTCGTTCGAGGCCGCGCCGGGCGTGATCATCGGCGTCTTGAGCCGGGCCGCCCAGGGCATCAGCGCCAGCACGACCTCCGAGATGTAGCTGGCGATGACGAGGTTGACCTTGTCCTCGGAGACCGCCCGCTGGAAGGC